>NZ_JABXKO010000122.1:0-140282 GCF_017114965.1 Nostoc sp. JL31
CCCAGCCATACACAGATACACCCCTCTCATACGAGAAGTAGATTACCATATTTCGGTATTAGTGGGATAGGTTCCACGGTAAGATGAC
This sequence comes from Nostoc sp. JL31, assembly GCF_017114965.1. NCBI lineage: Bacteria > Bacillati > Cyanobacteriota > Cyanophyceae > Nostocales > Nostocaceae > Nostoc > Nostoc sp. JL31. The sequence goes on from NZ_JABXKO010000122.1 coordinate 89, forward strand.
TTGTTTTTTGGCTCTATTGCCGACGTTCTTGGAGCTTGCGATATACGGATTTTAAATCCACTTGATGGTGAGCTAAGGCGACCAAAGTATGATATAGCAAATCAGCCACTTCACCTGCGATCGCATCTGCTTCATCATCCTTAAAAGCCATTACCACCTCAGCGGTTTCCTCACCAATCTTTTTCAAAATTTTGTTATCGCCACCTGCGAATAGTTTACAAGTATAAGAACTTTCAGTAGGATGATCGCGGCGATCGCATATTATTTGAAACAATTGCGACAATGTATCTCCTGGTGGTGCAACGATTTTACCTTCTATTTGGTGAAAACAACTGCGCTCTCCAGTATGGCAGGCAACATCTCCTAATTGTTCTACGCCAATGAGCAGCGCATCACTATCACAGTCATAACGGATACTTTGCACCTTTTGGATATGCCCAGAAGTCGCCCCCTTGTGCCACAATTCTTGCCGAGAACGGCTCCAAAACCAAGTTTCTTCAGTTTCTAAAGTCTTTTGTAACGACTCCTGATTCATCCACGCCATCATCAGGACAGTACCATCTAGATAGTCTTGGACTATTGCAGGCACCAGACCCCGTTCATCGTAGCGAATTTTCTCAACCGGGATGGTGTAATGCAGCGATCGCGAATCGTTAGAAGACATACCAGCTAGTTTGCTCTAATGAGAATAATTTATGGATTCACGATACCATTCAGAATAGGGCAGCTGGTATGTTTTTTTGAATTAAATATCTCAAGTCAAGTCTTCATTGGACTTGCATAACATAATGTTATTTTTTTGGTTCCGCTAATTTTATACGATAGAAATTCTAAGCAGTGTTTGACCCTATTCTAAGATAGAGCGTTTTATTGCCCACTGTTAGGAGAGAACTTTGGTAAATACCACAATTAAAACAACAAAATCACAAGAAGTCTTCGCCGCTGCTCAAAATCTCATGCCCGGAGGAGTCAGTTCTCCAGTTCGTGCCTTTAAATCTGTGGGCGGACAACCCATCGTTTTTGATCGTGTCAAAGGCGCGTATATTTGGGATGTAGATGGCAATAAATACATAGACTATGTAGGCACTTGGGGCCCAGCTATTTGTGGTCATGCTCATCCAGAAGTAATTGCAGCGTTGCATGAAGCTTTAGAAAAAGGCACCAGTTTCGGCGCTCCCTCAGTCCTAGAAAATGTTTTGGCAGAAATGGTCATTGATGCCGTTCCTAGCATCGAAATGGTCAGATTTGTCAACTCTGGAACTGAAGCCTGTATGGGAGTTTTGCGACTGATGCGGGCTTTCACCAACCGGGAGAAAATCATCAAGTTTGAAGGTTGCTACCACGGACACGCCGATGCGTTTCTAGTAAAAGCGGGTTCTGGTGTTGCTACACTTGGTTTGCCAGACTCACCAGGAGTACCTAAATTAGCAACTAGCACCACTCTAACTGCGCCTTTCAATGACTTAGAAGCCGTTAAAGCTTTATTTGAAGAAAACCGCGACGAGATTGCCGGTGTTATTCTTGAGCCAGTCGTCGGCAATGCTGGATTTATTGCGCCTGACGCTGGCTTCCTAGAAGGGTTACGGGAACTAACTCACGAGTATGGAGCGTTATTGGTATTTGACGAAGTGATGACAGGCTTCCGCATTGCTTACGGTGGCGCTCAAGAAAAATTTGGCGTCACTCCCGATTTAACAACCTTGGGTAAGGTGATTGGTGGTGGTTTGCCAGTAGGGGCTTATGGTGGTCGTCGAGATATTATGTCAATGGTTGCGCCCGCCGGCCCCGTATATCAAGCTGGGACTCTTTCTGGTAATCCTTTAGCGATGACTGCTGGTATTAAGACTTTAGAATTGCTGCAAAAGCCAGGTACTTACGAGTCTCTTGAGCGGATTACTAAAAAGCTAGCAGATGGTTTGCTGCAAATTGCCAAAGAAACTGGTCATGCAGCTTGTGGCGGTCAAATCAGCGCCATGTTCGGCTTATTCTTTACCGCTGGGCCAGTTCATAACTACGAAGATGCGAAAAAGTCTGATACAGCCAAATTCGGACGCTTCCATCGCGGGATGTTAGAGCGCGGTGTTTACTTAGCACCTTCTCAATTTGAAGCTGGGTTTACATCTTTTGCTCACACAGAAGAAGACATTGAGCAGACTTTAGCAGTTGCACGGGATGTAATGTCTAGCCTGTAACCTGTTAAGGGTAAGGGATTTCCAAATAAAAAGTATCCTGTTATCTCTTGTGGGGTAGGCATCTTGCCCCACAAAATGGATGATTTATAGGAAGTCCCTTTTTTGAGACAGAAACAAGCGTGCAGAATTTTCAGCAGTTAATGGTGTTCAATCCTCTGACGCTGTTGGGGATAAAAGAAATTTTTTAACAGGTTTGTTTGTTCTCTACCGTCATTACTCAAGAAAGGTCACATCTTCGTCATTATTTCGCAATGGCTTCGTCAAGAGAATATGCAATATTTAGCCTACATTAAGATTCATAGTTAAATGAGGCAGGATTAATAAATTATAGGGGGTAAGTCCCTGGCAACTAAGAAGTGTCAAGTTTTGTGGCTCTTGTCTGGATATCCGTTGCAAAACTTAACTTAATTACAAATTATTTTACTTGCCTTTTGCAGTTCTCGAAATTCCCCTCATACCCCATAGATTACAAAAATTAATGCTTAAGAAGGTTCTCACCTTTAGGGTGAGGATTTTGCTTATAGATATTAGATTATTCATCGGGTAAGGTATTTTTTCAGAGTCACGGTTGGAGCTAACTAAAAAAAAGATACCAATCATAACTGTAGCTTGTATGGCAAGGCTTACAGAGTAGAAAAAGCTGCGATAAGTATTGTGAAAAAAAAGACGGTTTGACATGGAAGGAGCTATGAAGTGGACGACAATAAGTCATTTTTTGGTCTGCAAAAAATATTAGTTACGTTGCTTGTCTTGAGTGGGAGTGTGATTTTTAGCACGATAATGCTTATTAAGTCAAGCTCCTCTAATGCTCAAAGTACAGAGAATATAAATGTAAACAATCAACCAAGCAAAGTTGGAATTCAGCAGCAGATTGAAGAACTAAAAGCGACGATGCTTAGAAGTTGGCAGCAACAAGTACAAACAAAAGGTTTTTCATATACTGTGCCACTACGTTTTCAAGGGGCAATAGTTGATGCGGCAAAATTGACTCCCCAACAGAAAGTAATTGCGCTCACCTTTGATGATGGGCCATGGCCTGAAAGTACCGGACAAGTACTTGATATTCTCAAAAAAAATCAGATCAAAGGGACATTTTTTCTCATTGGACAAAACGTAAAGAATTATCCAGCCTTAGTAAAGCGGGAAATTGCTGAGGGTCACGTAATTGGTAATCACACTTGGCATCATTGGTATCAATTCTTAAATCCACAAGCAGCTGCCTATGAGATTGATCACACAGCAGACTTGATTTATCAAGTGACAGGCATTAAAACAAATTTATTTCGACCACCAGGAGGAATCATGCACAATGGGGTGGCTAGTTACGCTAGAAATAGCAAATATGCCATCATTCGCTGGTCATCTGACTCTGTAGACTACTCACGTCCTGCTGTACCAAAATTAATTAATAATGTGTTTAGGAGGGCCAAGCCAGGTGGAATTGTGCTAATGCATGATGGTGGTGGTAATCGCTCTAAAACTGTGCAAGCTTTACCAGAAATTATTGCCAACTTTCGGAAACAGGGCTATAGGTTTGTTACTATTCCTGAACTTTTAGAAATGCAAGATAAAGATCAAAAGCTGACTGCAAACAAAAAAACCGTCCAAAACTAACATCTGAACGGAATTTTAACGTATTAATATTTTATGCCAATCTAGTTATGTTGCCAGTTGTGCTGATACCTTACAACTACAAGTCAGGAGGTAAAATCACCTGATCGATTGCGTGGATTACGCCGTTACTACCTGTGATATCTGCCTGTGTCACTTTAGCATCATTGACAGTTACACCAGTAGCAGGATCGACTTTAACGTTTATTGCGCCACCTTCGAGACTTTTAACTTCGCCAGACTTTAAGTCAGTAGACAATACCTTACCAGCCACCACATGATAAGTTAAAATCTTGAGCAATACTTCTTTGTTAGCTGGCTTTAACAATTCTTGCAAAGCATCTGCTGGTAACTTAGCAAAAGCTGCATCTGTAGGTGCGAAAATAGTTAAGTTATCTTTGCCTTGCAAAGCTCCGGTCAATCCTGCTGCTTTCAAAGCCTTGGTCAAGGTGGTAAAGGAAGCGTTTGACTCTGCCAACGCTAACAAGTTTTTGCCTTGATTGTCACTAGCCCCTGGCCCGGGTGGAGTTGTAGATGGTTTGGTAGGTTGAGTTTCTGGGGTAGTACCTGGGGTGACGGGTGTAGGTTCACTAGGTGTAACACTACCACCACCACGGTTATAGGGAGGCTCGTTGAAAATACTTGGTCTGGGATTTACCGTTCCACCACTTTTCTGTGCTACTGGTTTGCGTTTGGTATTGCCCTTTTCTATTTGGGAAACGGTTTCGGCAGGTGTGTATTCAGTGTTTGCTTGAAGGCGTTGACCTTGGTTATAGGGAGCTTCGTTGAAAATACTGGGGTTAGGATTTAGTACCTCTTTCGCATCAGATGGTAAAGTAATGAGGACGCTGAAACTAGTAAATCCTGCTATGCCTGCCAACGTGGTCAGCAATTTGCTGTAATTTGTCTTCATAAATTTTGTTTTTCTTTTTGTCCACACATTACATAAAGATTTATAACATTTTGCTATGCACAAAATCTAACTCAAGAGGGAAGTAAGATTTTTATCTAGAAGAGTTTGTGCTAGTGAGGTAAAATATTTAACCTCGATTCACGCTGATAAGTATGAAATATATCTACCATATATTTCATGTAAATTGAGCAAATTTTCTCCATCACACGAAAATTTAAAAATCCCACTCCGTGTAACATAAATTCTCAGGAAGTGTGAACATCTCACCTCTACAAGTTATGAGTGGAGAAAAATTATACTTATAAAGACAATTTATATACAAGCTTGTACGTAAAATAATAGTTGATTCATGAATCCTGAATTACATAGAGAAGAAAGCTATATTTCAGAATTAACCATTGATTATTCAGAAAAAGCAGAGAAATTCATTACCGAAATCTTTTAACGTAGACTAAGGCTGACAAAAATTGAAGTAACTGTTGTAGATCCAGGAATGAGGGGTTGAGTTTATTTATATCCTGAATTAAATTACTTAATTATTTGAGATTATCATCAATCAGAAAACAATATTTTTTTAATCGATAATTTTGTCAAAAATCAGGCATCGATTAAACCCTAATGTCAATTAAATAGACAGCTAACCAACTAATACCAATAAAAATTACTTAAACTAAAGATACAATTGTAAAGTTAATAAGTTGACCAGTTACAAGAGATAGAACACATGCTGGAATTATACCAATGGGAACTCTCTCAATACTCAGAGAAAGTGCGCCTAATTCTAGATTTTAAAGGACTAGATTACCGCAAAATAGAGGTTACGCCTGGGATTGGACAAGTGGAACTGTTCCGGCTGACTGGTCAAAGACAAGTGCCTGTATTAAAGGATCGTAATAAATATATTGCGGATTCTACGGAAATAGCTAAGTATTTAGACTTAGAGTATCCCGATCGCCCCATAATACCGCAAGATTCTAAACAACGGGGTTTAACTTTATTAATAGAAGAATGGGCGGATGAGTCCATAGGCATCAAAGGTCGCAAAGCACTATTTGCAGCCGTAAGTCAAGATCAAAATTTCCGTAAGTCTTTATTACCCACCTCAACACCAGATATATTTAAAAGTCTGGTGCAAGGAGTACCTACTGACTTACTGACGGTATTGGGTTTTGGGGTAGGTTACAGCCCAGATGTGATACAGTCAGCGATCGCATCTTTAAAACAAGACTTGGAAGCCTTAACGTTATTATTGGCAGATAGTCCCTATTTAACAGGAGATGAGCCGACTTTAGCTGACTTAGCGGTGGCTGGATTATCGATATTACTCAAGTTCCCTTCTGGCCCCTATCTAGATTTACCAGCTTCTATTAGAGGCAAAGGATTGCCAATCTTTGCCGAGAATATAGATTATGAGCCATTCTTCACCTGGCGCGATCGCCTTTACGCCCAATTCCGCAAACCTTTAATTAGTACCACTCCATCAACGGGAAGTGCGCCAACTTCGATTCAGATTGATTAGATAATTGGACATGGGGAATTGGGCATAGGGCATAGGGGATGGAGAAGAAAAACAAATGACAAATGACCAATGACCAATGACCAATGACACATGACACATGACACATGACAAATGACTAATCAGATGAATTCGGCACAGCCATTAGGTTCGGTCATTCAAGGTTCTCTAACTGAAGGTTTAGAAGTCCGATTGCATCCTGACATTTCTGTAGAAGATATGCGGGTGGGTAAGTTTCTTGTTGTGCAAGGGATGCGATCGCGTTTTTTTTGTATGCTGACAGATGTAGCATTGGGAGCTGCTAATGCGCGAATTATTGCTAATCCCCCCAGTTGGGAAGACACTTTTTTACGAGATGTTTTAGCCGGAAGTGGTACTTACGGTACTATCAACCTCGCACCGATGTTGATGTTCACTCCCGAAACTGAAGAATCTTTCTCCCCAACAAATGGCAAATCGGCAAATCCTTTCCTCCCATCGGTGACGGGTTTAGCTTCATTTGTGCCACAAACCAGCACGACAATGGAATTGTTGCCTGTTAAAACTATTCCTAGTCACTTTAGTCAAGTTTACGAAGCAAGTGTTGACGATTTTCGCCGGGTATTTGGTTGGGAAGATGACCCCCAAAGGCGTAACTTTTCCATCGGCAAACCTTTGGATATGGATGTGCCGGTTTGCATCGATTTGAATCGTTTCGTGGAACGGAGTAATGGGGTTTTTGGGAAATCTGGTACTGGGAAATCCTTTCTCACACGGTTACTTTTAGCTGGCGTTATCCGTAAAAATGCGGCAGTTAACTTGATTTTTGATATGCACTCCGAGTATGGATGGGAAGCCGTTGCAGAAGGTAAGAACGTCAATACGGTTAAAGGTTTAAAACAACTTTTTCCTAGTAAAGTGGAAGTTTACACCCTCGACCCAGAATCGACAAAGCGCCGTGGTGTGCGTGATGCTCAAGAACTTTATTTGAGCTATGAGCAAATAGAAGTTGAAGATATTAAGTTATGTAGCCGAGATTTAGGACTCTCTGACGCAGCCTTAGATAACGCCAATATTCTGTATAGCGAGTTTGGCAAGTCTTGGATTGTCCAGTTGTTGAATATGACTAACGAAGAAATCGAGATGTTCTGCGACGAGAAGCGCGGACATAAAGGCTCGATTATGGCATTGCAGCGCAAACTCTTGCGGATGGATAGCTTGAAGTATATGCGAGCAGTTTGCCCCCAGAATTATATTAGTAAAATTGTGCAATGCCTGGAATCTGGGAAGAATGTTGTGATAGAATTTGGTTCCCAGTCTAATATGCTCTCTTATATGCTGGTGACGAATATGATCACCCGACGTATTCATGAGCATTACGTCAAAAAAGCAGACAAATTTCTGCAAAGCAAAAATCCTTGCGATCGCCCAACGCCATTGATGATTACCATTGAAGAGGCGCACCGTTTCCTTGACCCGGCTATTGTACAAAGTACTATCTTTGGGACTATTGCCCGCGAACTGCGAAAGTATTTTGTCACACTTTTGGTAGTTGATCAACGCCCGTCAGGGATAGATAATGAAGTTATGTCGCAAATTGGGACTCGTATTACTGCTTTGCTGAATGATGAAAAAGACATTGACGCGATTTTTACAGGTGTATCTGGTGGTAGCGGACTGCGATCAGTATTGGCAAAGCTAGACTCGAAACAACAAGCTTTAATATTGGGTCATGCTGTGCCTATGCCAGTAGTAGTACGTACCCGACCTTACGACGCAACTTTTTATGCAGAAATTGGTGAGCCAGCCTGGGAAGAAAAACCTGACGCAGAAGTATTCGCCGCTGCTGAACTAGCCAAAGCTGACCTTGGATTTTAGATTGTCATTTGTCATTTGTCCTACCCTGCGGGAAGCCGCTGGTGCGTCTATGTCCTTTGCAAATGACCAATACAACTCTTGGAGAGGCTCTGCCAATGACTACGCTCAGTACAAGTAACTAATGACTAATTCGTGACCGAAGAACACTTATGATACAAGCCTCTAAATTTATTTATGGGGATTATTAATTTTGAATTTTGAATTTTGAATTCCCCGTTCGCGTAGCGTCTCGCAGAGAAGGGGTTGACATCCCTCCATTGTCACAGCAAATTAAGTTCGGTTATCCGGCTAGTTTTTGGCAACAGAAGAAGGGTTTTTGGCGTCACTATAGATGTAGTCAGTAATTTCAAGGAAATTTAAAATTTTTTTCTATAACGGCTGCTTTTAAATTATAATGATAGGTTTTATCTTAAGATAGTTTACTATTTGCCTGATTTATCGTATCATAAGTTAAGTAGAACTCATACCGACTTCGGATTTACCGCTCGGTGTTAGTAACTGTCCAAGAGAATAATTCTCAAAAATAACCAGCGTGCTTATAAAAGATTGAAAATTTAGGGAAGGTAGGGGAACCTATCATTGGGGGCTGACCGTCTTGACAACGGCTGTATCAATTAATTTCTTTTGGTAGCTCCCTACATTTCGTGATAGATGTACTACTTTTTCCCATCCATTTTAGTAATAAAACATACATTATCTTTACGAAGTAGAGGACATCGCACCAATGCCTACTGTCAATACCCAAACCGAAAACCTCAACACCAAATTCACGGCTGATATGGTGCGAACCTATCTGCGAGAAATTGGTCGTGTACCACTGCTAACCCGCGAACAAGAAATTGTCTTTGGAAAGCAAGTGCAACAAATGATGACACTCATCGACGCCAAGGAAGCTTTGGCGAAGAAGTTGCAACGCGAACCAGATATTTCAGAGTGGGCCGCTCACGTTCAACAATCGGAAACCGATGTGCAACAAACAGTGGCGCAAGGTAAGCGGGCAAAGCAAAAAATGATCGAAGCGAATTTGCGCTTGGTTGTTGCTATTGCTAAAAAGTATCAAAAGCGGAATATGGAGTTTCTGGATTTAATCCAGGAAGGAACACTGGGATTAGAGCGGGGTGTGGAGAAATTTGACCCGATGAGGGGTTATAAGTTCTCAACTTACGCTTACTGGTGGATTCGCCAAGCAATTACTCGTGCGATCGCTCAACAAGGTCGTACCATCCGCTTACCGATTCACATTACCGAGAAACTGAACAAAATCAAAAAAGTGCAGCGCGAGTTGGCTCAAACCTTGGGGCGATCGCCGACTCCAGCCGAAATTGCCAAAGCACTGGAACTAGAACCTGCTCAGATTCGTGAGTACCTGAATATGGCTCGTCAACCAGTTTCTTTGGATGTGCGAGTTGGTGAAAACCAGGATACTGAGTTGCAAGAAATGCTCGAAGATGATGGCCCATCACCAGAGTATTACACCAACCAGGAATTTTTACGCCAAGACTTGAACAATCTGCTAGCAGAACTAACCCCGCAACAGCGAGAAGTTGTAGCCCTGCGCTTTGGTTTAGAAGATGGTAATGAAATGTCATTGGCGAAAGTCGGTGAGAGATTGAATCTCAGCCGCGAACGTGTTCGTCAGTTAGAGCATCAAGCTTTGGCTCATCTGCGTCGCCGTCGTGCCAATGTCAAAGAATACGTTGCTAGTTAAAACAAGAGACGCGAAGTTCGCGTCTCTAGACCACCTTGGTGATCCGCCTCCTGAATTCAGGGGGCGATTTTTTATACTGAAAACCAGAAAAATGTGTGCTTGCTTCCCCGTAGGCAAATTTTTAAATGTCAAAAGGCTTTGAATTTGAAACCCCCATTCACTAGTAGGGAATGGGGGCTAGGGAGGTTAGGTTTTTGAGGCTCAGATGTGAGCAATGATACTTTTCAAACACCCTCTTAGGAGACTGGATTAGAGAATGAGAGTGATCAAACTTTTTTCTACAATTGGAATGCTCCCCTGGCAAGTGGATTTTTAACTTCCTTGGTTGTAAATACAAGAGTGTAAATTCAGATAAATAAAGCTGAAGAGCGAGCTAAAATTGCGTTGCTCTAAAGTCATCAAAGATTTGTAACTGTAGAGTTATTTCCCAACTGTAGGAGAACTAGACAAAGCTAAAATAATAGCTGGTTAACTCTATACCAGTCTTATCTTGAACTACTGCTAACAAGTCACCATCATTCTGATATATAAGTGTATCAAGGTCACTAGTTCCCTCATAATCTCCAGTACCAAGATAAAAAGAACTTGCACTTCCTTTTAGTTGGATATAGTCATTCGCAGGATTGTAGTCTTGTATCGTAGCGTAGCCACTTCCCTGATAATAGTTTCCACCATAGGATGTACCTAAAACAAACCTATCGTAGCCATCGCCACCACTTAAGACATCATATTCATAACTGTTGTAGGCAGTTGAGCTAGAACCGTATAAAGTATCGCTACCAGATCCGCCATATAAATTGTCACTACCAGAGTCCCCGTATAAAACGTCGTTACCTGTGTAACCATATAGGTAGTCATTGCCACTATAGCCATAGAGGTAATCATTGTTAGTATTGCCATAGATGGTATCATTTCCCTCATAAGCATAGGCAAAATAACTTTCTGAACCAGTGTAGTTTTGATAATCATTTCCACTTGTGCCGAAATAAAAAGCCATGTCTTTGCCCTCAATAATTTGGTTACATTCTCGATCGCTTTGATCTTACATAGATACTAAAGGGCTAGTATCAAGTTTGTCGGTCGGAAAAGGTCGGGAAAAGATCGGGAAAAGGTCGGGTTCTTTTTCGTAGATTTACGTAAACTTTTGACAAAAAATCAAGTTTATAGTGTGAATATTGTAGTGAGCCTGTATTACTACCGAAAGACATGACGGTTGAAGAAGCGATCGCAATAGTTGAGCAATTATTGGAACGAGGACGCTTAACGAGAGCGCAAGAGATTGTATTTCGCTACGCTTGGGAAGGGAAAACTTATCTAGAAATGGCGCGAGCAGTCACTTATGACCCCGGTCACATCAAAGACGTTGGCTCGGAATTATGGCGATCGCTCTCTCAAGCTTTGGGCGAAAAAGTTACCAAAAATAACCTGCAAGGAGTGCTGAAGCGAACCGCACAGCGACAACACTTTCAACCCTTTACCAACTATACAAATTGGGGGGAAGCAATCGACGTTTCCCAGTTCTATGGACGTACTACAGAATTAGAAACCCTCAGCCAATGGATTGTGAGAGATCGCGCTCGTGTAGTCACACTATTAGGTATGGGTGGTATGGGCAAAACCGCGCTCTCGGTGAAGTTAGCAGAACAATTGCAGGGAGAATTTGAATATGTGATTTGGCGATCGCTCCGACACGCACCTTTTTTTTACGACAAGGTGACGGAGTGCATCAAAATCCTTTCTCGTCAACAAGTTACCACATTGCCTGCTTCCCCCTATGAGCAAATTACTTGTTTAATCGAGTATCTCCGCAAATATCGATGCTTGCTGATTCTGGATAATTTCGACACATTATTGGAGCAAGGTAAAGGGACAGGCTGTTATCGTGAGGGCTACGAACCCTACGGTGAACTTCTGTGGCGATTAGGAGAAACTGGGCATCAAAGCTCTGTCCTGCTCACCAGCCGGGAAAAACCTACTGAAGTCGCTGCCTTGGAAGGTGATGGTTTGCCAGTCCGTACCCTTGCTTTATCAGGATTAGAAGTCGCAGCCGGGCAAACAATTCTGAAACTCAAAGGGCTATCAGGCTCCGAGGACGAAACCCGCAAACTGGTTGAATGTTACGGTGGTAATCCCCTAGCTTTGAAAATTGCCGCCACTTCCATTCGGGACTTACATGAAGGTAACATCGCCTGCTTCTTTGCTGAAGGCACAACCGTATTTCAGGGGATTGGCAATCTTCTAGAACAACAATTCAAAAGACTCTCCATGTCTGAGCAGCAAGTGATGTACTGGCTGGCAATTAATCGGGGCAAGCTTTCCTCGACAGAATTGCAAACAGCTTTTACACCAATATTGCCTAAGCCTAAGTTAATCTCAGTCCTCGAATCTTTACGCTGGCGTAGCTTGATAGAAAGCAATACTGGAGGGTTCACACAGCAACCTGTGGTGATGGAATATATGACAAAGTGCTTGATTGAGCAAGTCTGCGAGGAAATCGTAACAGAATCACCGCAATATCTCCTGACTTATGCTTCGATGCAAGCCCAAGCAAAAGACTACATCCACGATAGTCAAATTCATCTGATTATAAGACCTATCTTAAATCAACTACGAATAACTCTTGGCTCTGCCGATCAGCTTGAGGATAAACTTGGCAGACTAGTTAGAAAGCTCCAAAATGAAAAACCCCATCCACAAGAGGATGAAGTTTTTAGGCATGGGGAATGGGATAAAGAGATAAGAGGGCGCGGGAACAAGGCATACTCAAACAGTGTTTGGGCAGTTGCGGTGAGTCCAGATTCTCAACAAACGTTGAAACCAGCCGCACTTATGAAGGCATGATTATTACTAGGGTGACAGGGTTGACTGAAGCAGAGGTAGTAACTTTAAAAACTTTAGGAGCGCTAGAAGTAAATTGATACAGCAGAATTCAGAATTGAGAATTCAGGAGTGTGTACCTCACCAACTTGAAATCTACTGTATGTGTCCCAGTGCCTAATCCCCAGTTACCAGTTCACTTAGTTGAAAAACGTTTCAAATCTTGTAAAACTGCGGTGGCTGATTGATAGCGATCGCTAAAATGATAGCAAACCATCTTATCTAAAATTGCCCCTAATTCTTCACTCACTTGCACAGTTTGCCGCCACATCACATTCCCTGTTTCTAGATGTGGGTAGAGTTCTTGCGGTGGTATCCCAGTTATGGCTTGAATAGCAATCATTCCTAAAGCATAAATGTCACTGCATAAACGGGGATGACCGGCAAATTGTTCTGGAGGTGCATAACCTCGAGTTCCGATGGCTACTGTGGCTAATTCTGTTTGCTCACTACTCGGCGGTTGCATCAATTTGACAGCACCAAAGTCAATCAATACCAAGCGACTATTTTGAGCGCATCTAATAATATTAGTCGGTTTGAGATCGCGATGAATCACTCGATGTTGATGAACAAATTCTAGGACTTCTAAAACTTGTTTGAGCATTTCCATCACAAATAATTCGTTTTGCACATTTTGTACAGGTGGTAATTCTTCGCTTAGGGTATGTCCCTCAATATATTGTTGAATTAAATAAAATTCTTGGTTATCTTCAAAATAAGCAAGTAGTTCAGGAATCTGATGATGTTTACCCAAAATTTCTAAAATTTCAGCTTCACTATGAAACAACCTACGAGCGACTTGCAAAAATCGTGTATCTTGACGGGCTGGCATTAACTTTTTAACTACACAAGTAGGATTACCGGGTCGTTGAGTATCCTGTGCTAAATAAGTCTGACCAAATCCACCTGCACCAAGAGTTTTAGAGATTTTGTAGCGTCCACTCAAAAGCAAATCACCTGATTTTATTTCTGGTGAATCAATTGGGAGAGGAAAGTCAACAGACGAGTCGGGAATTGCTGTTTTATCTTCTAAGAGTACATTTAATTGGGCGATCGCTTCTTGTTGTTTTTCAACTTGCAGAACAATCACTTGAGTTTGCTGTTGATTTTGGTAGCTAGTATAAGCAATTACACAGATACTACTAATCACCAAAGCAAGAGCAGAAGGGATTAACGGCACCCATCCAGCTTGCAAAAACAAAGCAACGCAGATTACTACTAAGCCAAATAGAGTTATCGCTCCCACCACTAGCAAAAGCAGCGGATTTTGCCACCGCCATACTAAAACACCACCTAATAGCGACCAGCCCCATATCCAAATAAGTTCCGCCCAGTTTGGCCAATACCAAATCAAGGGTCGCCCATCCAACACTGTACTGATGAGTTGACTTGCTATCTGTGCATGAATAAATAGAGCAGGCATTCTGGCTGGTTGATCTGGCAAAGCGCTGTAGGGCGTATAAAAGCCACCTGGAGGGATATTAGCCGCTGTAGTGCCAATAATTACCAGACGGTCTTTGAATAAACTGGGGTTGACTTGCCCACTAAGAACATCTGTGAGGCTTACTTGGTTGGCGAGGCTATTAGGGTGACGGTAATTTAATAATATTTGATAGCCCTGTGCATCCAAATGTTGGTAGCCAGCAGAATTAGGTTGTAAAGGCGCAAACAGGGTTTTACCTAACAGAAAATCTCCTTTGTTAGTGAAATCGTATTTAATACCTTGTTTTTCTAGATAATTAATTGCAATTAATGCACCAAATGCAAATGATGTTGTACATTTCTTGTCTGTAGAGTTAGCAAATAATAAAGTGCGGCGGAGAATTTGGTCGTTTTCATTATCAGCAACCACATCGCTAAAGCCAACATTATCTATAGGGGCATTCGGCGGCGGGGGAATTTCATCTCTACCCAAGCTGCTGAACAAACAGGTAGTGACAATGTTATCTTGATTTTGGAGATTAGCCACCAAATTATTGTCTTCTGGTCGGAAAAGATATAAACCAACAATTCGCGGTTGATAAGACTCTATTTTCTTTAATAGCTGGTTGATTGTCCGATCTGATAAAGGCCATTTCTCGCGTTTGATATCTTTATCAGTAATTTTAACTAGCAAAATCCGCCGATCGGGTGCTTCCGCTTTCCGCGATCGCAACATCTGGTCATAAACTCTTAACTCCCAAGGCTGTAACCATTTGAGTTCCCGAACTCCCCAGATAAAGGCGGTGACTCCTATACTGGTAACAAAAATAATTTGCAACCAGCTTTTGCTCTTAGAAGTTACATGGGAATCCTGAACTTTGACAAAAGGTACACGGAGTTTTTCTAATAGTCCACTAAACACGGCGTTGAGGTGGTAGCCCGGATTGGGTAGATGTTGCAGGCGCAGAAGTCAATTTTCAGAATCTAGGTTAAAAGCTAGTTAACTTGAAGCTCCTATTAATGTAGCAATTTACTTGCTATTTAGAGACTTTGACGTATTCCTACTTTTAAAGCAAGCTTACGTCCAGCGTCAACCATAGAATCAGACAAGCACTAATCATCTGTTTGAGATGTTTGAACATCTTCAACAGAATTGGTAATTGGGAAAGAAATCGGATTAGTAGATTGAGTTAGTGAATCTAACTGAGGTTGTTCAAGTGATGCTTCAATGCTTGAATCATCAAAATAGGAACCAACAATTTTATCATAGTTAGAAGCAACAGCTAAAAAAGCGCCACCCAAAATATAGATAGGTAATGGCAGATTAAATTCTTGCAACCAGTCAAACAGTTCCGCTAAGGCAAACAGCACCAAAAAACAGGCAAGCCAAACCTTCATATCTTTATCCCCTGAATTGAAACAATTCTATTACTAGCTTAAATAGCTTGCATAATAGTTGATGTAATACATAATCACCAACTTACAAGAATGCAGAGGGGCAGAGGAGAAAAATGATTTTCGGTATAAGCCCCGCCCCTTATAGGCGATCTTCTTCCCATTGCTCCCCTGCCTCTTCTTATAACCTTAGATGGGTGCAGCTAGAGCTATAGCATCTGCTATATTGCATGAGAAAAATCAAAATATATTTAGCTTATGCCAGCAATCGAACAGCCAAGAATTGCACAGTTGGTTCGTGAAACTCGGCAACGTCTTAAATTGACACAGGTAAAACTGGCTATGATATTAGGGGTTTGCTTCCACACCATAAATCGATGGGAAAATCGACATACACAACCTTCGCCACTGGCGATGAAACAAATTGCAGAACTATTACAGCAGATGGGAGAACCCGGTGAGTCGCTTTTAGCCAAATACTTTTAAAATGAGTGAGAACCTGAAAGCTCAAGAGGTTACTGATTTGCAGCAATATTTGAGCGAACAGCAAGTTGCGCTGCGCGATAGTGAAGCACGCTACCGTTCACTGGCAGAGGCCAGCGCATCCATTGTCTGGAGGGCAGCACCTTGGGGCAATGTTGTTGATGATATTCCAACTTGGGAGGCCTTCACAGGGCAAAGTCTCGAACAATATAAAGGATGGGGTTGGATTGAGGCACTGCACCCAGAAGATCGTT
The DNA here is from genome assembly GCF_017114965.1 of Nostoc sp. JL31. Lineage (NCBI taxonomy): Bacteria > Bacillati > Cyanobacteriota > Cyanophyceae > Nostocales > Nostocaceae > Nostoc > Nostoc sp. JL31. Next base: position 16,317 of record NZ_JABXKO010000122.1, read on the forward strand.
CATCGATGGTGGAAATTTGGCAACAGGCGTTTCCTACACGCAGTGTTGCAGTTGCTGAGTATCGTGTTCTACGGCATGACGGCGAATACCGTTATATGAATATACGCGGTGTGCCGATACTCGATGAAATAGGCGAAATCCGCGAATGGGTGGGAATGTGCGTCGATATTACCGATCGCAAACAAGCTGAAGCCAAATTGCGCGACAGTGAGGCGTGTTTTCGGCTGCTGGCTGAAAATTCAACTGATATTATTTCCCGCCTTAGAGTAGATGGAATTTTTCTGTACGTTTCACCAGCTTGCTACACAGTGCTGGGATATCAACCAGAGGAGCTAGTTGGTCATCCCAGCCAGGAGTTAGTTCACCCTGACGATTTGGTACAGATTGCCAAGAATTACCCAGTTAATGCCGATTTACCAGATATTTATACCATTACTCACCGTGCCCGTCACCAAAAGGGACATTATATCTGGTTGGAAACAACTGTTCGAGCTATTCGCGATCGCCAAACTCAAGAAATTTTAGAAATGCAAGCGTCTTCGCGAGATATTACTAAGCGCAAACAGGTGGAAGAGGAGCAGCGTTTCTTAGCTGAGGCTAGTGGGATTTTGGCTGCATCATTGGATTACGAGACAACCCTAGCAGGTTTGACGCGTTTAGCAGTGCCGGAAATAGCTGATTGGTGCTTAGTTGATATTATTAGTGAGAATCAATTAGTTCGCCGACTTGCAGCAGCCCATGCCAATCCAGCGAAACAAGAATTGGTAGAACAGTTACAAAATTATCCGCCTGATTTGGCACAAACAGCAGGTGTTGCGAAGGTAATACGGACGGGCAAATCACAAATTACTCATTTTGTTTCTGATGAACAGATGCAAGGGTTAACCCACAACGCCAGTCACTTCAAAATCCTGCAAGAACTAAATCCGACATCTGGCATGAGTGTACCGCTGATAGTTCGGGGACGGGTGTTGGGAGCGATGACTTTAGTCTCTTGTTCCGGTCGTCGCTACAACACCAAAAGCCTGATGTTAGCTGAGGAGTTGGCTTGTCGTGCTGCCGTAGCCGTTGATAATGCCCGACTCTACAAAGAAGCACAGCAATCTCAACAGGCGGCTTTACACGCAGCATCTCGCACTACCCGTCTGCAAGCGATTACCGCTGCACTTTCTGAATCTCTAACTCCGACACAAGTTGCTGAAGTAATTGTAGAGCAAGGTATGGCAGCATTGGGAGCTAGTTCTGTTTTTGTCGCCCTACTGACTCAAAGCGGCACTGAATTAGAAATTGTCCAAACTGTTGGCGGGCAAAAAGAAATAGTAGATTCCTGGCGTCGATTCTCGATTAATGCTTCTGCACCACTGGCAGAAGCAGTAAGAACTAAGCAGCCTATTTGGCAAGAGCCGACAACAGCGAGGATTGCTGGTTACGCAAATCTTGCCAAAGAATACGCTCAGTCCAACTATGGCGCTTGGATTTCGATTCCATTGATCATCGAGGGACGAGCTATAGGTGGAATGTCTCTAGCTTTTACCGAAATTCAGCAGTTTAATCAAGACGATCGAGCCTTTATGCTGGCACTAGCACAGCAGTGCGCTCAAGCGATGGAACGTGCCCGTTTATACGAGGCAGAGCAAACCGCCCGAAAAGCAGCAGAAAACGCCAACCGGATAAAAGATGAGTTTCTGGCAGTACTTTCTCATGAATTGCGATCGCCACTTAATCCAATTTTAGGTTGGTCAAAGTTACTCCAAACCAAAAAACTTGATGAAAAGACGATTCCTCAAGCGCTGAAGACTATTGAGCGAAATGCGAAGTTACAGGCTCAACTGATTGAAGATTTACTGGATATCTCCCGGATTTTACAAGGTAAAATCAGCTTGAATATCTACCCAGTTGATCTGACATCTGTGATTTCGGCAGCAATGGAGACAGTGCGGCTATCAGCAGAAGCTAAATCAATAGAGATGCACATCACCCTGGAACCAAATTTGGGACAAGTTTTGGGAGACTCCAACCGATTGCAGCAAATCGTTTGGAACCTGCTCTCAAACGCGGTTAAATTTACACCAGAAGGCGGACGGGTTGATATTCGACTATCATTATGTTCTAATTTTAACTCAGCACCCAGCACTCATAACTCAGCACTGATTCAAGTCAGCGACACAGGGAAAGGCATCGACCCTAATTTTCTGCCTTATGTGTTTGAATATTTTCGCCAAGAGAATAGCAGCACCACCAGAAAATTTGGTGGATTGGGGTTAGGATTAGCGATCGTTCGTCACTTAGTCGAACTGCATGGCGGCACAGTCCAGGTAGAAAGTGAGGGCGAAGATCGGGGGGCAACTTTTACTGTAAGATTACCGTTAATCCCAAATCAATTAGAGATTAAACAAGATAGTAGCAATTCTGAGCCATCTTCAAATTTGAATGGTGTCAAAATTTTAGTAGTGGATGATGATACAGATACGCGAGAATTTATTGTCTTCTTACTAGAGCAGTATGGGGCAAATGTGACAGCAGTAACATCAGCCAATGAAGCCTTAGCTACTTTAGCCCAATCCTTGCCAGATATACTTTTAAGTGATATTGGAATGCCAGAAGTGGATGGATGTATGTTTATGCGACAGTTGAGAACACTGCCAGCAGAGCAGGGAGGTCAAATTCGCGCGATCGCACTTACCGCCTATGCTGGAGAAATGAACGCTCAACAGGTACTAAGAGCCGGATTTAACAAACATATTGCTAAACCAGTTGAGCCAAGCGAATTAATAGATGCGATCGCCAACTTAATCGCTGAATAAACCTGCCTCTACCTTCAGTTCTAAATCATATCTGTAAAAATATTTGCGATCGCTTGTTCCTTCCTCTGTTTTTGCTAATCCACCTACCATCCATCTCAATTAACCAGACAATAGGCTTAACAAGTTGGTTGAGCAACTTGTTAAGCCCCTTGTTAAAGTTAGGCAAACTTCTGCTACAGTGTATTAGTTACTTTCATCCAAATGCTGGAGAAATTAACGGAAAAAAATATTTTCAGCATGATTTCACAAGCATCTTGCCAAACCAATAGAGCCAGCCAAGTTAAAAGCTGAATAAATCTGCCTCTACCTGCTTACCGTTACTTGATATTGTCAGGAAGGATAGCTTTATATACTAGAGGAGCAAGAATTGCTTGTTTGACATCAATCTTAACCGGGATGATTCTTTCTTGAAAATAAAAATCAGCAACGCTCTGCTGTTCGGCAATGATAGCAGGTGTCAGTCTTCTCAATTTATAAGTACGACGGCTTGCCACCTTTTGTGCAACTGATGGATCTAATTTCTGTTCATCAACTAAAATTTTGGCATAATCGCTTGGGTTTTTTTCAGCCTGCTCACCTACCTTCTGTGCTTCCTCTAAAAACACTCGCACCAATTGCGGATTTTGGGTGATAAATCCCCGCCTGCCAATATAAAATCCACCAAGAGTGTTAATTCTTGCTGCATTTCTCAGAATCCGAATCGGGATATCTTTTTCCACAGCAGCTAAAAGGGGATCGCTACCCACCCAGGCGTCAGCTTTGTTTTGAATAAAGGCGTCACGGGCTTGAGGTGGAGTCAAAGCAACGACTTGAATATCGCTAACTTTTAACCCTACCTCTTTCAAAGCTTTCGCTAGTAAATACTGTGCATTAGAACCTACTTGAAAAGCAATTTTCTTGCCTTTAAGATCCGCTACTTTCTTAATGGGAGAATTAGCTTTCACCACAATACCTTGGTTGCTACCATCGCTGGGCGTGCGTCCAGTCAGATAGACAACTTCAGGAATGATACCTGGGCGTGCAGCTTGGTCAAATATTGGAGGTGTCTCTCCGACATTACCGATATCCACCTGGCCTTTATTCAGCGCATCTATCAATTGCGGCCCTGCTGCAAATGGCCCAACCCAATTCACGGTTACACCCAATGCTTTGAAACGCGGCTCAACAGCTTTTTTGGATTTTACAAGATCGCCAGAACTTTGATAAGCTAAGTTAATTACTTTAGCATTTGGCAGCGCTTGGGTGGTTTGCACAAGGCTACCTGCAAAGGGAGATAATAAAGTAAACAGTCCCAATGCTGAATATTGGAAAATACGCTTTAAGACTGTACGGCGTTGTGGTTGAAATGACTTGTTCATCAGTTATGATTTTCCTCGGAAGTTTTAGCTTTTAGGTTGTCAGTCTTACTTTCAAAAGCAAGTAAGATTATAGGAAGCTATGATTTAAACCTCCTAGAACACCAAATTATGGTGAAAAATTGAGATTATGCTAATTCAACAAATCTCCTAGTGCATTTAGTAAATTGGTATTCTAGTTTGTTTAAAAAAACAAACTTCATGTTTGATTATTCTCTACTTTTCACTTATCAGTGTCGGTGGAGTAATAGCTGCATATTCTTGAGGCGTGAGCAATGCTTCTTTAACATCAATCTTTTTGGGTAAGATTTTTTCGTTATAGAACAAATCAGCAACGCTTTGCTGGGCTTGCATTAGTTCTGGGGTAATTCCTCTTAAGCGATAAGTAGCACGGCTAGAAATTACTTCCTGAATGGGTAAATCAATTTTGAGTACAGGTGCTATGAGTTTGGCGACTTCTTTACGATTCGCTTCTGCCCATTGACCATTTTTATCAATTTCTTCTAAAATGATGCGAACTAATTCGGGATTTTCCTTAGCAAATTCTCGTGTTCCTACATAGTATCCGCCGGGAGTACCTATATTGGTTGCATCTCTCAGCACACGCGCACCGTGGAGTTTTTCTACCAAAGCTAAATGAGGATCGCCAGTTACCCAAACTGGAATAGTGCCCTGAATAAATGCACCACGGGCTTCGACATTGGGCATACTCAAAACTTGAATATCACTATATTTTAAACCTACTTCTTTTAAGGCTTGGATGATAAAATAGTGAGAAGCAGAACCTTTTTGAAAGACTACTTTTTGACCTTTGATATCAGCTAAAGTCTTAATTGGAGAACCTTTCGGAACTGCGATCGCACTACCTTTACCAGAATTAGGGCCAAGTCTTCTCCCAGCTAAGTAGATGATTTTTGCACCCGCAGCTTGGGCAAAGATCGGAGGCGTTTCTCCAACTGAGCCAATGTCAATTTTGCCCACATTCATCGCCTCCATAAGTTGTGGTCCTTGAGCAAATTGTGACCACTCTACTTTTAAGCCCAAAGGCTCCAAACGTTTTTCTAAAACTCCTCTGACTCTAACTAAATCACCAGAGCTTTGATATCCTATTCGCAGTAATTTTGTTTTAAAAGTTATAGTCTTAGCCCCTGCTGGTTCTGCTTTCGGTTCAGTTCCTGTATTTGTGTTAGATACAGTTGACGTACAACTTACTAAAGTAGTAGATAAAGCTACAAAACCAGGTATTACAAATAAGGCTATCTTACTGATTATTGTTGTCTTAGGTTTCACAAAATTATTAAACATTTTTGCACCTCAATTTTTAATTAACTACTCATATAAAAACATCAGCATACTCTTACAGAGAAGCAAGCTACGCGCAGCGTCTCGAAGAGAACGTCTTAGATATATGTTTATTGTCAATTTTATATTTTGCTTTTATAGGTTTAGTATTTAGGCTATGCTTATATACTATCTTTGTCTTGCTTGTTTTTGATTGTTGCGGCTTATTGATAGACAAAATGAGACTTTGCAAAAATTGGAAAATTGCCATAATATTTTTTCTATTTAAATTTAATAATTTTCGTTGTAGCGCTTTTAATGAGTGCTATTAACTCTCAATTTCAGTTTAGATATTATCAAAGTTAATTTTGAAATAAAGTATTCATAAACACTTGTTTTAAATAAAAAAGAAAGATTTTTATGATTTCTGTTTATCAGCATATACTATGATATTTAGACAAGTTTAATCAGTCAAGAATCTAGAATAACTCTTGACTCTTGACTGCCTTAAGAATATATAGAATCAAACATGAGTTGGTATTTCCAAAGCATAAAGAAGCGAACCACTAGATGGGGTAGGAGTCCATTTGTGATCGGAATGGAAAGTTAATTCTCCAGTACCGGTATAGCCACCATCAACATTGGAAATCGGAATCACCACCGGAGTTTCTCCTGGTTTAGAAGCCAATACTGGAGTTTCATCAGATGGTACAAAGAGTGCGCCAAAATATAGAGAAAAGTTCAAAAGTTGTTCATCGGAGAGCTTTTGGTCTTTGAAAATTAAGATATGGCGATCGCGCAGAGCTTCTTTAAGTTGTAATATGACTTCAGGTGCGATCGGTTGACTAGCATCCAGATCGGTAACTATGGCTCCCAAAGGAGCATCAATAGACCTAATTTTAACTTTTGTCAAAGTCGAGGTAGACATAATATTCTCCTATGTTTTAGTTTCTTCTTGGGGATGACTACTTATTCGCTAAAACCTCTGAAGGAGTAATTTTGGCGTATTCTTCGGGTGTCAAAAACCCGTCCTTAACATTCACCTTCTTAGGAATAAGACCTAAGCTGTACCACTTATCTGCAACTTCCTGTTGCTTAGTAATAGTTTTATCAGTGATTGGTAGCAACCCATAGTCATATTTTTTATGCATTATTTCTAGAGTTGGTGGATCTAGTTGAGTTACAGGAGCAAGTAGTTGTGCTACTTCTTTGGGATGATCCTTAGTCCAGATTTCTGCCTTTTCAAGTTCCTCTAGAAACACTTTGATAACATCAGGATGAGCCTGATAAAATTGGCGTGAAGTTGAATAAAAATTGCCAGTATCCCGTAACTTCCCACCATCGGCTAAAACACGAGCTATTTTATTTTGTACATTTCTGGTAGCGAATGGCTCCCAAATATACCAAGCATCCACCTTGTTCTGACTAAATGCCGCATTTGCATCTGGCGGCGCTAAAAAAACTGATTGGACATCGCTCAGTTTTAGTCCTGCATCTTCTAACGCTTTAACTAATAAGTAGTGGCCGATAGAAGCTTTCTGGAAAGCTACTTTTTTACCTTTCAAATCGGCAACACTTTTAATCGGAGAGTTGACAGGAACTAAAAGTGAAATAGCTTTACCACTGGGGCGTGTAGTAGCTAGATAAACAAGAGGCGCTCCGGCTGCTTGTGAAAATACAGGAGGCGATTCGGCTGTAGATGCGATATCCAGTCCATTGGCATTCAATGCTTCTAGCTGTTGTGGCCCAGCCGCAAACTCAGGCCACTGTACTTTAAAACCCAGAGGCTCTAATCGCTTTTCTAAGGAACCCTGTTTTTCTAAAACTGCTAAAGCAGAAAGTTGTTTTGAACGTACAATCCGTACTACTTGCTTCTCAGTTGACTTCTGTGTAGTGCTAGATGCAGCTACAGACTCAGGGGAAGCTGATGACTGCTGAGTGTTATTTTTGGCTTCACCACAACTCGATAAGACTGTCGATAGCATTAAGCAGTAGCCCAAAGCAAACAACAACGAACGACGCGTTGTTCTCTGGTTTTTCCTGAATTCAAACTTTCCTTTTAAAGCTGGCATGGGTTGTTATTTTTATTCCTCGATCGGTGGTTGAAACGATTATGATTAATTCCGAATGAAATAATCACAAGAACTCTCATAAGAAGAGAGAAGAGCTTGGTTAATCCTGAATTCTGTTAGCGCAGTGGGGCGTAGCCCATTCTGAATTCTCTTTTAATAAATCAACTTTTAGGTTTCCATACTGCATCTTTGATTTGAAAAGTTTTAGGAATCAGCTTTTGACTGTAGAAAAGTTCAACTACCTGCTGTTGTTCGGCGACAAATTCATCAGTTATATCAAATACCCCTAAGATCGGTCGCCTTTCTAAAGCCCATTTCCAGACTCCTGGTTCTTGTCTAGTTTGCGCTGCCAATAAATTAGCAACTTCATTGGGATTAGCTTTAGCCCATTCTTCTACTTTTCTTTGTTCTTCCAAAATTACCTTCACTAAGTCGGGGTGATTTTCAGCAAAATTGCGTGTAGCGATATAGTATGCTCTTTGAGGAGCGACATCAGAACCTTTGGCTAGGACTCGTATTTCATTTGCTCGCTCTTTCCGAGCATAAAACGGATCGCTAGTAGGTAAAACATCAACCCTGGCACTTTCAAAAGCAACCTGACTTTCTGGAATAGTCAGGTAAACAGGTTGAATATCATTGAGAGTTAATCCGGTACTTGCTATAGCTTTCAAAAGCAAATATTGCAGAGCTGTTCCTTTTTGGATCGCAACTTTCTTACCCTTGAGTTCCGCAAGAGTTTTGATTGGTGAATCCTTACGGACAATAACTGCTTGAGCGCCTGCGTTGGAACCAGTTGCAGCAACATAAACAATTGGATTATCACCAGCTTGAGCAAAAATCGGTGGTAGATTTCCAACGTTGCCAATATCAACACTGTTTGCAGCCATTGCTTCCATCATTGGCGGGCCGCCTCGAAATTCTATCCACTTGATAGCAATGCCATCAGCAGCAAAGCGCTTTTCCAAATAGCCCTGAGCTTTGAGTAGGTTTAGACCTGGTGTACCACTCTGATGACCAATGTTGATAACCTCTAGTTTTTTTGAGCTTGCAGTAGTTGGCTCAACTTGGGGACTATTGCTTTGAGTGCTTGGAGAGCTACAGCCTGTAACTAACAGAAAAGTCGTAAACGCCAGCAAAAAATAACGAGCTATATTCGCAGGCAACCATGACTTTCTGTAGCTTATGAGCATGATTAAATGTAATTTCTTGAGGTAAGTGGATATTTTTAGTTTTGATTTTTTTAGACTGAATTTTATTGGTAATTCAGATTGAAAAAGTAGACAATTTATATTTCACAATGCGATAAATCGCGTCTCTATAAAGGTATTTTGCTTATGTGAATGTATTTGGTTATAGATACTCTGACCACTTTTATAAAAACCATTTTTATCATGTTTACGTGTCATGGAGAACATTTTTTTAATAAATAAAAATAATTTTTGGGAATTTTTTAAATAGAAAAGAGAGTGGGTATTACCCACCCTATAACGACTCGAGGAATTGAGAATTTAAGAGTTGAGAGGGAAAAATTTAGGAAGTGGAGTGAGTAGTGCCCACTCCATGAGGGTGCTAGTGGAAGATTTAAATTTGTGGCGTTTTGATTCTGACTCCTGTTAGCGCAGCGGGGCGTAGCCCATTCTGACTTCTGAATTCTTCTTCAATCGTGTTCAATTTTGCTAGTGCTTCCAAGCAACTAAAATTGTAGCTTTGAGTTCTTCTGTAAAATGTCCAGACGGCTCAACTGCTAGTAGCGCTTCTCTAAGATCCTTTTCAAATGCTGGAGCGTTATCGCCATAGAAAATTTTCAGAGAGAAGGCTGTAGTGTATAAATAGCCTAGATAGCTATCGACAGTCCAAGATTTTTCAAATGGCACTTCATAGTTTTCTTGACGAGCAAAAGCCGAATTGCCAATTACGACTTCATGGGGAGGATTGAGTGGTTTACGAGTGCCTTGTCCTCGTTGTCCAGTCCGCCGTTCTTCACCTAACCATTTTTTCACTACTCCAACAGCAGCTTGTTTCCAAGGTAGATTGCTTTCCCAAGGGTTGTCACCAGTGTTAAGCAGTGCTAATGCACCATTATCAGTTAGCAATTCATAAAGGCGTTCAAGCACTAATTCGCGTTCCATCCAATGGAAGGCTCTACCAATAGTGGTTAACTTAAATTTCCCTAAACTAGAGTCGATTAACTCTGCTCCTTGTTCTAACCAAGTAATATTATTTGCTCCGACTGCTGCTGCTTGTCGTTTAGCTTCTGCAATCATTTCTGGATCGGGATCAATCGCCACAACTTCTTCAAATCGGGTTCGTAGAGGAATTGAAATTAATCCTGGGCCAGTACCTAAATCAAGGAGTCGTCCTTGACCATTGAGATTAAATATTTCGGCTAGTTTGTCAAATACAACAGGTGGGTATTTGGTTCTATATTGAGCGTAGCCCTCAGCAGCTCCCTCAAATAAACTTGGGTCGTAGGTAGGAAGTGTTTTTAGTTGAGTCATATCAATTTTAGATTTTGGATTTTGGATTTTAGATTTAGGTAAGTAAGGTGGAGATTAAAGAATGCCCACCCTACAAGACAGCGAGTAGACAGCTTAAATATTGGGCATTAGGCATTGGGCATTGTTTATCCTCCTCATCTCCCTATTCCCTAAGAATATTGGGTGATTACGGGTAGCTGATCGTTGAGTACCCAATCGCCGATCGCACGCAATTTGTAATCCACAGGATCGTGCAGGGTAAAGGTTCGCAAATCCCGCCAGTAACGGTCAAATCCATATTTGGTTGCTGTAGCGCGAGTTCCCGTAACTTCAAAGATGCGGTTGGTTATATCTATACCTACACGGGTAGCTAATGCCTTGGCTGCGGAAACTGCGATCGCAACTTCTCCCCTTTCTTGATGAGTCAGCGATACATCCTTTTCCCAGGCTGCTTGTACCTTCTCGGCTGCTTGGTCGGCTAGAGCGATCGCAGCCTGAATTTCCACCCAAAAGTCTCCGTAATGATGCAGAATATATGGGTCTTGAGTCGCACTATCTACCCCTGATGTAATCCACGGTTGAGTAGTAGTTTTAGTATATTCACGAGCAGCAATGAAGGCTCCTTTAGTAATTCCTAGATAAACGTTAGTTTTTGTTAGCTGGGCAATAATACCAAGAAAAGTTGAGAAGGCACTATCATGGGGATTTGGTGGCCCCAAAATCTCATCTTTTTCTACTAAGACATTGTTAAATGTATAACTACCGCTATCAGTGCGACGTTGCCCAATATTATCCCAATCTTGATTAGAAACTAACCCTTCTCTATCTTTGGGAATTATAAATATGAAGGGCAATTCTACACCATCTTCTAAAGCCGAGAATACCCGATAGTCTGCAACGGAAATACCTGTACCAAAGCTTTTAACACCATTAACCCGAAAATTCTCACCTTCCGGGTTAATTTTCAGCCTACTATCCTTTGTATTAATGGCATTTGCCCAAAATAAGTTTTTCTTAGCAGTTTCTCTATAATATTTTTCCTTTTGGGCTGGTGTGCCGGAAACGTGACCCAAAGCCGTCAAATTGAGATGATTACCATATAACTGACCAATTGAACCATCTACTTTTGATAGTTTTCTAACAATTTTTAAGGCATCAATCCAAGTTGCGCCAATGCCACCATATTGCTTGGGTACAATCAGTGGTAGCAGTCCACTTTCACGTAGTTTATTAATTTCCTCTTCTGGAACTCCAGCTTTAGCATCTCGTTCAACTGCGGATTGAGCAAGTTCCTTGGATAGAGAAGTTGCTAGGTCAACGTAATCCTTTGGTTTTGTAATATCTAGTACCATAATCAACAAATCATCCTTTTAGGGATTTCCAACCAATAAATTATCCAAATAAACGTTATTTAAGAGAAATGTAGAGTGGGCAAGACCCACGCTACAAGTGAACAGAGGAAATGGAACATGGAACGTTGTGATTGTCATTGGTCATTAGTCCTTTACAAATGACTAATGACCAATGACAGTTATTTCTTAGCCGCCAAATATTCGTTTGCGGCTTTCTCAACACCTGTACCCTTGAAGAAGTCTTGATTGAGACTGGTGTACAATTCCAAGGGATGGATTGAGAGGAAGTAGCGGAGGTCTTCTTCGGTAATGATTTCGCGTTCTGCCATTGAGTAGGCGTTGGCTGTAACGGCGGTGATATCAGGCACATCCCAGTGACCGGAGTCTGAACCCAAGAAGGCTTTAACTCTATCGCCAAAGGGATTAGCTGCACGATTAAATGCTTGGCTTACACGGGTATCGTCTGATTCCGTACCGAAGTAGAAATGATTCAAGAAGCGATCGCGCACATCTTCTGGCTTCTCAATTCCTGCTAGTTCAAATTCGTCGAGTTCGCCTGGATTTTCTGGAGCCAATAATTGATGGTGGAATCCTAAACCGTCACCAATTTTATCTAAGCGTCCATCTACAAGTTCGCCACCGTAACGAGTGTACAACTCAACAAGTGCTTCCTTGTCGATAATGGCAGGATTGTTATTTGTCAACAAATGTTGTTTGTTGCGGGTTTCCCAATGCCAAATAATATCAGCGTAGAGACTAGCACCCCAAGCTGAACCGCCTTCTAAAAAGGCAAACTTTAATTGTGGGAAGCGGCGAGTAACTCCACCAAAGAACAGCGATTTGCATAATGCTTCGGCTGCAAAGGCAAAGTGATTAATGTGATTGTACTGGGCGTTGGTGACAGAACGCTGAGTTGTCCAACCTTGGCTAGAAGCGTGAGTTGTGGGTACAACTTTCAGTTCTACGCATTTAGCCCAGAATGGATCGTAATCATACTCACTATCTAAGCCAAAGTTATCAATCCAAACCACTTCGTTAGCTACTTCTTTGCCATATTTCTCAAAGGCGGGAATTGGACGACGGACGTAACCAGGAATTTGAATTGCTTTGAGTCCCAGAACATTCACTGCATATTCCAATTCTTCAATCCCTTCTTCGGGAGTGTGCAAGGGAATTGCCGCAATGGGTGTTAAGCGATCGCTATAAGGGCGGAAAATATCTGCATGGTAGGTGTTAACTGCCCGACAAACAGCCCGCCGCATTTCTTCGTTGCCGATATTCGGGGCCATTGTTGCCAAGTTAGGGTACACAACGGCAAAGTCTGTACCTGCTTCTTGCAAGCGCTCATGCAGCAACTTGGGCAAACTAATAGTAGCCAAATTCAAAGTATTTTTTGTGGGACGACCCCACCAGTTAGGGCGATTGGTGCGATAAGCAAAACGTTCTTCCCAACTTTGCTTGTACCACTTAAAACGCGAAGATCCTGGTAAATTTTCTTTGAAACGTTCGACAAGTTCAGTTCCACCAACTTGTTCTAAATAATCCAAGACTGCTGGTTCAAATTCTTGGGTATGTACATCGGTATCAATGATGGGATAACCAAGTTTTTCCCGAATTTGAGCAGACCTGGTTTTTTGTGGGCGGTCAAGAGCGATCGTCATGATAGTTTACCCTAAATTATTCAAATGTTTGGTATTTGGGTATGTAGTAAGCGCTTCAGCGCTTTCTTCAGCACTAAAGTGCTTACTACGAACAATGATTTTTAAACCTTGCTAGCCAAAAATTCATCTGCGGTTTTTTCCACAGCCGTACCTTTGAAGAAGTCACGATTTAAGCTGGTGTACAACTCCAAGGGATGAATTGACAGGAAATATTGCAAATCTTCTTCGGTGATAATCTTGCGTTCTACCATTGAATAGGTATTAGCAGCGATCGCAGTAATATCAGGTACGTCCCAATGACCGGAATCGGAACCCAAGAATGCTTTAACGCGATCGCCATAAGGGTTAGCTTTCCGGTTAAAGGCTTGAGCTACACGGGTATCATCTGATTCTGTCCCGAAGTAGAAGTGATTCAAAAAGCGATCGCGAATATCTTCTGGCTTGGTAACTCCTGCAACGGCGAATTCATCTAAATCACCTGGTTCTAGAGGAGATAATAACTCAGCGTGGAAACCTAAACCACTACCTAGTTGATCCAAGCGACCATGTACTAATTCGCCACCATAACGGGTATAGAGTTCTAACAGTTCTTCGCGATCGATATTGGCTGGATTGTTGTTTTCCACCAAATGGTCTTTATTGCGGGTATCCCAATGCCAAATCAAATCGGTGTACAAACTAGCACCCCAAGCTGCACCTCCTTCTAAAAAGGCAAACTTGAGTGTGGGGAAGCGGTGAGTTACGCCACCAAAGAACAGAGATTTACATAGTGCTTCCGCAGCCGATGCAAAGTGACCAATATGGTTGTATTGGTAATTGCTAATGGAACGCCGATTGATCCAGCCCATACCGGAAGAGTGGGTGGTGGGTACAACTTTCAGTTCTACGCACTTTGCCCAGAAGGGATCGTAATCATATTTACTATCCAAACCAAAGGTGTCAATCCAGATGGCTTCGTTGGCTACTTCTTCGCCATACTTCTCGAAGGCGGGAATCGGGCGGCGGATATGTCCGGGGATTTGAATTGCTTTAAGTCCCAGCACTTTCACCGCATATTCCAATTCTGCGATCGCCTCTTCGGGCGTATTCATGGGGATGGAAGCAATGGGTGTTAAGCGATCGCTATAAGGACGGAAAATATCAGCGTGGTAAGTATTAGCTGCACGACAAACAGCCCGCCGCATTTCTTCATGACCGATGTGTGGGGCCATCGTTGCCAAGTTGGGGTACACAACGGCAAAGTCTGTACCAGCTTCTTGTAAGCGTTCGTGCAACAACTTTGGCAAGCTAATGGTAGCCAAATTTAGGGGATCGTTAGTGGGACAAGTCCAAAAAGGAGGGCGGGCGGTGCGGTAAGTGCGACGTTCATCCCAAGATTGTTTAAACCATTTAGAGCGAGATGCACCGGGTAAATGCTCTTGAAAACGCTCTGCGATCGCAGTTCCAGCAACTTGCTCTAAATAGTCTAAGAATGCTGGGGGAAATTCTTGAGTATGTACATCAGTATCAATGATCGGATAACCAAGTTTTTCGCGGATTTGAGCAGACTTGGTTTTATGTGGACGGTCTAGTGCAATAGTCATGGTCATTTTACCTAGATTTTCAAATGTATTGGTCAAGAGGGAAGCGGAAAGTTACAGGACTTACGCAAAATAATGGAAAAACGAACCGCAAAGGCGCAAAGGACACGAAGGAATGAGAGTTTTAGAGAGTTATTGCGTAAGTCCTAAGTTTATAAGTCTGGAAGTTGAGCCTTTGAACCTGCAAGTTGAGCCTCTGAACCTGGAAGTTGAGCCTTTGAGCCTGGAAGTTGAGCCTTTGAGCCTGGAAGTTGCACCTTTGAGCCTGGAAGTTGAGCCTTTGAACCTGGGAGTTGCACCTTTGAGCCTGAAAGTTGCTCCTTTAAAAGACTTAATTACAGAAATTTGTTTTTCTTGCTCAGAAAAGTTACTGATTTCTGCCTCCTCATCTTCCTCATCTCCCCCACTCCCCACTCCCCATTTCCTATTTTTCTTCAGCAACCCAATCTGTTAATTTAAAGTCCGACTTTGCTAAACCCTGCGAGACTAAAAATTTCTTTGTTCCCTCTAAAAGTTTCACTCCCTCGGCTGGTAATGGTTCTTCTGATACCTGTTTGAGTGGGAACGATACTTTTATAATATCGATGGGATATTTAGTAGTTTGAGCATGATACTGATAATATTCTTCAGAATTAGCTTTTAAATCCTTCGCTGCTTCTGTGAGAATTGCATTAAATTTCTGTGGGAAATCAGGCTGTTTTGCCAAAAAACTTTCAGTTGCTACAACTAATGATGTCCCTGAAAGACCTTTATGATTCGCAGAAGAATCAATCACTGGGAACCCTTGTGATTTCAGAAAAGGCCCCAGATCGCTAGAGGTTGCATAAGCTGCTACATCACCACGTTCTAAAGCCGCTTTTGCCTCAGTAGTCATCAAGTGAACAACTTTTACATCCTTGGCAATTTTAGCTTCAGCTAATAGACCCAACAGGTATCGGTGCATATAAGAGCCTTTTTGGGTAGCTATTTTCTGACCCTTAAGTTCAGCAAGCGATCGCGGGCCATTCTTTTTCGCTACTAACCAGGCGGTTGTATTAAATTGGCTGATCCGCAACAGTCGGGTTTCCTGACCCCTAGCTTTCAAAACTATCGCTGGTGTATCGCCTAAAGAACCAACATCTAATTGTCCGGCGACAAGCGCCTCATTTAGATCCGGCCCGTTAGGAAATCGCGCAAAAGTAATGTTTTTAAATCCTGCTTTTTGCAACTCACGATTTAAAATTCCTTTTTTCTTTGCCCAACCAAGTGCCCCTGTAGGTTCTGAACTACCTACATAACCTATACGCAGCGTAGAAATATTATTGGATGCAGCAACAGTGTTATTGACATTAACAGCCTCAATAGATTGAGCAGATTTAGTTTCGCCTTGGCTACATGCTGTAGTTACTAGCAGTAGGACACAAGCCACTGAGGTTGATAATCTGGAAGTAAATTTATTTTTACTGATAGAACCTGTTACTACTTTGAACGACAGCATGACTTTTTTCTCCGCTGTACTATACGCCGTGTGAAACTTTCTCTTAGACCTAACCCCCAACCCCTTCCCTACAAGGGAAGGGGAGCAGGAATCAAAGCCTCTCTCCCTGTGGGGGCTGTGGTGTATACACAAGTCTGAAATACTTGATGAATCTGGATTTTACCCCACCCTAACCCTCCCCTTGGAAAGGGGAGGGAACTAGATTTCCTATTTCCCCCCTTTACAAGGGGGGATTAAGGGGGGTAATTCGAGTTGTGTAACACCGTAGCCCTGTAGGGGAGAGGAATGGAGGTAAGGTTCTAAGAATAAGTTGCACATCGCGTTACTATTTCATCTGCTTCAAAATTTGGAATGTTTGATCCGCTTTTGCTGTTGAAGTACGTTTGTGTCCCCAACCGATGTTTTCCCGGTAACTACCCAGTAGCCCAACTTCTGCCAATTCTGCTTCGTTGACTGAAGTCGTCACATCGCTTTCTGGTGCGACATAAAGGGCATCAACTGGACAATACAATTCGCACATATAACAGGTTTGGCAGTCACTCTGTCGGGCAATGGTTGGCGGTGCATTAAGTACTCTATCAAACACGTTGGTTGGACAAATATTCACGCAGATATTACATTCTATGCACCGCGACTCGCTGACCAACTCAATCACACTGCCACCCCTATTTTGGATTTTGGATTTTCGATTTTGGATTGCGAAATATCTTCTGTATTTAGTAGCGGCTGACTCTTTACCCAAACCTGATCTAATCCGCCACTAATCAAGTGATGTTGCTGGTTAACATCAAGTTCTGGATAATCTTGATGTTTGTGCATACCACGAGTTTCTTTACGTTCAATAGCACTGCTGTACATCCATCGTGCTGTGGCTACCATCGCTGTAGCTTCTCGCGCCCGGATTAGCTCTTTCTCTGATGTTACCTGGCTACTGCGGAGTTCTTGCCAAAGATGATTTAGCTTACTCAAAGACTCGGTTAAGCCTTGTTCTGTACGGAAATAGTTCTTTTCGTAAGGGAATACTTCAGCTTGGACTGCTTGAATAATTTCATCAGTTGCTAAGGTTTGAGAGCGATCGCTCCCACTTTGTAATCCTACCTCTCCAACACCCTTAACATGGCGTTGAGTTTTGTATTCTCCCAAACTGCGGCTATATTCAGCAGCCGATTTCCCTGACCAATAGCCAGAAGATATTGCCCAAGCCGCGTTATGGCTACCACCGCCAGTAAATCCGCCACAAATCAGTTCCCGTGTAGCGGCATCTCCTGCTGCATAAAGTCCCCGTACAGAACTGGCACAAGTCTCATCTACAATCCGAATTCCTCCCGTACCGCGCACAGTTCCTTCTAGGCGCAGAGTCACAGGGAAACGTTGAGTAAATGGATCGATACCTGCACGGTCAAACGGTAAAAAGAAGTTGGGCTGTGCTAAACGCATAGATGGCCGCATCGATTCCGCCGCTTTGTCTATGATGGCGTAAACTGGCTGTTGCAGTAATGTCTGGGCAATTATTGACCGTCTATGAGAACTTGCCCCTGGAATTACAGTACCGTCTTCGTAGGTGAAAGTTGCCCAATTATAAAACAGGGTTTTGGTAACTGAAGAAAAGGCGGGAGAGATGCCGTAAGCATTGGAGAATTCCATACCTGACATCTCGGCTCCTGCTTCTGCCGCCATCAGATAACCATCCCCCGTCAGGACGTTGCATCCTAACGCTTTACTGAGAAACGCACAGCCACCAGTTGCGATAATTGTGGACTGCGATCGCACTATCCATTTCTCACCAGTCTGACGGTTCACACCTGTTGCACCAGCAACAGCACCATCGTCATCAACCAGTAATTCTAAGGCGGGACTATTGTCTAAAATCTTGACTCCAGCACGTTGAATTTGCCGCCGCATCAGCCGCATATACTCAGGACCTTGCAGCGATCGCCGATAGGGTTTGCCTTCATCGTCGGTAGGGAAGGGATAACCCCACTCTGCTAACTGATTAACGTTTGCATAAGTCTGATTCAGTACCCGATCCATCCAATTGCGATCGGCTAAAAACCCCCCCAACGATTCCCGACTCGCCTTTGCAGTTTCCCGTGCTTCTGGATCGGGTGGTACATACCATACACCATTTCCAGATGCAGCAGCGCATCCAGTTGTGCCGCAATACCCTTTATCTACAAGGATCGCTCTAGCTCCATTTGATGCAGCACTCCATGCCGCCCAAGTTCCCGCTGGCCCACCTCCAATCACAAGCACATCTGCTTCTAAGTCGAGTTCAAAATCGTTTGTTAACGTCTTCAGCATCTACCATTTCCCCCCATCTATAAAGTCTTAAGCATCAAGTTTTCGCCCCATCCATGCTGCAAAATAAATATTTAAAAATCTAGAAATTGTGAATCCCTTAATACAAGTTCTCACTTGCTTGATACCACATAAATACTTTATCTTGATCGGTGAACCGTAGTTTAAAGTATAGATAAAGCTTTTCACAGTTTTCGACAAAAAGCAAGCATTTTACCAAACAACTTTAAATGTAAATTTATGTAAAATCAATTGAGTTATCTTCCTCAAGAACTTGCTTTTTACCGTCTTTTGTGAGATTTTCCAATTTTTATTCACAAAATACTTAATTTCAATAAGCTTACCGTAGTTAAATAAAATTTTCTAATCGGTTTTGTCTAGATAGTAGAGACGCAAAATTGGATTGGGCTTTGTCTTGCGGCGCTAATGTGTCTCTACTTGCGAGTGAAGCCGCTCCCTTAAGACTCAAGAATCCCCGGACTTTTGATTAAACGAGTATAAGCAAAGTTTAATCAGTCCGGGGAGTGTCAAAGGTTAAAACCTAAAAACAGTACGAACCCAAGCAAATAAACTATCAGGATTGCTGGCATCCGAATCAGGTGCAGTAATCCAGATCAAACCTGGCGTAACCTCAATATGATCTCCGATTTTATATTGGTAGAATGCCTCAACGTGCAGAGAAGTATCTCTGTCCGCTTGTCCTAGACCTTTTCCCAAATTTACATTATTACTAAGACTGATGAGTTTTGGCTCCATACCAACTAAAATCCCCCCTAAAGCACCTTCACTAAAAAGATCCGGGAATGCCAGTCCTACGGCCCAATCCATAGCTTCAGCATCTCCGCGTCCTAAATAACGGTGTACCCCATAACTTACCCAGGCATTGATTGCCAACTTGGAATTAACTTGATAGAACGCCTGTAGACCATAAAGGTTGCCTAGAGTTGCTACTCCAGGCACGGTGCTGTTTACCAGGTTACTCCCGACTGCTGGCCCGAAATTTGTTCCACTAAAACCTAGAGTATTTGGTGGGCTATAGGTATTAACGTAAGTTGCAGCCACCCGAAAATTCCTATTACCGGAGTAGTATATTAACTGTGCTAAAGCTAAATATCTGCCTGTAAATAAGCCGTTATTAGTTGTGGGATTACCACCATTTGGTGCGCTGTACGCTATCCCGAATTGAACCTGTTTGCCTAATCCCTGGAGTATAGCAATTCCAGGGCCACTATCTCCATAGTTATAGACCAAAGACCGTCGTGAAAATCGTGAAATCCCATTAGCACCAGTCGCAGAAGACGATTCAAAATATGGGTTAATGGGCCCAGAAAGACCTATCTCACTAGCTCCATCGGACAAGGGATAAATGTTGACTTGGGTCTGTGGAAAAGGTAGAAACCGATAGCGGACACCACTGAGAATAATAGTGTTGCGTGCAAAAGTAATACTGGAGTTATCAGCAGTTCTCCCCTCATAAGTTCCCAATAATCCAGCTCTTGTTTGTCCCAGTGATTCAATATTTCCACCTCCTATTGTTATACCTAACGAATCTTTACCGTTAAAACTGGTGTTTAACCGTAAAGAAGTTGAACCTTGAAGTGTGGCATTGTGAGGTGCTGGTCTCTTGGTGACGACGTTATTACCTGCTATAACTTCGCCAAGGACAATCTGAGATCGACCTATAAGTTTGGTTGTGGTCGTAAACTGAGTTGATTCTAACTTCGCACTTCGTGCTTCCAGGCTATCTACGCGTCCCCGAAGTTGAGCGAGTTCTGGAGAAAATTGTTCTTGTAGTTTTTTGATGGTATCCAAGTCTTCACGTTTGACTAAATCTGTTGTCGAAGTCGCTATTAGTTCATTGAGGCGATCTAAAGCTGCATTCAACCCAGCTGCAAATTCATAGCGCGTTAGGGAGCGATCGCCTTTAAATGTACCATCTGTATATCCTGCAATTACACCGTAGCGCTCAACTAGAGACTGTAATGCTTGAAATGCCCAATCTGTAGGCTTAATATCTGATAGTTGCGAGACGGATGTCACTTGCCCTGCTCCATTATTTGGAGCTTTTTGGTTAGTCGGTGGTGCAACTTGCAACAATTGCGAGACAGGTGTCACTCGATCTCGGAGATCGTTTGGAGCTTTTTTAAGAGTGACTGGTGCAACTGAAGTATCTACTGTTTGATTGACAACTGCTTCTGGAGCTTTGTTCTTTTCTACTTCAATAGTAGATACATCAGATTTAGGTAATTCAGCCTGGCTTTTAGCTGGATGAATTACCAGGATAGCTAGAATATCTAGCATCGAAAGCAGAAACACTATGGATCTATAATTCCAGCGAAATTTCGACATGACTCCTTAACTCCTCAACCTTAAAGATGAATAAATTAGCCCTTCATTGGAACTAAAAGACAAGACAAATCATTGTTCTAATGTTTCTAGCAAACGATTAGAACATAGCTCCACCAAAGCTTTAGCCGCTGAAAAAAGCACAAAATTCTGATAAATATCGAAATCGGTACTAAGTAGTTGAATGTCCAATTCAAAATTCGCAGCCAATTAGGAATTTTGACGTTTAAAAAAATCCTAAAAACGTCTGGAATCAGACAATAACTGCTTTAGCAAAGACTTCTCTACTTTTAAGGGAAACTCAACCACACACTATATGAACTAACACTTCTGAGACATCCTAAAATCCGTTTTTTGGGTTATGCTGTACAAAGTTCACCAATGGCTACTGACATCGACTCAAGCTTGATTTAGATTCAAGTGATTATTTGCCAATTAACATTAATTGAAAACACTATTTTCTAATCAGCTATATTTTGACAGCATCAATTGTTAGCTAAGTACGATAGTTCTATCGACTTGCCGTACATTTGTAGGATTATCTTTGCATAGAGCTTGGTACAATGCAAGACCTAGTACTTTTTCTTCGTAGATGCGCCCTATATATTCGCCTCAAATGCCAACACTGAACTAACTGCACAGATCCGAGGCAGAAAATTGCCATCAAAATAATCGTAAACCCGGTTAAAGGCGAATAGCGGACAAAAAGACGCCGATACAAGACTAAGCTGTTAAGTACTTAATTTACACGTTGAGATCGCAGGGGAGAGGGTTTGAAGTTCTTACCCACAATTTAAATTGTGCAACTTGTATGCACAACAGCTTAATAAAGCTTTCGCTGCTACTAAGCCTAAGTAGGTTGATAACCACGGTGGCACTATTGAAAAGGACACTACACTAGATAATTGATAGCAAGAGCTAAGGATTTGCTAAAAGTGTATTTAACTTCCCCAACCAAACGGGGGTTGCGCTCAAACCGAATTGCTGTTTGCTGAAAGCCAACCCAAGAACACAGAGATCGTAACCTTTATCCAAACACAGACTTAGAAAGTGCAAGTTAGCAAGGTTTCTGTCGATGAAACTAGAAGTGAACACTTCAAAGTTGCAAAAATGTTGGTAATTGACATAAAACTTGTATTCTTCACGACAGCTATTGTTGCAAAAAAAGTGTCATGATTATTGGGATTGTGCGTGAAAACGTCAATCTTGTGGGCAGTTATTCTTTATGAATCGTTAATTTATCACTGGCGTTTTAAATAATTTCCTGTAAAATGCTGACTATAAACTCCGGTAATTCGATCGATCTGCCGTAGGATATATACTTGTACCCTGTCTGACACAAATGCAAATTCTTTGGTTTATTCCTACTGGATCTCATGACGGACGCTATTTAGGCACAGATATTGGCTCTCGTGTTGTCACACCTGATTATTTACAACAAATTGCCCAAGCTGTGGATAGTCTAGGCTATACGGGCGCATTGTTACCCACAGGAAGTTCTTGCGAAGATGCTTGGATAACTGCCGCCGCTTTCATATCTGTCACCAAGCAGATGAAATTTCTGGTGGCAATTCGTCCAGGGATTACTTCCCCAGGTGCTGCTGCACGGATGGCAGCAACATTTGACCGAATTTCTAAAGGAAGATTGTTGATTAATGTGGTGACAGGCGGAGATCCGGTGCAGCTGGCTGGGGATGGCTTGCATCTTAGTCATGACGATCGCTATGATTTAACCGATGAATTTCTCAGAGTTTGGCGGGGTATCGTCAGTGGGGAAACAGTCGATTTTAAAGGAAAATACCTGGATATTAAAGGTGGTAAGCTCTTATTTCCACCAGTTCAAAAACCCTATCCACCTTTGTGGTTTGGTGGCTCATCTGCTGCCGCCAAGCGGGTTGCTGCTAAACATATAGATGTTTACCTGACTTGGGGTGAACCTCCACAACAAGTGGCCCAAAAGATTGCCGAAGTTAGGAAATTGGCAGCTGAACAGGGCAGAACAGTCCGTTTTGGGATTCGCTTGCATGTAATTGTGCGAGAAACCGAGTCAGCTGCTTGGGATGCTGCCAATGAGCTAATTAAGTATGTGGATGAGGATGCGATCGCTAAAGCTCAGAAAGACTTAGCTCAATCTGATTCTGAAGGACAGCGGCGTATGAGTCAACTACATAGTGGTAGTCGAGAAGTTTTAGAGATTAGCCCCAACCTCTGGACAGGAATTGGATTGGTGCGAGGTGGTGCTGGTACGGCCTTAGTCGGAGATCCTGACACCGTTGCCGCTAGGATGCTGGAATATCGCAATTTGGGGATAGAAACATTCGTTTTCTCTGGATATCCCCATTTAGAAGAAGCGTATCGCACCGCTGAATTATTATTTCCCCGCCTACCTTTGCAAAGCGAACCTACACCTTTAACACCACCAGTCTTGAGTTCTGTTGGCGAAATCGTCGTCAATGAAAAATTTGCGAAACAACTCACAAGTGCTTCATGACCTAATAATTAGTAATTAGTAATTAGTAATTAAAGAGCAAATTACTAATTATGTTGGTGATGCTTATAGATTCATCCTTTGGAACAATCTAAAATCCCAAATTCCATGACTATTACCTTTAAAAGCACCAAAAGCAAAAACAAGATATCCCTGAGCGAGGTATTAGACAACCCGCAAATCGAGAAAATAGTTCCTTGGATTGTGCCTGTTACCATATTAATTCTTTGGGAACTTGCTTCTAGAACTGGTCTACTTTCAACCAGGATTTTACCAGCACCAAGTGGTGTAATCGCTACAGCAATTAAACTAGGCTCAACTGGAGAACTGTTCCAACATATAGGAATTAGTGCTGGGCGGGCGATATCTGGTTTTATAGTTGGTGGCAGTATTGGCTTCGGTTTGGGATTGCTCAATGGCTTTTCCCGAATCGCAGAAAAGTTATTGGATAGTTCCTTGCAAATGCTCCGTACTATCCCTAATTTGGCATTAATTCCGCTCGTAATTCTCTGGTTTGGTATTGGCGATCAAGCTAGATTATTTCTAGTATCTATGGGGGTATTTTTTCCGTTATATCTCAATACATTTCATGGTATCCGTAGTGTTGACCCTGGACTGATTGAAATGGGAAAAGTCTATGGATTAAAAACACCACAACTTCTGTGGCAAATCATTTTTCCAGGAGCTTTGTCTTCAATTCTCGTTGGTGTTCGCTTTTCGTTGGGGATTATGTGGCTGACACTAATTGTGGCAGAAACGATCGCAGCAGATTCCGGTCTTGGTTATATGGCAATGAATGCTCGTGAGTTTATGCAAACCGATGTTGTGGTTTTGAGTATTGTAATCTATGCACTACTAGGTAAATTAGCAGATGCTGTTGCCAGAGGATTAGAAACAAAATTCTTGGCTTGGAACCCCAATTATCAAAAGTCATAAATGCTAAGTTCACCAGAATCAAAGGTTGAAAAATCTTGATTTCAAATATGGTTTCCTTTCTTCAATATCTCATCAAATAATTAAATTATAATTGTTCTCAAAAGGAGGTTTTGCAAGTGAGTTCAAATGTACAGGGTACACAACTAAGTATTTTGGATTTAACGAAATCTTTTGGCAATAAAACTGTTTTAAACTCGCTGAATTTAGAAGTTGAAGCAGGTGAGTTTGTCGCTATTGTCGGACGAAGTGGTTGTGGTAAAAGTACCTTATTGCGTCTTGTATCAGGATTAGATAGAGCAACTTCAGGTGGAATACTACTGGATGGAGAACCACTACATAGACTCAGCCGCTCTGTAACAGTAATGTTTCAAGATCCGCGCTTGTTGCCGTGGAAGCGCGTTATTCAGAACGTGGGGTTGGGCTTAGAAGGTAATTGGCGTGAAAAAGCTTTGTGGGTACTCAATAAAGTCGGACTCAAAGATAGAGCTGATGAGTGGCCTTATGTTTTGTCTGGAGGACAACGGCAACGGGTATCATTGGCCAGAGCGTTAGCCAGTCAGCCCCGTTTGTTGTTGCTAGATGAACCTTTGGGAGCATTGGATGCTCTAACTCGCCAAGAAATGCAGCATTTGATTGAAAACTTGTGGCAAGAGCGAAGATTTACAGCGTTTTTGGTTACTCACGATGTGGAAGAGGCTGTAGCGTTGGCAGACCGAGTGATAGTGATTGATCAAGGAAAGATTTCTATGGATTTACCTGTGAGACTTTCACGCCCGCGAGATCGAAGTAGCGAAGTGTTTATCAATATCAGAGAAGCTGTTTTAGAACGAGTAATGAGCAATGATAATACTCAGGCAAACAACCAGTTATTACAGCTGAGCAGTTGAAATTTAAGCTTTTTGTAGTCAATCAATATAAAACTTGAGGTAGCTGCGGTAAATAGGCTACTTCGAGATTAAAACTTGCTCTTAAAAAACAGCTATCTATAGCAATAAAAAATTATTAATGAACAATCAAAATATCTCTCAGGCTTGCTCTTTGCTAGTCTAGGTGATTTTTTCTATATTCACGATCTAGATAAACTAAAATATAATAATCTATATCGCTTGATTGAAAAAAATAATAAATATCTAATGATCGTCAAAAAATTAACAAAGTATGATGCAGAAGATTATAGACAGATCAGATTAGAAGCTTTAGATAAAAATCCAGATTCATTTGGCACAACCTATCAAGAAGAAGCAATTAAGACGATAGAACAATTTCGGGCTAGAATTCCAGTAGATAATAATAACTTTATTTTGGGATGTTTTGAGGATAAAAATTTAATTGGAATAGTCGCATTTCAGCAAGAATCAAGAATCAAACTCCGGCATAAAGCATATATTAGTAGCATGTATGTTCAACAAGAGTATAGGGGAAAAGGTGTAGGTAAATTATTACTAAATGAATTAATTGAAAGAGCAAAAACTATTAAATATGTAGAAATATTATTACTTGATATTGTTAAGAGTAACTTTTTAGCAAAACCACTTTATTTATCATTGGGGTTTCAAATATATGGAACAGAGAAAAGAGCGTATAAATATAATAACCAATGTTTTGATTTAGAGTTTATGTGTTTACATATTAAATAATCATCCATGAAATATTAGTAAACATCATCATAATTTGTGCCAAGAAAAAATGGCACTCATTTTTTTGTCACATATAGGCAATTTCCAGAAATAGCCTTGTAAATAAAGAAGAGGTAATCTACAATGAAGCTCATTTTGCCGCTCGATCTGGTTGCTGACATTGAGCCACATCTACCAGCCAATACACAGATTGTAGGAGTAGATGTTGAAGGAAATTTAGATGGGGATGCTAGCGATGCTGAAGTTTATTTCAGTTGGTTTTTATCGAGAAGTCCTATACTGCATAAAATACTAGAAGCAGCACCAGCACTACGTTGGCATCATGCACCAAATGCAGGGGTGAATCACATCCTGACACCAACTTATTTGCAAAGAGATATTATCCTCACAAATGGGGCTGGAGTGCATGGAATTCCGATCGCAGAATTTGTAATTACTTATATACTGGCTCATGCCAAACACCTGCCAGAATTATATGCTTTACAGGCTGAACGTCACTGGAAAAGAGGCTTTGCTATCCAAGAATTAACAGATGCAACCTTGCTAATTATTGGTGCTGGTGGTATTGGTCAAGAAATCGCCGCCCGTGCTAAACCCTTCGGCTTAAGAATTATTGGCAGTCGCCGTCATCCCCAAGAGCTAGCAAATTTTGATAAAGTAGTGGGTGCTGATGAATGGCGATCGCTCCTGCCAGAGGTAGATTATGTAGTTATTGCAACACCCTTAACTCCCGAAACCAAAGAATTTATTGATGAATCTGTATTGCGATCGCTCCCAAATCATGCCTACCTAATTAATATTGCTCGCGGTGGCGTAGTCGATGAATCAGCATTAATAAAAGCGCTCACAGAAGGTTGGATTGCAGGTGCAGCATTAGACACAGTTAATTCCGAACCTTTACCATCAGAAAGTCCTTTGTGGTCACTCCCTAACATCTTTATTACACCTCATACTTCTGGTCATTCACCAAAGAGTAAACAGCGTTCAATAGCCCTATTTATCGACAATCTAAAGCGTTACCAAGCTGGTCAGCCGTTACGAAATGTAGTAGATAAAGAAGCAGGATACTAAACAATTAAAAATTAAAAATAAAGAGGTGCTGCCAATTGGGTTGCACAATCCAAAATCCAAATCCAAAATGGAAATAGGGAGTAGCTAATGGTGAAACTAATTTTACCCGATCATCTCATTGCAGATATAGAGCCACACCTACCATCTAATATAGATGTTGTAGAGGTGGATAGTGAAGGTAATCTCGATGGTGATGTCAGTGATGCAGAGATTTATGTCAATGGATTTTACCTGAAAACCTCTACTCTTGACAAAGTACTAACAGCAGCACCCGCGTTGCGTTGGCAACAGTCACCAAGTGCTGGCGTAAATCACATCCTCACGCCAACTTTTTTGCAAAAGGACATTATCCTCACGAATGGTGCAGGGGTTCATGCAATTCCAATTTCGGAATTTGTACTGGCATTTATGCTCTATCACGCCAAGAATCTGCGGAAATTGCAAACTTTGCAGGATGAACACACTTGGGTAAGAGGAGTGTTTCTTGAAGAACTGGCAGACGCAACTTTATTAATTCTCGGCACAGGAAATATCGGTCAAGCGATCGCATCTCGTGCCAAAGCTTTTGGAGTTACAGTTTGGGGTAGTCGCCGCCATCCCGAACCCCTACCAAATTTTGACAAAGTGGTGGGTGCTGATGAGTGGCGATCGCTCCTCCCAGCCGCAGACTATGTAGTTATTGCGACACCATTAACCCCAGAAACTAAAGGCTTGATCGATGAAACTGCATTGCATTCTATGCGTCAGTCTGCTTACCTAATTAACATTGCTCGTGGTGCGATCGTGGATGAAGCTGCATTACTCACCGCACTACGTGAGGGATGGATTGCAGGTGCTGGATTAGACACTGTTGCAACCGAACCTCTGCCGTCAGAAAGTCCCTTATGGTCGCTACCGAATGCTTTTATCACTCCCCATTGTTCAGCCTTGTCGCCACGCCTGAGAGAGCGCATAGCACAACTATTTATCGACAATCTTCAACGCTACCAAAACGGTCAGCCCTTGCGGAATGTTGTAGATAAGCAAGCAGGATACTAAATATTGGGCAGTGGGCGTTGGGCATTGGGATGAGAGAGACAATGTGACTCCAATGAGAACTTGCAACAAGTCTTCCTCCATGCCCCATGCCCCATCCCCCATACCCATCACTTAACTTTCAGCACCGACTTCCCTAAAGATTGGCAAATAACATCATTTTGCGGCGTATGTATACGGCTGCACAAAACGTCACGGTAGTGACGCTCTAAAGGATTTCTTTTTAATAAACCAGGATTGCCAGTTAGTTCTAAGGCAATTTCTACAGAACGAATCGAGTTGGTTGTGGTGAGGTATTTAACAGCCTGTGCCTGTAATCCTACGTTAGGCTCATATTCGCCCTTGTCAATATCTTGAGCCAAACTATAAATCAATCTATTATTAGCAAACAGCAGTGCTTCTATCTCACCCACGGCTGTTTGGAAGCGTGGCAGAGTTGCCAGTGGCTCTTGGAGATTAGAAGGCGATCGCTCCCAAAGATATTTAACAAGCCAGTCTCGCGCACTACTCGCAACACCGAGATATAAGGCACTTACTGTCAAACTGCCCCAAGTGGAAATCAGTGGATCAAAAGATGGCGCAGCAGATATGGGATTGATATTTAGAGCATACTCTGAAGGAATTAATACATTCTCTAAAATGAGATCATGGCTGCCCGTAGCTCTCATCCCCAAATGATCCCAGGTTTCGACAATTCGCAAACCTGGCAGATCGCGCGGAACTAGAAAATTCCCAACTTGTGGTTCATCTTCAGTTGTCCGTGCCCAAACAACAAAATAGCTGAGGATAGGACTGCCTGTGGTGTATTGCTTATGTCCTGTTAAACGCCAGCCCTCTGCTGTTCGTTCGGCAATTGTCGCTGGCAATCCGCCTCTCGCTGGCGTTCCTAGCTCTGGTTCAACACGGGCAGCATTCAGCAGGGCAATGCCTTCAATTGATTCACGACACAGCCGCTTATATACTTCTGGATGCCAGCGACGGCTACGGGCTGCATGAGCATGTTGAAGATAGTGCATTGTCAGTACTAATGCGGTCGAAGCATCGCCACGTGCTATCCCTTCAATTACCCGGCAGATAATTGCCAACCCCAAATCCCGGCCACCGAATTCAAGTGGAATGGTGAGGTTGAGCAATCCTGCTTCATGCAAAGCTGTAAAATTCTCGAAAGGAAAGGAAGCATCTCTATCGTGTACCCCTGCACGGGTGGCAAAATCTTTGGCCAGAGCCTCAACTCGGTCGAAAATATTGGGGAGAGTTTCTAAGCCTTGCGCTACAAAGGTGTCTGGCACTGCTTGCTCCAACTGTGACATAAATACTCCTTCGTAATTCACTGTACTACTAAATCAGAGATGTTTTTCAATATGGAAGCATCTCAAGTTTGCAGGAACATCAATTTTTCGCACGATACCAGTCTCCCTCAATCCCCAATCCTCATTGCCCTAACTGTATTACTTCTAGCGCTTGTGAAAATACTACTTAAAATCGACCGAGATTTAGTAATTATTATTTCTGTAATTATGACACAAACTACTTTCATAGAGCAAGCCAAGCAGAGAATTCAGCGATCGCCCCACAACTTAGGAACTGAATTCCCTACTGGTCTTTTAAGCTAATCGTCATTCAAATTAAATCTCCGCATTTGGAACTAAGCACGAAGAAACAAGCGTTTAAATATTCTCTGTTGAGAGTAATATAAAGATCCCTAGATAACACAGGGATAATTTCCTCATCAAGTAGATTTTCCAATGGATAAATATACAGCAACAACATTGGCGATCGCAACTAAGGTGATATTAGTTGCTTTTATAGCGGTTCCTCTGCAACTGAGGTATAACTAGACTTCATAGATAAATTTTTTCAACTTTGAGGATGTACTTTATTTGATTGAGAACCGCTATGGATGATTTCCTATATTTAACCAAATCTATGGTGTCACAATTTCGTCAGGGCACTGGCTCTATAACCACCATTCAATTTATCCATTTATTACTTGACTTGATCGCATCGCAATCTTAGGTTTTAAAAGATGAATTTACTACTTATTGTCATTTTTTTAACTATAGACTCATTTAAACATGATGGTTATTTCTCAACTTCTATCAAGCTGTAATATGTATTACTGCTATACCCTTGATGGGAAAAATGCTAAGATTGCCGTATTTAACTAGTGTGTGTGCCCGATCACAACATTAACGTGTTTTACCTCACAGCTAATTTAAACAACTTAAATATCACCTTTGAGCAAACAATAGTCGCCGTTATGACTAGCATCATGTTATGCCGCCTCGCTATTTAAAGATTTAATGTATAAATGGTTGTGAAATATATTTTTTTTGTTAATTATCATCTATTAGGTGACTTGTCAGAAAATTTACATTAAGAAACTACTAAAATATCTAAATTTAAGAGCTAAGGAGTGTAAGCTAATTGTGTAAATATCATGTTTGTATGTAAATATGATGATGTTCGCAGTCTCTTTTGCTCACTTGCATTTATTACACTAGAGGAGGTATAATACAAACGTTAAATAACTTGCTAGATGCTACCTTAAAGATACTAAGCAGTGCTAAGAAAAGATCCATTCTGGAATCTTAAAGCCAACTTAAGCAATATTTGTTTAAGTGGAGTTTTGCTTAATGGGTAAAATACTACTTAAACGAAAATTACGATGTGCTTTTATAGCTTTACAGTTTTTATAGTCTTCTGTTTCCTGTAGCCTACTCAAAATCCTCTTTTGTTCCAGGTTGCACGATAAGGATGAAGCTATCCCGGAGACTATCCCCTAGACTCACAAAGCACTAGGGAATATGCCGGAACCTAATTGCACATTGTATAAATTTCTGATTAACACTACAACGTTAGTCAGATTTGTAGTTGTGGTTTTTTTGCTGTCAGGCTTTGATCACACAACTGCAATGAATTATGTTTTTCCACAATTTACGACTCAATGCAATTTCTAACTACAATTATGTCACACCATTTAAGTCAAGACAAGGCTGTTAACAAGTTAGGAATGTCTGAAAACATTCTTTTAAGAATTCTTCCGATTCAAGTCTTATTCAAGAGGATGAAAGCTAACTTTCAGCCATAACATTGTTCCGAACTAGAAAAAACTTCGAGAGTTTGTGATTGATTGAGAAATGAAATACTTTGAATAGCTATTGCTGCATATAGCAAATTATGCTCCAAAAATAATTCCTCTTAATCATTACTTACAAGCACTGCTGATTGCAAAAATAAGCAATCCTTATTTGTGTGGAGTCATCAATGCAGTTAGTTGCTGTTGAAGCTAAATGTCGGTAAACAAAGCTCTAGCTAGATATTATGGCATTTACACTAGTTATTGCCACATCGAGAACTTACTGCAACAAGTAGATTGTCCACTCAAGAAAAATACCTTGCATATAAAAGATAGATGCTTTACTAGCAGACTATTTCTCTTCTAAACTCTACTCTAGTCAAGCTTAGAGTTTCCTCGGTGAAAATACGGGATTAAATAATATTTTTAATGAAGTTTTGAATTGGATTTCGACTGATAACTAACTAAATTTTTTTGTGGAGATTAAAAAATGCCACCAGTGCTTTCTGAGCAACATGTGGGTGAAAGAATTTTGTACACCTTGGGTACAAAACTTTCAGAAAAAGAATTAGAGAACTTCTTGGCAGAAATGGAGATTGTGGAGCCACCATCAGCAAAGCAATTCTGGCAATCTGCACAAACGAATCTTGGTATATACATTATTCTTACAGGTAAAATCCGACTATTAGATAGCTCTGAGAATTTAATTACTACCTTTGGTGCATGGTCTGTTTTTGGTGAATTGACCTTGTTTCCCGAAGCTAACTTTAGTCCTTATGCAGTTAGAGCTTCGACAAGCTTGAAACTTGGCTACTTCAGGCAAGAAGCATTGCAAAAGTTGATAGACAAGTATCCTAACATTCGCGATCGCCTATTTGCCCGTGCAGAACTTTGGGATTTGTTGTTGTTATGTCGCCAATTATCACAATTCCCACGCCATACATCACAAGTTTCAGGAATGCTCAAAGCCTTATCTTTGTTTGAGCGACACCAGTTAGAAACTGGCTCTGTAAGTCCACAAATATCCCAAGATTCACAGTTGTGGCTATTGTACAAAGGTCAGCTGCGGCATTCTGAAGGCCATTCTTTGACACCAGGTACAATCTTTGCTCAACCAAAACAAGGAGATTGGCAAACAACGCAACCAACGATTGCTTACATTCTGAAAAACGACCAGATGCAAACAGCACTAGAATACTTCCCGGAGTTGGGGGAGTGGGCTTTTGCCATGAGCGTCAGCGGAACGGGATTGGAGGCTGAGGACTGGGGACTGGGTACTAAAGAAAAAACTTTTCAATCTCCAAAATCTAAAATTATTCCTTTTCCCCAAAGAGAGAAGCAGTCACAACAACAGCCAACGAAAAAATCACGTTTTTACTTTCCCAGTCCGAAAGTACAAGTGGGGCATTGGTGGAAACGCATCACCAAGAGCTATCCCTTCTATGCCCAACAAAGTGCAGCTGATTGTGGCTCTGCTTGCTTGGTGATGATTGGTAACTATTGGGGCAAACATTTTAGTATCAATCGCCTACGGGATATGACCAATGTCACTCGCAACGGTGCATCCCTAAAGGCTATGGCAGCAACAGCAGAATATCTGGGTTTTGCCACCCGTCCAGTGAAAGCTACTCTTGATAAATTAGCAGAACAACCTTTACCTGCAATTGCTCACTGGGAAGGTAAACACTTTATTGTTGTCTATGAAATCACCAAAAAGCGGGTGATTGTATGTGATCCGGCTCTTGGTCAACGCAGTCTGACAAAAGCTGAATTTCAAGCAGGTTGGACTGGTTATGCATTGTTACTACAACCTACAGCTCTACTAAAAAGTGCTAAGGACGAAAGTAGAAGCTTCTGGAAATTTTTTGAGTTAGTCAAACCTCACTATCGAACACTGCTAGAAATTTTCATAGCTTCGATAGTCATTCAATTATTTGGATTAGTAACGCCAGTATTTACTCAGTTGTTGCTCGACAGAGTACTTGTGCAACGCAGTGTTCCAACCTTAAACGCCATTGGTTTGGGAATGATTGTTTTTGGGTTGTTTGGTGTTGCTGTCAACGGTGTACGGCAATATCTCTTATTTCACACTGCTAACCGCATTAGTATCGCCTTACTCGTAGGCTTCATCAAACATACGTTCCGTTTACCCCTTGCTTATTTCGAGTCGCGTTTCGTTGGAGATATAATCTCGCGCATCCAAGAAAACCAGAAAATTCAGCACTTCCTGACTGGTCAGACACTCTCCATTGTGTTGGATATGCTGACATTAGTGGTTTATCTGGCTTTGATGTTCTCCTATAGCTGGCGAATGGCATTATTCGTGCTGTGTACTGTACCGCCATTTTTTATCTTGGCGCTGGCCAGCACAAGTATCTTGCGCCGCATCTCCAGAGATATTTTTAATGCAGCTACCAAAGAACAAAGCTATCTCATAGAATCCCTAAGCGGAA
Organism: Nostoc sp. JL31; assembly: GCF_017114965.1. Classification (NCBI taxonomy): domain Bacteria; kingdom Bacillati; phylum Cyanobacteriota; class Cyanophyceae; order Nostocales; family Nostocaceae; genus Nostoc; species Nostoc sp. JL31. The sequence continues at coordinate 49,719 of NZ_JABXKO010000122.1, forward strand.
TTCGTACCGTCCGTTCATTAGCAATTGAACAGACAGTACGTTGGCGCTGGGAGGAACTGCTGAATGATTTAATCAAAAAAGATTTTAATGCCCAAATAATTGACAATCGCTTGCAAATTATCAGTGGCGTCATCCACACCTTTGTAAATACTTCATTGCTGTGGTATGGAGCGACCCAGGTAATTAATGGCGAACTAACTATTGGACAATTAGTTGCTTTCAATATGTTGGTGGGTAACGTCTTGAGTCCTTTCCAGAGACTGGCTTTGCTGTGGAATGAATTACAGGAAATCGTGATTTCTACCGAACGCATTAATGATGTGTTGGAGGCGGAACCAGAAGAAGACTTAGAAACTAAACCCCGCAAATCGTTGGGTAAACTCCGCGGTAACATTTGTTTTCAGAATGTTACCTTTCGTTATCACCCAGAAAGTGACACTAACGTATTAGAAAATCTCAACTTTGAAATTAAGCCGGAACAGATGGTTGCAGTCGTAGGGCGCAGCGGTTCTGGAAAAACAACTCTCAGTAAATTGATTTTGGGTTTATACCCACCGACAGATGGGAAAATACTCATTGATGGTAATGATATCACCAGTGTATCTATGCGATCGCTCCGTTCCCAAATCGGCGTTGTAGACCAAGATACTTTTCTGTTTGGTGGAACTGTTCGCGAAAACATTGCGATCGCTAATCCAAATGCTTCTTTAGAAGAAATTATCCAAGCAGCAAAATATGCTGGAGCCGATGAATTTATTCAAAAATTACCGATAGGTTACGAATCAGAAATTGGTGAAAGCGGCGGAATGCTTTCTGGTGGACAGCGCCAACGCCTAGCAATTGCTCGTGCTTTGCTTGGAAATCCTCGGTTATTACTGTTTGATGAAGCCACTAGTCACCTAGATTCAGAATCAGAACGGATTATTCAAAACAACCTCAAAACAATTCTTAAAGGACGCACAAGTGTAATTATTGCCCATCGCCTCTCTACAGTCCGCAACGCGGACTTAATCCTGGTTTTAGATCAAGGTATTTTGGTAGAAAGCGGTACCCACGACGAATTAATCGCTAAAAAAGGTCATTATTACTACCTGAATCAACAACAGATGTCTCAAGTTAGTTGATGGGGCATTGGGCAGTCTTTTTATTCTCGACGAGACTCTGCGTAAACAATTTTGAATTTTGAATTTTGAATTGATTTCTCCCGCACTACCCATCTACTGTTATTGGAAATAAAACCATGCCACATCCCAATAGATCGTCCCCACTTCCCCCAGATGAGCAAGATAAATATCAAGATTACAAACAGCAAGAGGAATCGGTATTTGACGAGCAGACAGAGGCAGAAAATGAAAGTCAAGATTTGTACTACGGTACAGAAAAACTACTCAATGCCTTACCTCGAATTTGGACTCGTGGTTTGTTGTATACGCTCATCGGCTTTGCTGGTCTATTCTTGCCTTGGGCAACCCTCTCGAAAGTCGATGAAACTGGTAGCGCCAGAGGGCGTATAGAACCTAAAGGCGCAACTCAAAAATTAGACGCTCAAGCTGCTGGAAGTGTCAAAGCAGTTACGGTCAAAGAAGGAGATATAGTTAGAGCCGGCCAGGTTTTACTGGAACTGGATTCTGAGTTGCTGCAAACGGAACTGCAACAAGTCCAGAGCAAATTGCAAGGGCTACAAAATAGGCAATCCCAACTGGAACTGCTGAAAAATCAACTCTTAATGTCAACGAGTCTTTTAGAACAACAAAATAAATCCCAAGAATTAGAAAAAATGGCTCAACTTAACCAGGTGCAGCAAAACCTGGATGCCAAACTGAGTAGCTATAACCTGCAAAAGTTAGAAAAGCAATCATTAGTTAAACAAGCAGAGGAGCAAATTTCCACCAGTCGTGACGATTGGGAATCGGCTAAAAAACTTTTGAGTATAAATTCTAAGCAAACTGAACGTTATAGCCAACTTGTTGACAAGAAGGTAGTTGCTGAAATCCAATTAGAGGAAAGCAAAAAACAAGAGCAAGAAAGCCAACGAGTTTATAACAAGTCTCTATCAGATATTAAACAAGCCGAATTGCGTTTGGCCCAAGAGGTAAATAATTATCAAGTAACTATCAAAACCTTGGAGTCTGATATCAAACAAGCAAAACTCCGACTGCAAGAAGAACAAAGTAGTTATAAAAGTGCCGTGCAAGCCGGACAACTAGCTGTAATGAAAAATCAGGAGCAGCTAAAAGATATACAGGCACAAATAACAGCAACGCAATCAGAAATCGCTCAGACTAAAAGCCAGCTTATATCTACAAGATTGCAAATTCAGCAGCGCGTGGTGCGATCGCCAATTAATGGGGTGATTTTTGAATTACCCACCACGAAACCAGGAGCAGTGGTACAAATCGGTCAAAGGATTGCCCAAATTGCACCCACGAAAACAGACTTCGTACTCAGAGCAAATATGCCTAATCAGGATAGCGGTTTCTTGAAGTTAGGAATGCCAGTAAAAGTCAAGTTTGATGCCTATCCTTTCCAAGAGTATGGCATCGTGCAAGGAAAAGTTACTTGGATCTCGCCTGACTCGAAAGTTAGCCAAACACCCCAAGGCAACATCGAAACCTATGAATTAGAAATCACCTTAGACCAGCAGTATGTCCAAAATGGCAACAAACGTATTCCATTAGGTGCGGGTCAGACAGCAAATGCTGAAGTCATCATTCGTCAACGGCGAGTAATTGACTTTGTTCTAGATCCGTTCAAAAAACTGAAAAAGGGCGGTTTGGAGATGTAGTTAAAGGTATCGGAATCAGGAAATAGGACAAGGGAGATTGGAGAAATAATATAATGCCCCATGCGCACTTGCCCTCAGCAAAGCCAAAGCGATGCCCAATCCCAATCCGCTTAATTAATTGGAGATATCATGTTATGCCCCACAATCTGACTATTTCCACCTCAGATATCATTCACAGTCTTAAACTCTCCTGTCAGATACCTGCTGTTGTGGAAGCGATCGCATCGCAAAGTATTATTGCCGAAGCAGCTCAAGCGGCAGGAATTACAGTCACGCCAGAAGAACTACAGCAAGAAGGAGATAACTTAAGGTTCGCCAAGAAGCTTGTCAAAGCTAAAGACACCTGGTCATGGCTAGAAAAACACCACCTCTCTGTGGTTCAGTTTGAAGAATTAGCCTATAACAACGTCCTTTCGCGGAAGTTAGCGAATCATCTATTTTCCAATCAACTGGAAAAGCACTTTTACGAACATCAGCTAGATTATATCGCCGCCGTTACCTACGAAGTTGTCTTCGAGGATCGAGACTTGGCTTTAGAGCTTTTTTATGCCCTAGAAGAAGGCGAAATCAGTTTTCCAGACATTGCTCGTCTATATATCTCAGAACCAGAAGCCCGTCGTGCTTATGGATACAGAGGACTCCGATACCGCAAAGATTTTCGTCCAGAGATTGCAGCTGCTGTCTTTGCTGCTGCACCACCAGAAGCTCTCAAACCGATAACGACTCCCAAGGGAGTGTATTTAATTTGGGTGGAAGAAGTCATTCAACCCAAATTAGATGAACAGTTGCGCCAAAAAATCATTACAGAATCCTTCTCTGATTGGTTAAAGCAACAAATCAACGCGATGAAAATAGTTACTCAAATAGACTCAGACGGTTCACAAGAGGAATTAAAAGATATGTTATTCACCAAGACTAAATAATTTAGGAAATTTAAAATGTTTTTGTCGCTAAGTATCTACTCTAACTTAGGATAAATTCCTCTAGTATCCAAAAATGTTGCAGATACAGTTTTGATCTACTTTAAAACTTAATCGCTTTTCTTTTTTAGTGTTTTGTGAATACATCTACAAAGTGCTTTTTTTGCGTTATTTAAAAATTAAATTAAATCGTTATAACTCTTGCTAGGCAGCAATTATTTTCATTTCTGCCTAAATTTTTCATGCAGTTTTTTCTAACTTTAAATAGGACTACATAATAATGATTTTCAAACATAAATACATTAGTTTTTCAAATCATAAATTCTTCCGAAAAGCATTGACTTTTTGGAAGAATAAAGTATATTAGATGTATAGCCAAATGAAACAAGTTGGTTACACCAAATATTCCCAACAATAGTTACAAAAATTAGGAGAACTCAAATGATCATTTCTGATCTGAACTACTTGGAAAATACCTCAGAAGAAATTATTGGTGGTGGTAACAGCAAGCCAGTAATAATAGTAATCAAACCCATCAAGCCTGTTAAATACACCAACTTTGCACAAGCAGTAGCAAATGCTTCTGCAACCGGCGGCGTCAACAATTCAGCTTTCACCGAAACTAACGCTACCACCACTAAGAATAGTGCTACTGCTTCGTCAGTAAGCATAGCTTCTACTTCTTACAAGTAGTAATAATTAAACTCTACTCACAAAAAGTATTAACTTCTGCAAGTAGAGTTAGGCTCGAAAGCTTAGTATATTGATAAATTGCCGAAGGCTCTTTGCTCATTTGAGCCTTCGGCTTTTACCAAAAATACATCTTTTGGTCTTAAATAACTGTTTTCGCAATAAAATTTTACAACTTACAACATTTAATCCTCAGCGCAGTTTGCAGTCTGTGTTGTTTGCCCGCCCTGAATTAAAATTCTGGGCTAATAGTCATAAGAGGAACACTTTACCGTGACCTTAAGCTTCTCGTAGACCCCCGAAAGGTAGAGAAGAGTAAAATTACTTTTAATTAAGTTTGGGAAGTAATCAAGCAGACATGATATAAATCGGTATCAGTTATAAGTTTCAAAAGCTTGAGTTCCTTGCAGATATAGGAACAAAAGACATTTTAACTAAAAAAGATTGTATAAATTATAGCCCATAAATAAAAGGATATAAGCTCCTAAATTTATTTATGCAGATTCTTAATTTTGAATTTGGAGCAAAGCGACGTGACCACAATTCCTGATGCTCTCCAACTCGCAAGTCAATATCACCAAACCAAGCGCTTCGCCCAAGCCGAAGAGATTTATCGTCAAATTATAGATGTAGATCCCAAGCAGTCAGAGGCATTCTATGGATTAGGTCTGCTGGCGCAGCAACGGGGACAATATCAAAATGCAGAACAATTTTTTCAAGCAGCCTTGCAATTACAGCCAGAAGTAGGGGCAATATACAACAGCTTGGGGTTTACTCTGCAACAACAGGGTAAGCTAGAAGAAGCGATCACCTGTTATGAAAAAGCACTGGAAATTCTCCCTGAGAGCATAGAAGTGCAAATCAATATTAGCAATATTCTCCACATTCAAGGAAAGCTGTCACCAGAAGAACAAGTCCACTACGCAGAGTTGAATGAGCAGTTTGGTTTAAATAGGCAAGAGGCAGGCGATTTCAAGATAGCAGAGTTATATTATCGCCAAGCTATTGCATTGCAGCCAGATTTAGTATCATCTCATACTAATTTAGGAGAGGTACTCCAAAATCAAGGACGATTCAATGATGCTATCGATTCTTACCAACAAGCACTAAAAATTAAACCAGACTATCATCACGCCTATCATAACTTAGGGTATCTTTTCCAGGGAAAAGGAAGATTTGCAGAAGCAATAGAAGCTTACGAAAAAGCTTTAAGCATTCAACCTGATTTGGCAACCACCTACAACAATTTGGGAAACATTCTCAGGCAACAGAATAGATTTGATGTTGCCATAGAAACCTTTCAAAAAGCTATTAAAATTCGCTCTGATATTGATTACATCTATTGCAACTTAGGAATAGCATTTATAGATATTAACAACACAGAAGCAGCAGTCCAAGCATTTGAGCAAGCTGTCAAGGTAACGCCAAACTATGATATGGCTAAATTTGGTGCTTGTATCTGCCAACTACCAATTATCTATTCTAGTGTTGATGAAATTGCATTTAGGCGAAATCAGTATCAACAGCATTTGCAAAATTTAGCTAAATATTATGAATTAACCGATCGGGAAGAACGGGCAAAAGCATCTGAGGCTGTGGGAGCATTTCAACCTTTTTATTTGACATATCAAGGCTTAAATGACCGAGATTTACAGCGAACTTATGGGGAAATGATTTTCCAGATTATGTCGAGTTGCTATCCTCAAGATAGCCAGCCGCTTGTTTTGCCAGATTTAGATAAAAATCAAAAGGTTCGTATTGGTATCGTTTCTGGATTTTTATCTAGTCATTCTAATTGGAAAATCCCGATTAAAGGTTGGGTAGAAAATATAGATCGAAGTGAATTTGAATTATTTGGTTATTACACTGGGGGCAAAACAGATAATTCAACAGTTAGTGCCGCCAAGGCTTTTGATAAATTGGTTCAAGGTGTTCGTTCAGTTGAACAATGGTGTGAGGTAATAACAAAAGATAAATTACATATCCTGATTTTCCCAGAATTTGGGATGGACTCAATGACGCTCAAACTGGGTTGTCTGAGATTAGCGCCAATTCAAATGACATCTTGGGGACACCCTGAAACGAGTGGACTCCCGACAATTGACTATTACTTGAGCAGTGATTTAATGGAACCAGAAAATGCTCAAGAACATTATACAGAAAAATTAGTTAGATTACCCAATCTATCTATTTATTACATACCTTTATCAATTCAACCCGAAGAAATTAAGAAACAAGATATAGGTTTAAAAGAGGATGATATTTTCTTTTGGTGTTGTCAGTCATTATATAAATATTTGCCTAATCATGATGATGTTTTTCCCTCTATTGCTAAAGAGTTAGGAAATGCTAAGTTTGTATTTATTAAAAATTCAAGTGAAGAGACTACAGAAGTATTTCGCCAGCGCTTAAACCATGCTTTTGCAGCATTAGGGTTAGATTATCAAAATCATTGTTTATTTTTGTCTGAACTTAATAATAGAAAGTTTGCTGGGACTACAGCCTTAGCAGATGTCTTCTTAGATAGTATTGGTTGGTCTGGATGTAACTCCACACTCGAATCTATTGCTCATAATATTCCGGTTGTCACTTTACCAGGAGAATTGATGCGGGGACGGCATTCTCTGGCAATTTTGCAGATGATGGGTATAGAAGAGACGATCGCTTCAAATAAATCAGAATACGTCCAAATTGCCATCCGTCTGGGGAAAGATGCTAAATATCGGCAATATATTTCCCAGCAAGTTGCAGAAAATAAACATAAATTATATGGCGATTTAAAGCCAGTCAGAGCGCTGGAAGATTTTATTTTGCAGCTGGTTAATAAACCAAGACAATTTAACGCCGAAGAAGTTGCTGAACTCTTTCAACTTGCACTTCAAGATCATCGAGCTAATCGCCTAGACACAGCCGAACAGCTATATCGTCAGGTGATAGAAAAACAACCAGACTATTCAGAAGCATTATACGGTTTAGGGATGCTGGCACAGCAGAAAGGTGAGTTGCAGGAAGCTCAGAAGCATTTGAGTGCAGCTTCGCAAGTTCAGCCTAACTCTGTGAAAATTTGGTTTAGTTTAGGCAATTTGCTCCAAGGCCAAGGACAGTTACCAGAAGCTGAAGCCGCTTACCGAAAAGCTATTGCATTGCGACCAGATGCAGGGACAATTTACAACAATTTGGGCTACACCTTGCAACAACAAGATAAGTGGGAGGAAGCGATCGCATCTTATCAAAAAGCTCTGGAATTTCAGCCCAACTGCATAGAAGCAGAAATCAATTTAGCGAATGCGCTGTTTGCCCAAGGGAAGCTTTCACCAGAGAAACAAGCCTATTACGCAGAATTGAATTATCAGATGGGCATTGCCCACCAAGAAGGAGCTGATTGGCAAACTGCTGTTGTTTACTATCGAACTGCGATCGCAATACAGCCTGATTTGGTAGAAGCCCATTATAACTTGGGGGTGGTACTGCAAGAACAAGGGGAGTTAAAAGAAGCGATCGCTTGCTATCAAAAAGCTTTGGAGTTCAATCCTCAACACCAGGAAGCCAATATGAAATTAGGAGAGATTTACCAAACCCAACAACAAGAATTTACACAAGTTGACTCACTAAAAGTTTCTGGCTAAACGGCTTATTTCACGCGATCGCTAATTGCCATCAATCTAAACTTAAACTTTCAAATTAAGGGGGTAAAATTTATGAGTTTGAAACGAGAGCCAGTGGTAATGACTCACTTAAGTAGTCGGACAAAAATATTTATAGTCATTGCGAGCAAAGCGAAGCAATCCCAGCCCTTGCGATTGCTTCGCTTCGCTCGCAATGACATTGTGTATCGAGAGATTTAGCTCGTAAATTAGGAGAGAATTACTCCCCGAATATTTACGCGCAAATTTGTTAACTCACAAAATAAACACAGGTTTTTTATGGCATCAAGAGTAAGTCTACAACTGACACCCCAAAAGTTACTTTCTTTCAATGGTAGAACTAATCTCAATAATAGACCCGATCCCAAGCCCGATCCTAGTCCTAATTTTGCTACCGCTGAAGGGGATGCAACTTTTTCTAACTATAGTGAAGGTGCTTCCAGCATTTTAACTGCTACCCAGGCAGATACATTAGTTAAAGGTGGCGTAACTGCTGCAATTGCTGAGGCTAAAGCAAGTTTTGATCCAACTTTTTCATCACTTTTCACTCAGTCTGCTGTCGTTGGATTAAGTGGTCAGTTTGAAGGTACTTCCAACAGCGAAGCAAAGGTACTTGCTAGTTTTGCGGTTGGTCGTAATGAAAGCTTCTCTTTTGATTTTTCAGCAAATTTAGAATTGGCAGCTAAAGAAATTGAAAATCCTGACGTTGAATATAACAAGGCTCAGTCTACAACGACTTTTTTGGTATTAGATACCACAAATCCTAACAGGGCCAGAGTTTTAGATTATTTTGGCATCCAAGGTAAATTAGTCTCCTCCGATAAAATCGGGGATCTAACATTTGGTCGTAGTCGCAATGTCACAATCGACAGTCGTGATAAAGATTCTGATATTAATGGCAATAATGGTAGTGACTTCTTGGATGGTAGTGCTGTTGGGACTTATGAACGGAATTTTAATCGCAATACCAACCTAACTATAGTCAAAATTAATACTACCTCTGTTGAATTGGCAGGAGATACTTTAATCGGCAATCTGGGTAGAGATGTTATCTATGGCACGATTCGGAAGGATAATCTGACGGGAACCAACGGGGCAGACAAACTTTATGCCAGCTTGGGGGATGATAAGCTATCTGGAAAAAAAGGTAATGATAACCTCGACGCCGGACAAGGTAATGATTCGCTAGATGGTGGCGATGGCAATGATACACTCTATGGCGGTAAAGGCAATGATACACTCTATGGTGGTAGTGGTAATGATGTCTTAGTTGGTGGCGAAGGTAATGACACGTTTACTTTCAAACGTAGCGATACCTTGTTTAAAAAAGAATTTGATGTCATTCAAGATTTCCAGGTTGGTGTTGATAAGCTTGTATTAGATGGCTGGGGAAGTCGAGGTAACATCACAGATACCAGCAGTGGCGCTCTTCTCACCTTAAATCCTTTGTCTTTCGGTAATTCTTTGTCTCTCGGTAATAATCCTCAACAAAGCATACTATTTTCAAACGTGAGTGCAAGTGATATCAGCTCGGTAATATAATTTGCTTAAAGCTAATTGCTCGTTTCATTCACTAACAGACTCTGATTTACAAGCATCTCAGTCAAAACAATCGGGCGAGTAAAAAATCTGATTGTACAAGAAAATTTCTATACCTTTTCTGGAGAGGTTTTGCCAACAGCAACCCCTATGGTGTACGCACTGAAATGACTTGAGTTAGTAATTTTTGATCGCTAGCTTCAGGCTTATTTCTCGTCCATACTGTTGATAAAATCTCTCTCTTCTCTTAATTAAATAGCCTTGCTTTATTAACAGGCGAAAACAGGTAAAATATTTTATTAATAGTTATCACCTATCTTCTGAAGTTATAGTAATCTATAACAATCTAATATCAAATTAAATATAGTTATAGATACTACATAGTTATGGATACTACGAATATTTCAGAATCTAAAGTTAAATCTCTTATTCAAATTGCGGTACAAACGCATCAGTCAGGTGATAAGGATGAAGCTAAATCGCTAGATAAAATAGAAGTAGCTGAAATCCTCGAACTAGCAGCTCAACAGCAACGAGACAATAGTTTATTGGAGGCGGAACAGCTATATAGTCAAGTTCTGCAAAAACAACCTGATAACCCTGAAGCTTTATATGGTTTAGGGATGTTGGCGCAGCAGATGGGGCAACCTCAAACGGCTGAACAATGGCTAAGTGCGGCTTCACAAGTTAAACCAGATTCTGTTAAAATGTGGTTCAGTTTAGGTAATTTGTATTTAGTTCAGGAACAGTTTTCCGAAGCAGAGAAAGCTTATCGGCAAGCTTTAGTTTTATTACCTAACTCACTACCGATTTACAACAACTTGGGCTATACTTTGCAACAACAAGGATTATTTGAAGAAGCAATTAACTATTATCAAAAAGCTCTAGAGTTAAAGCCAGACTTTATAGAAGCAGAGGCTAATTTGGGCAATGCGTTACACGCTCAAGCTAAGCTCTCCAGCAATCAACAAATGTACTATGCACAATTAAATAATCAATTGGGTGTTGTCCAGAAAAAAGCAGGGGATTTGAAAAATGCTGTTACTTGTCACAAGCAAGCGATCGCACTACAGCCAGATTTCTTAGAAGCTCATTATAACCTGGGGTTAGCGCTGCAAGAACAAGAAGAGTTTGAAGAAGCGATCGCATTATATCAAAAACTCTTGGAACTTAATCCCAACTATGGAGAAGTTTACCTGAATTTAGGCAAAATTTACCAACAGCAGAATAATTTAACAGAGGCGATCTCTGCTTATCAACAAGGGTTAAAGCTGATTAATCCACATTATGCCAAAGCATTTGCAGCTACCCAAGAAAACGAAGATGAGATATCAGCAACTCCCCTACTTCCTCAAGGAGAGGTGCAAATAGGTGAATATTACTTTCCACTAATCCCTCCAGTATCGGAAACAGAAGACAAGCGACCATTTTGGAGTGTGGTTATTCCTGCATATCAACGTCCTGACTATCTGCTAGAGTCCCTAGTCAGCGTCCTAGCTCAATGGTCAGGTATTGAGGAAATGGAAATTATTGTGATTGATGATGCAAGTACGCCACCTCTGTATCAACTAGTAAATGCGATCGGGCGAGGTATAGTACGCTATTACCGCAATCCGCAAAATCTCAGACAGCAGGGAACTTGGAATGCAGGAGTTACTAATAGTCGAGGATTGTGGATTCACTTACTTCATGATGATGACTATGTGTTGCCAGGTTTTTATACTCGCCTCAAGCAAGGTCTCGAAGGTTGTCCAGATTCCGTTGGAGCAGCTTTTACAGGTTATGAAAATATCAATGAAACAGGAGAAATTACTTTCCGCCAACAATTATACGGGACAGATAAAGGTATAGTTTCAGACTTGTTACTATATGTTGGTGTAGCAAACCCATTGAATCCACCTGCTGTTGTGATTCGTCGAACAACCTATGAACGGCTAGGTGGATATCATCCAGAATTAACCTCTACTCTTGACTGGGAACTCTATAAACGGATAGCTACCTTCTATGATTGGTGGTACGAGCCAGAAATTTTGGTTCATTATCGCGTGCATTCTCAAAGTATGAGAACCGAACTTTCCTTATCTGGAGATCGGGTAGCATCTATCCGTCGTTCTATTGAAATTTCTGAAAGCTATCTTCCAGCCGATCTTTGTGCAGGAATTACAGCACAATCACGTAAACATTACTTCATTAGTTGTTTAGCAGATACAGAAGTTCCTCTCAAGGCTGGTCATCTGACTGGCGCTTTTCGCACACTTGAAGAGATTCTCAAAATCGATCAGTCTGCTGAGTCACTAGCACAGTTATTTGCTTGGCTGAGAACAGATATTGCCACTCCTTTGAGGGATGAGATCGCCTTCAGGTTGATCTCTTTGCCTCTCAATAATTAGATAGTCAAAACCTTAACTAAATACTGGGAGTTCGCCCATTTTTTTTGAAGTTAGAGAAATTGGTAAATGACGTAGAAATAAGTTTTTTGGATAATAGCGATCGCAATCTGGGACAAACGCTATAACCTTTATTTTTACGTTCCATCTTTTTATAACTTTCTAGGAAATGAGCAAACATGGAGTAATAAATAATAAAAAATACTTAAAATGACAACAATTGCTGAATCTCTTCAAATAGCATCTAAACATCATAGAGCCAATGATTTAACCAAAGCCGAACAACTGTACCGTCAGATTTTGGAAAAAGAGCCTAACCACCCAGAAGCTTTATATGGGTTAGGCATACTGGCACAGCAGGTCGGTCAGTTCCAAAATGCTGAACAGTTTTTAAATGAACTCCTCCAGATTCAGCCCAACTCCGTCAAGGCTTGGTTCAGTCTAGGTAATTTATATCAAGCCCAAGGTCAGTTACCAGCAGCGGTGGAAGCATATCAGCAAGCCATAGCACTAAAGACAGACTCGGCGCCACTTTATAATAACCTTGGCTATACTTTGCAACTACAAGGCAAATGGGAAGAGGCAGTTGCTTGCTATCAAAAATCATTAGAGTTACAGCCCAACTGTATTGAAGCTGACGCGAATTTGGGTAACGCATTGCACGCCCAAGGAAAGCTTTCTTCCCAACAACAGGCTCAATACGGGAAGTTAAACAATGAGTTAGGCAGAAGTCGGCACCAAGTAAAAGATTTAAAGACTGCTGTGGCTTACTATCGAGTTGCGATCGCTTTACAGCCTGATTTGCTTGATGCTCACTATAATTTGGGAATTGCGCTTCAACAACAAGGTGATTTTGAAGAGGCAGTAGCCTCTTATCAAAAAATATTGGAACTTTATCCTCACAACGGAGAAATTTACTTCAAATTAGGCAAAATTTACCAAGATCAAAACAAATTACCAGAAGCAATATCTGCCTATCAACAAGGGTTGAAGCTCACCAATCCCCACTACCTCAAAGCGTTTGTAGCTGATGCAGAAACCGACAAACATGAGGAAGTGCCGATTACACCGGAGCTTCCTCAAGAGGAAGTAATTGTGAGAAACTATAAGTTTCCCAAAATTCCAGCCGTTGTGGCTAGTGAAAAAAAGAGGCCATTCTGGAGTGTGGTGATTCCTGCATATAAACGTACTGACTATCTTCTCGAATGTCTAGCTAGTGTTTTAGCACAATGGACTGGAGAAGAAGAAATGGAAATTCTGGTAATGGATAATGCCAGTACGCCGCCACTCTTCGATCTAGTGAATTCTATTGGCAGAGGTATAGTAAGCTACTACCGAAATTCGCAAAATATTGGGTTAGCGGGAAACCATAATACAGGGATTACACTCAGTCGAGGGCAATGGATTCACATACTTCACGATGATGATTATGTTCTCCCTGGTTTTTATTCCCAACTCAAGCAGAGTCTAGAAGATTGTTCGGATTGTGTTGGAACAGCTTTCACAGGTTTTGATAATATTAACGAAAAAGGGGTATTTCTTTCCAAAGGGGATATTTGTGACTGGTATGGAGAGCACAGAGGTATTATTCAAGATTGGCTGTTACAGATTGTAGTGACAAATCCGTTGAGACCCTCGGCAATAGTTGTTCGTCGGCAAACCTATGAAAGACTAGGGGGATATTGTTCTGAGTTGAGCGATCTTAACGGGTGGGAAGTGTGTAAACGGATTGCTACTTTTTATGATTGTTGGTATGAACCAAAAATTTTGGCTTGTTATCGCGTAGATACAAGTTGGTACACTAACAAAATGTCCAATGATCTTTTTTTGACAGGAAATCATGCAGTATTTCTTCGCCGTGCTATCGAGATTACAGAGAGCTATCTTCCAGACGATCTTTGTACAGAGATGACAGCAAAAGCCCGTAGCTATAACTTTGAATATCTTCTAGAAAGTAAGGTAATCATTCCTCTAAGAGCTGGTAATTTGACTGGTGCTTTGCGTATGCTCCAAGAAGCTCTAAAAATCGATTGTTCTCCTCAAGCGATTGCCAAGTTATTTGCTTGGTTGACTAAAGATGAAGCTGCTCCCTTACGGAATGAGATTGCTACCAAGTTGCTTGCTATTCCTGGAGAAAATATTCTAGACAATACTCCTACTGAATTAAAATCCCCACAAACTGCGATCGTAGCTTAGGATATGAAAATACTTGTAACTGGAACTGAAGGTTATATCGGCTCATTATTAGCTCCCCTGTTGATTCAAGAAGGTCATGAAGTTATTGGTTTAGATACTGGCTTTTATAAAGTAGGTTGGCTATATAACGGCACCAAGGTAACTGCCAAAACCCTCAACAAAGACATCCGCCACATTACAACAGAAGAACTGCAAGGTGTAGAAGCAGTAGTTCACATGGCAGAACTCTCTAATGACCCTTTAGGTCAGTTAGCCCCTGATATCACCTACGATATCAACCACAAAGGCTCAGTACATATAGCGAAACTGGCGAAAGCAGCTGGAATCCAACGCTTTGTCTATACTTCGTCATGCAGTGTCTATGGTTTTGCCACTGAAGACTATGTTAGCGAAGAGTCTACCATCAATCCTCAAACAGCTTATGCCAAATGCAAAGCACTTGTCGAACAGGATGTGAAACTCCTTGCTGATGATAGCTTTTCTCCCACCTTTCTCCGAAATGCCACAGCCTATGGCGCTTCTCCAAGAATGCGTTTTGATATTGTCTTAAACAATCTAGCCGGTTGGGCATGGACAATTAAAGAAATCAAGATGAACAGCGACGGTACACCTTGGCGTCCCCTAGTGCATCTATTGGATATCTGCAAAGCAATTATCTGTACCTTAGAAGCTCCGCGTGATGTAATTCATAACCAAATTTTCAATGTTGGTGATACAAATAGCAATTATCAAGTCAAACAAATTGCTCAAATAGTTGCAGATGTCTTTACAGATTGTGAATTGAGCTTTGGTAAACATGATCCTGATAACCGCAGCTATCGGGTTTTATTTAATAAAATTAACCAAAACTTACCAGGATTCAAATGTGAATGGGATGCCCAACGCGGTGCCCAACAACTATATAATGTCTTCCAGCAAATTGATATGGATAGAGGAATATTTGAGTCTAGAGGCTTTACTCGCCTGAAACAACTGGAATACCTCATACGCACTCAGCAAATCGATCGAGATTTCTTCTGGCAGACTGTTTAAAAATTTTATATAATAAGTTATGAATTTACTAAAGCCAACAAATAATCAGCTAATAACTGGTAATTGTCTATTCTGTGGAACAGGCTTACACCATACCTTTGTAGATTTAGGTATGTCTCCTCCCTGCGAAAGTTATCGCAGTCTCAAACAACTCAATGAAGTAGAGCCATTTTATCCTCTGCATGTCTATGTTTGTGAGGAATGTTTTTTAGTTCAACTCCAAGAATACATTAGTCCAGAAAATATTTTTAGCGACTACGCTTATTTCTCTTCCTACTCTGATAGCTGGTTACAACACGCCAAAAAATACGTTGATTTAGTAGTAGAACGTTTCCAATTAAACCAGGAAAGTCAGGTAATAGAAATTGCTAGTAATGATGGCTACTTGCTGCAATACTTTGTTGCCAAAGGCATCCCGGCGCTGGGAATAGAGCCAGCAGCAAATGTTGCTGAGGTAGCAATTCAAAAAGGTATTCCTACAGTTGTCAAATTTTTTGGACAGGAGACAGCCCAAGAACAGGTTGCTAAGGGCAAACAGGCAGATTTATTACTCGGAAATAATGTCCTTGCTCACACACCATATCTCAATGATTTTGTCAAAGGAATGAAAATTATCCTCAAACCGCATGGTGTAATAACTATGGAGTTTCCTCACCTGATGCGGTTAATCGAGGAAAATCAGTTTGATACTATTTACCACGAGCATTTCTCTTATTTTTCCTTTCTTACTGTAGACAAGATTTTTGCTGCTCACGGCTTGACAATTTTTGATGTAGAAGAATTAACCACTCATGGTGGTTCTTTGAGGATTTATGCCCGCCACAACGAAGACTCTTCTAAACCTATTAGCGACCAAGTATCAGAACTAAAAAATAGAGAAGAAGCAGCTGGTTTTAGGCAATTAGAATACTATTTTTCCTTTGGAGAACAAGTTAAAGAAACTAAACGCAACTTATTAGATTTTTTGATAAAAGTTAAGCGAGAGGGAAAATCGATTGTTGGTTACGGTGCTCCAGGTAAGGGAAATACTCTCTTAAACTATTGCGGTATCCGCACAGATTTTCTTGACTATACAGTAGACCGGAACCCTTATAAACAGGGTCAATTTTTACCAGGAACTCATATTCCGATTTTTCATCCAGACAAAATTGCCGAAACAAAGCCTGACTATATACTAATTTTGCCCTGGAATCTGAAAAATGAAATTATGATACAAATGGCTTACATTCGGGATTGGGGAGGTCAATTTGTTGTACCAATTCCTGAAGTTAATGTCTACTCTTAAGTATTTAATATTTTTGCTCGTCAAAAAGGGGTAAGTGACATGAAAGTAGTTTTATTTTGCGGTGGCTTAGGAGCCAGAATGAGAGAATATTCAGAAAGTATTCCTAAGCCAATGGTGAATATTGGTTATAGACCAATATTATGGCACGTCATGAAATACTATGCTCACTATGGGCACAAAGATTTTATCTTATGTCTTGGTTACAAGGCCGACCTCATTAAAAGTTATTTCTTAAATTACAATGAATGGCTTTCTAATAACTTTAGCCTTTCCAATGGTAGCCAAATTCAGTTATTTAATCGGGATATTCAAGATTGGAATATCACATTTGTAGATACAGGGTTAACTGCCAATATTGGACAAAGATTCAAGGCAGTAGAAAAATATTTAGAAGGAGAAGAAGTATTTTTAGCTAACTACAGTGACGGTTTGACAGACTTACATTTACCAACGTATATCAATAATTTTTATCAGCGTGATAAGATTGGTAGTTTTTTATCTGTCAGGCCAAGCCAAACTTTTCACTTAGTTGATATGCAAGAGAATGGTTTGGTAAAAAATATTCAAGATGTAAAGCAATGTGATATTTGGATTAATGGAGGATATTTTATTTTTAAAAAAGAGATTTTTGACCATATAAATTATGGTGAAGAACTGGTTATGGAGCCTTTTCAAAGATTGATTGCGAAAGAAGAACTTTTTGCATATAAATACACTGGCTTTTTCGGAGTAATGGATACGTTTAAAGAGAAACAACAGTTGGATGATATGTATGCTCAAGGTAAAAGACCTTGGGAAGTTTGGGGAGATGAACAAGTACAAGTCGACCATGTATGATCCAACTTAGTTTGAATAAAATAGAAGAATCTGAGTACAAAATTCTTTGTCTTGGCTCTCATTGTGATGATATCGAGATTGGTTGTGGAGGCACAATCTTAAAGCTAATAGAGAATTATCAAGATGTTGTTATCTATTGGGTTGTCTTTAGTTCCAATGAGCAAAGAGCAGAGGAAGCAACCACAAGCGCTAATCTCTTCTTAGAAGAAATCCCAGTCAAGAAAATTATCATTAAAAATTTTCGAGATGGCTTTCTACCTTTTCAAGGGATAGAGGTGAAGGAATGTTTTGAACAGTTGAAGCAAGAATTTTCACCAGATATAATCTTTACTCATCATCGAGACGATCGCCATCAAGATCATCGCTTAATTTCTGACTTTACTTGGAATACCTTTAGAAATCATTTAATTTTAGAATATGAAATACCCAAATATGATGGTGATTTGGGTATTCCTAATTTCTTTGTCCATTTAAATGAAACGCTCTGCCGCCGAAAAATTCAATATATTTTGGATGCGTTTGCTACCCAGAATAATAAGCAGTGGTTTACAGAAGAGACTTTTCGTTCAATTCTCAGAATTCGGGGGATTGAATCAAATTCACCGAGTAAATATGCGGAAGCATTTTACTGTAGAAAAATATTTTTCTGAAAAATTAAAATTTGAATTTAATCTCAGGTTTGTAAATTTATGATATTTACTGAAACTAAAATAAAAGAAGCGTTTATTGTTGATTTAGAACTGCACCGAGATATTCGCGGCTTTTTTGCTCGGAGTTTCTGTACTCAGGAATTTCAAGAGCGTGGCTTAAAACCTACTATTGCCCAATGCAATTTATCTTTTAATTATAAAAAAGGAACATTGCGGGGTATGCATTATCAAATGCCTCCTTCTCAGGAAACAAAATTGGTGCGTTGTATCAGGGGGGCTATTTATGATGTAATCATCGATTTGCGTCCAGATTCTCCTAGCTATTTATCTCATATTGGTATAGAGTTAACTGCTGAAAATCGTCTTGCTCTCTATATCCCAGATAGGTGTGCTCACGGTTTTCAAACTCTGAGCGATGAGACGGAGGTGATGTATCAAATGGGTGATTTTTATGCACCAGAATATGCTGGCGGGTATCGCTATGATGACCCAGCTTTTGGTATTGAATGGCCTCTATCTGTGACTGAAATTTCGGATAAAGATCGGGCTTGGAGTTTATTTGAATCGAAAAAAATTGTAACGACTACGGTGATGTAAGACTTTTAAGATCAATTTAAAAATATATAGTTGCTGAGTAAATATAGGATTAGGAACGCACAGAGGCGCAGAGACACGGAAAATCAAAATTTGAAAAATTAAATTTTGATTTTCATACTTAACACTGTGTTCAAACTTTGTTACAGCAGATGAGGGGCGAAGTGAGTACAATTTATTTTGATTCGATTTTTAGTGATGAAATCAGACGCAAGCATCTTTATAATGGACAAGTGTTTGTCTTTTCTCCTTGCGCCAGTGCGATCGCACTATGTGATTTTGCTCGTGGTCTGGTTGAAGAAGCATTTGCCCCTTTAGATCCGAGAGAAGCACAACATAGCCTGCCTGTAGAGAAATACGTTGAAATTTTAGCACAACTCAAGCCAACTTTTATCCATCACCCTGAATCTAAACAACTCATTCAAGGCATCTTGAAAGAAAGTGGATGTGACTTGAACAAAACCTATTTCGATGTACCTCGCCTAAGAACAGCAACCAGCGATCGCTATCTGACTGCTGGTATTGCTTACGCTTTCCATCCTCATCGTGACACCTGGTATTCTGCTCCTCTGTGCCAGATCAACTGGTGGATTCCTGTCTACGATATTACCCCAGAGAATGCGATGGCATTCCATCCGCGCTACTGGAGTCAACCAGTTAAGAATAGCTCAAGAGATTATAACTACGCTCAGTGGATTAAAGAAAGTCGCAAAAATGCGGCACAGCACATTAAAACAGATACACGCAAGCAACCCCATGCAGAAGAAACTTTAGAAATGGAGCCGCAATTGCGGTTAATTACACAAGTCGGTGGCATGATTCTCTTTTCAGGAGCGCAGATGCACTCCACTATTCCCAACACATCAGGCTATACCCGTTTCAGTATTGACTTTAGAACTGTACATTTTGATGATGTCATAGCTCAAAAGGGTGCGCCAAATATTGATTCAGCTTGTACAGGAACTTCTTTAGGCGACTTTTTACGAGGCACTGACTTCTACCCGATTACTGACACATTGTTGTTGTCTACAACAAACAATCTTTTGTAGAAGAACTTTTGTTTTCCATCCAATCTGTGAGCAATAAATGGTGAACTCTGTTGAAAAATTGTCTGGACAAACAATACTAATTACAGGTGCTAGCGGATTTCTAGGATCTCATTTAGTCCGTCATTTATGCCACAATGGTGCAGAAGTACATGCTGTTTCTCGCAGTTTTCATACTTCTGATATAAGCTGCTTGCGATGGTGGCACGGTGACATGGAAGACATTAAGTTTGTTCAAAATCTTTTCTACAGCATTAAACCTGACCTAATCTTCCATTTATCCGGTCTTGTGACAGCAGTTCCTAATCTAGAGTTCATATTGCCTACCTTTCACAGTTTACTGACTAGTACTATTAACTTATTGACGATAGCTGCCGAAATTGGTTGTAATCGCATTGTGTTAATAGCTTCTTTAGAAGAACCAGAACAAGATCGTCCTGAAGTAGTTCCTTCTTCTCCTTACGCTATTGCTAAATTTGCTAGTAGTACTTATGGTCGCATGTTCCATCGACTGTATCAGACACCTGTAGTTCTTGTTAGACCCTTTATGACCTATGGACCAGGGCAAAATGTGTCTAAGATCGTTCCTTCTGTTATTCTTTCCTTGTTGCAAGGGCAAGCTCCAAAACTTAGTAGTGGAAAGCGTCAAGTTGATTGGATTTATATCGATGACGTAATTGCAGGACTTCTCGCTGCAACACAAGTTCCTAATGTAGAGGGTTATACATTTGACTTAGGTTCGGGAGAACTAGTACCCATTCATGCAGTTGTGTCCCAGCTTGTTAATCTGGTCAACCCTCAAATCCAGCCACTATTTGGTGCTTTACCTGAGCGGCCGATGGAAAGAATAAGAGTAGCTGATATGGCTTATACATACGATAAACTAGGTTGGCAACCTTCAATTTCTCTAAAGAAGGGCTTGGAATTGACTGTAAATTGGTATACAAAACATCATTAACAATTCAAAATTCAAAATGACGCTTTATGGTTGCAGATAGACTTCAGAATATTAATTTAGTCGATCTAAAAAATTCTTTTAACTTAAAGGATATCAGTATAGAAATTTACCAACTAATTTCTGATTTATATCCCATTTGTCGTAGTATTACAGGTGATGGTTTTAGAGAAACTTTAAAAATTCTCCAGCAGTATATTTCTTTGTCAGTTCATGAAGTGCCAACAAGAACAGAGGTATTTGATTGGACAGTCCCTCATGAGTGGAATATTAAAGATGCCTATATTAAAAACTCTCAAGGTGAAAAGATTGTAGATTTTAATAATTCAAATTTGCACGTTGTTAACTATAGTATTCCCATACATCAAAAAATATCTCTTCAAGAACTTAAATCACATCTATTTACACTTGCGGATTATCCTAATTGGATTCCTTATCGAACATCATATTACAAGGAAAGTTGGGGTTTTTGCCTGACTCATAATCAGTATTTGCAACTAAATGATGAAGAATATGAAGTATGTATTGATTCTTCTCTGCAACCAGGTTATTTGACTTATGGCGAGTATTATATTCCCGGAGACAGTACTGATGAAGTCTTGATTTCTTGCCATGCCTGTCATCCTTCACTGTGTAATGATAATCTTTCAGGAATTGCGATCGCTACTTTTATCGCTAAATATTTAAGTCAAACTACACCAAGATATTCCTATAGATTTCTCTGGATTCCCGGAACCATTGGCTCAATTACATGGTTGGCTCTCAATGAGGCTAAAGTCAATAACATTAAACATGGCTTAGTATTAACTTGTTTAGGAGATGCAGGCAACTTTACCTACAAAAAAAGCCGTAGAGGTGACACTGAAATCGATAAAGTTGCTGCTTATGTACTCAAAAACTCAAAACAAGATCACAAAATTATAGATTTCTTCCCCTATGGCTATGATGAGCGACAATATTGCTCGCCTGGATTTAATTTAGCTGTAGGTTGCTTCATGCGATCGCCTCATGGTAGTTTTCCTGAATACCATACCTCGGCAGATGATTTAAATTTCGTTCAACCCCAATATCTTGCCGAGTCATTCTTTCAATGTAATTCGATGTTGTATATCCTCAACAATAACGAAATCTACTACAACAAAAATCCCAAATGTGAGCCACAGTTAGGTAAAAGAGGAATATATCGGGCAGTTGGTGGTAGCAAAGATAGCGGGCTAAATGAAATGGCAATCCTGTGGGTTTTAAATTTATCTGACGGTCAGCATACTCTATTAGATATTGCAGAAAGGTCGGGTATGTCATTTGATGTGATTAAATCTGCTGCCGATACATTATTAACACATGACTTATTAACAATTAAAACCAACTAAGTTTGAAAAAGATTGCAAAAATGAAATTCCCTATGACAAAAACGTAGGCAAGTCCTTACCACCGGGCAGTTTAAGAGAAAATTAAGGGGTTAGAACCTTTGGAGGTGGGGCAATACTTCTCGGTTAGGCATTTTTAATTCTGAATTGGGTTTTGGGAAAAGGTTGCTGGGTTGGGTTAAAGATTTTTTTTCCTTTTCCCCAAAACCCGAGAAGTATTGGGAGGTGGATTTGATGTATGTAGTCGCAAATTCTATTTGCTAGGACTGCCAACTTTTTGTATGTTCTTATCCTCAACTCTTATGTAATAATACTGCTATTATATTGATATATTTGATGTTATTTTTACATTCTATTTATAATTACTGCCCACTAAGTAGCTGAACTTTATAATCTAGAATCTACTTCACCTCTTCACTATTACCTGGAAAAATATCCTATTTAGCTTCATGATTACTTGAACTAAATGTCATTACTTATACCATTGTAAGAGCAGTTTAGATGATTGATATTAGAGAAGTAGTTTAAAAACATAGCTTGTCTAGTACATGAATAAAAAATGGGCTGTTAAACGACTCACAATCAATCTCACATCAGGTGAGGCACAGAAGCTTGAACAATACTGTTCAACAACGGGGAGACCAGCAACTGATGTAATTCGGGAGTTAATTCGCTCTCTTTATCCTAAAGATGAAAAAGCCTCTGAAACCTCGTGAATCAGACTGCAAAAAAATCAAATCATGATAAGTACATCTTAATTTGCCAGTGAAATATGCTGCTTAACAGTTATCAGCTAACAGTGAATCCCGATAATTAAAGTTAGGGAATCGAAATAAGAATACTCTCTTACAAAGTTCAGAGCCGAGGAAATCTTCGCTCTGACTTTTGCTTTAGATATGGTGCAATCTAATGCACTTGCATCATTAAAAATATCAAATTAATTGAATAAAAGGTAGAATTCAGAATCAAGATGCTCTTACTAGTACAACACGGCGGAAATAAACCAATCATTCCAAATCAACGAAAACCTTATGCTGTATTCATTTTTAATTTTTAATTTTTAATTCCGCCTTGCGGTACTAGCTTGCTTATCCGTAGCGGTAGCAAGTTTGTAAACGTTTTGTAAAGCACCAAATTTAAAGTTTTATGGGTGTCTTTAACCAGTAATTTATCCATTTTTTCGGGTAGAATAACATTCTTGTCTCTAGCTTTGCTCTTGAATCTTTTTGCCAAATAGTAATATTACTGATCTTTTCGGAATATTTTTAAGCTAGATATAATACTTACCACTTATTTACTTATACTTGCCAAAGTATTAAGAATTTAATCCCTAATTTATTCAATTACAAATAATGGTTAGAAAAACCTTGGTTAAAAATCAGCCAAAGGTAAGCAAGTCTGTGGGCGAACTCAGGATTTGTGCTGGATTTATAACAATCAGCTTTGCGATCGCCGCAATATTGTGTAACTATCAGGATGCAATCGCCCAAACTCCTGAACCTCAGACGTTACCCCCAGGTCGGTTAGATGATCTTCCTGACACCCCGTTACCGTCGGATGTGCTACCCAAGCCACCAGACGAGAATCAATTGCTTCCATCCCTAAAACTACCGAATCAGCCGATTCTGGAGCAGAATGACCCTAATACCAAATTTCGGGTCGATCGCATTGAAGTTTTGGGCAGTACAGTTTTCAAAGCAGAACAGTTTGCCGCTGTCACAAATTCCTTTGTGGGACGAGAACTGACATTTGCAGAGTTGTTGCAAGTTAAAGATGCCATCACCAAGCTTTACACTGATAACGGCTATGTCACCACAGGCGCATTGATTACACCACAGACAATAGAAGCTGGGACAATCAAAATTCAGGTGATTGAGGGTAGTTTGGAAGAAATTAAGATTGTCGGTAATAGGCGATTACACACTCAATACATTCGCGATCGCATCAAACTTGGTGCAGGTAAACCCCTAAATGTACCGCGTTTAATAGAAAAGCTGCAACTACTCCGCCTCGATCCGCGGATTCAAAACCTGTCAGCCGAGTTGCAGACAGGCGTGCAACCGGGAACTAATGTGTTGCAAGTGGAGGTTAAAGAAGCAGGAACTTTTAAGCTGACAGCAAGCGTGGATAATGGGCGATCGCCAAGTGTGGGCAGTTTTCGCCGGGGAGTGGATCTGCAAGAAGCCAATTTATTGGGTTTGGGCGATATACTGAGCGTAGGATATGCCAATACCGATGGCAGTAATACAATCAATGTCAATTACACGCTGCCAATTAATGCCCGCAATGGCACTGTATCCTTCGGTTTTAACCAAGGATGGAACCATGTAATTGAAGAACCATTCAGTGTCCTTGATATCCAGTCAAATACTCGCTCTTACGAATTGAGCTATTGGCAACCACTGGTGCAAAAACCAACCCAAGAGTTGGCAGTGGGGCTATCGTTTTCGCGCCAGTCAAGCCAAACTGAGTTAGGTCTTGATAACATTGGGCCGTTCCGGCTTTCCCCAGGTGCAGATGCGAACGGAAAAACCAATATTTCTGCCCTGCGCTTTTTTCAAGAATATATCCAGCGAAGCAACCAGTATGTATTTGCGGCGCGATCGCAATTGAGTTTTGGTGTAGATTGGTTCGATGCTAATGTGAGTGATAATGAACCAGATAGCCGCTTTTTCGCGTGGCGGGGGCAGGCGCAGTGGGTACGGCAATTAGCACCGGACACTCTATTTTTAGCTAGGGGCGATTTCCAATTGGCAGCAGATTCTTTAGTGCCTTTAGAGCAATTTGGTCTTGGTGGACAGCTAAGTGTACGGGGCTATCGCCAAGATGCATTACTCACAGATAATGGTATGTTATTTTCGGCGGAATTTCGAGTACCAATTGTCCGCGCTGCTAAAATTGGCGGAGTGTTGCAACTGACACCCTTCATTGATGTAGGTAAAGGCTGGAATACCAAAGGCGAAAATCCATCACCAAGTACGCTTGTTAGTACTGGGTTGGGGCTGTTATGGAAACAGGGTGATGAGTTCTTGACCCGCATAGATTGGGGCATTCCTTTGATTTCAGTGGACGGTGAAAGGCGATCGCTCCAGGAAAATGGACTGTACTTCTCAGTAAGTTATTCAGCGTTTTGAGGCAATCAATAATCCCTATGACTATGAATATAATGCCGTTTAGGGAACCCTATATATATTATTAATAGAAAGTGAGCGATGAAAGCAGCTTCTGTTTGCTGGGGTTTGATTAATTTAATGCTGACAGGTGGGATGCTCCTTTGGTGTGCCTCTGTGAGTGCCCAGCTAACTCCCGATGGCACCCTCAATACTGCTGTCTCCCAAAGTGGTAATAATTTTACCATTACTAACGGTAGTGCCGCCAACAGTAACTTATTTCACAGTTTCCAGCAGTTTTCGGTTCCCACTGACGGTTCGGCTACTTTTGATTTAACCAACACGCCCAACATTTCTACCATCTTCAGCCGTGTTACTGGCGGTAATATCTCTAGCATTGATGGCTTGATTCAGACGATTAACGGCAACAACCCCGTCAGTCTGTTCTTGATCAACCCTAGTGGGATAATCTTTGGAGCCAATGCTCAACTAAACATTGGGGGTTCGTTTATTGGTAGCACTGCCAGCAGTATTAAATTTGCCGATGGCGCTGAGTTTAGTGTAATTAATTCTGAATCTGCCCCCTTGTTAAGCATCAATGTTCCCATTGGGTTGCAACTGGGTAACAATCCCGCACCCATCAACATTCAAGGTACAGGACATACTTTGAGGAATGTCAGTGGACTGGCTCTGGTTCCCCCGATTCAGATTCCCAGTTCTACAAAACTGCGGGTAAAGCCGGGAAACACCCTAGCTTTAGTGGGTGGCGACATACATCTAAATGGGGCAAACCTGATCGCTGAAAGAGGGCGAGTTGAATTGGGTAGTGTAAGCGGTACAGCATTAGTAAACCTGATATCAACCGCACAGGGCTATACACTGGGATATGGGAATGTACAAAGCTTTGGCGATATTCATCTGGCACAGCGATCGCTATTAGATATCAGCGGCGTGAATGCAGGTTGGGTTCAAATTCAGGGTAGGCAAATTCAATTCACCGATGGCTCTCTGGTACTGGCGCAAAATTTTGGCAATCTCCCCGGTGGTGACATTCGCCTTCAGGCTACAGAGTCCATTAATCTGATTGCCAAAACAGCTGATGGCACAATTCAGAGCGGAGTGCGTAGTGATGCTTTGGGTATGGGAGCTAGTGGGAATATCAGCGTTATTACTCCCAACTTCACTATCAAGTCGGGAGCGGGGTTGAATAGCACAACTCTTGGAGCAGCTCCCAGTGGCAATATTTACATTGATGCAACCGCCATTGAACTGTCTGGCTTTTCACCCAATAATCCTGCTAACGTCACCACGGTAAACACTACTACACTAGGCGCTGGAAATGCTGGTGATGTTTTCGTCAATGGTAATAGTCTACTAGTATCAAGCGGTGCCTCACTATCTTCGGCTACCTTTGGCAGTGGTTCTAGCGGTAAAGTGACGATTCGTAACACCAACACCACGGTGATGGGAGAAAGTCCGTCTGGACTTTACAGCAACATTAGCTCAACTACATTTGCAACCGGAAGTGCCAAAAACTTGACTCTGAATACTGCTAAATTGCAAATTCTGGATGGGGGAGCAGTTGCTACCACCTCATTTTTTGCAGGTAATGGAGGAGATTTGAGTATCAATGCTACTGAAGCGATCGTTATCAGTGGTCAAGGTCGAGCAACTAATAGTAGCATTAACGCCTCCACAATCCGACCCGATCCATTAGTGCGCAAACGATTCGGTCTGCCAGATATATTAACAGCGAATGCCGGTATTTTGAGCATTACGACACCGAACTTAACGCTAATGGATGGCGGGACAGTCAGTGTCACCAGTCAAGGTAGTGGAAATGGTGGCAATATTAATATTAGTGCAGATACCATCCAATTAAAGAATCAAGGGTTTATTCAAGCACAAACAGACTCCGGTAATGGTGGCAATATTAAATTGTCCACCAAAAATCTGTTGCTTCTGCAAGACAATAGTTTGATAACCTCAACAGCTGGCGGTTCAGGGAATGGAGGTAATATAAACATCAATGCACCCATCATCATCGGCTTAAAAAACAGCGACATTATTGCCAATGCAGTACAAGGCAGAGGTGGTAATATCCAAATCACTACTCAAGGCATCTTTGGGCTGAAGTTCCGCAACCAACTCACTCCTGACAGTGACATCACCGCCAGTTCCCAATTTGGGGTAAGTGGCACGGTTCAAGTTAATACTATCGGTATCGATCCAAATTCGGGTTTAGTCGAACTGCCTGCAAATGTCACCGATCCATCCCAGCAAATTGCTACAGGCTGCGCGGATAGTGAAGGCAGCCGCTTTGTGGCAACGGGACGAGGTGGTGTGCCGCAAAATCCTAATCAGGTGACAAGCGATGTCTACGATGGGCTGCGCTTACGTACCTGGGATGATATACGAGATTTGTCTGCTTACCGCAAAACTGGTGATCTAAATGTCCAGATTCCAGCATCCTCAAAGGTTCTCGTCGAAGCCACAACCTGGCATCGCAATGCTGACGGTAAAATTGAATTGATTGCGGTTAAACCAGCGTATGTACAACCATCTTTAACCTGTGCTGCCGTTCGTAAAAGTTGATGATGTTAGCGAAAATACCATTTCGGTAACACTAACTTCCAAACCACAGAATTCGTAGACTTATTGGGAATATTTGGTCTACGAAAGTAGTAGTTAGCAATCCGGTATTCGATAGTTTTAGCAAGACGTTTAGTGGTATTACCGTTGCAGTAGCTAAGGATGCGGTTGGTCAGGGTGGGAATATTAACCTACAAGCCGATCGCCTGCGGGTTTTCAACGGAGGACAGATCACCTCATCAAGTTTGGGTCAGGGTTCTGCTGGCAGTGTCAATCTGCGAGTCAATGACATAGATGTGCAGGACATCTCTCAACCTTTATCCGATGGTGGGATACTGCCTAGTAGCATCACCGCATCCTGAGCAAATGCCTTTACTGCTCGGTCAGTGAATATCACATCTGACAGCTTGCGTGTCCGCGATGGCGCAGAAATTACCGTCAGCAATTCTAGAACAGGGGATGCGGGTAATCTCAATATTAACGCTCGTAATATCTTCCTCGATAATGGAGCCAGCCTGCGAGCCGAAGTGAATGGAGGTAGTCGTGGTAACATCGGTCTCCAAGCAAGCGATTTTGTCTTGTTGCGGCGCGGCAGTAGCATCATTAGTTGATCAAATTTTAAGGTGATATAGTATACAAAATAATTAATCTTTTTAGTGATATTACTTATGATTTTCCAAATTAAACAACTTCGTTGGCTATATATCAGTCTGAGTATTTTGAGCTTGTGTTTGGCAATAACCATTACACCTACTAGAGCGTCTCTGTCAGTACCAACAACTTCTAGCCTGAATGTGTCAGCATCGACTTCTCAACCGACTAATTGGCTAGAACAGGGACGAAACCTTTACCATTCAGGACGCTTTGCAGAAGCAGTGACGATTTGGCAAACGGCAGCACAACAGTATCATACCCAAGGCGATCGCCTCAACGAAGCTCTAAGTTTAAGTTACCTGTCACTGACACAACAGGAGCTTAATCAATGGCAAGCAGCCCAACAGTCTATTGAGCAAAGTCTGAAACTGTTGCAAACCTCCATTCCCTCTGCTGATGCAATTCTCTGGGCACAAGTACTCAATACCCAAGCAAATTTGCAATTGCATACTGGCAATGCCGAAACCGCCCTCGATAGTTGGCAACAAGCTCAAAAATTTTATGAGCAAGCAGGCGACACAATGGGAAGCCTGGGTAGTCAAATCAACCAGGCACAAGCTTTACAAACTTTAGGATTTTACCGCCGTTCTAAACAACAGTTAGAGGCACTGACTCAAAAACTCCAAGGGTTGCCGGATAATGAAATCAAAGTCAGCGGACTGCGATCGCTTGGTTTAGCCTTGCAAATAATTGGCGACTCTGGTAAAAGTCAACAGATTTTAGAGCAAAGTTTAGCGATCGCCCAGAAAATTGCAGCGAAACCCCATTTGAGTTCTATCCTTATAAGCCTCGGTCAAACTGCCGTTGACTTGGAAGATCCAGAATCAGCATTAAATTACTTTGAACAGGCTCAACTCTTAACAACTAACCCAAGCGATCAGTTACAAGCGCGTTTAGCTCAGTTCAAACTTTTCCTCAATTACGACAAACTGGAGTTTGTTAACCCACTCGCACCTCAACTACTCCAACAACTCCAGGAACTGCCCCCCAGTCACACCTCACTCTACGCAGCAATCAATTTTGTTGCCACCCTAGATCGTCAGTCAAATCGTGAGCAAATCCTACCGCTGAAGGATTTGGCGCAACTGATGGCAGTCACAGTCAAATCTGCACAGCAAATCCAGGATACTCAAGCCGAAGCTCATGCACTAAATCAGTGGGGAAAACTCTATCAGCGTACACAGCAATTATCTGAAGCACAGGAGTTAACTCAGAAATCCCTCAACATTGCCCGCCAACTCCAAGCTAACGATATCATTGCTCAATCTGCTTGGCAGGTGGGACAGTTGTATAAACAACAAGGCGATCGCTCAAAAGCGATTACCGCTTATACAGAAGCAGTCAACGCCTTAAAGGCACTGCGGGCAGATTTGGTGGCTATCAACCCTGATGTCCAGTTCTCTTTTCGCACTAGTGTGGAGCCTGTCTACCGGGAACTGGTTGATTTACTTCTAGAGAATCAACCTAGTCAAGCAGAACTAATACAAGCTCGTGAATTGATTGAGGCACTTCAAATTGCGGAACTCGATAACTTTTTTCGGGAAGCCTGTTTAGATAAAACTCAACAAATTGATCAGGTTGATCCTACTGCAACCGTCATTTATCCAATCATCCTGCCAGATCGTTTAACAGTAATTCTCTCCAAAGCAGGGCAACCACTCCGTTCCTATGTTACTCACAAACCTCAAGCGGAAATTGAGCAGACTCTAGACAATTTTTTGGTTGCTCTTAACCCTGTTTCCGATTCCCAAAACAGAGATCGATTGTCTCAACAAATTTATAGTTGGTTGATTCGTCCAGAGGAAGCAGATCAAGCATTGATTGATACCAAAACATTGGTGTTTGTTTTGGATGGTCGATTGCGGAATATTCCCATTGCAGCTCTTTTTGACGGTAAGCAATATCTGATTGAGAAGTATGCTGTGGCGCTCTCGCCAGGATTGCAACTGATGGCGATGCGATCGCTTCATCAAAACCAGATGAATGCGATCGTTGGTGGCATTAGCCAATCTCGCGCTGGCTTTAGTGCTTTGCCTGCTGTGGAATCAGAGGTGAAACAAATTTCCAAGTCAGTATCGTCCTCTGTGTTGCTAAACCAGAAATTTACCAGTCAAGCCCTTGCTGAACAAGTGAAATCCAGTAGTGCAGGTATTGTCCACCTAGCAACCCACGGACAGTTTAGTTCCCGCCTAGAAGATACCTTCTTGCTCACTTGGGATGGACAAGTAAATGTTAAAGAGTTATCTGAACTCCTGAAAAATCGGGGTAGCGATCCATCGAAAGCCATCGAGTTGCTGGTACTAAGTGCTTGTGATACAGCAGCAGGAGACGATCGCGCCGTCCTGGGACTAGCAGGTTTAGCTGTCAAATCTGGCGCTCGCTCAACTATCGCCACCCTATGGCCCGTCAAAGATCGGGCAGCCGCGATGCTAATGACTCGCTTCTATGAACAACTGCGACAACCCAAAATCACTAAAGCCGAAGCACTAAGACAAGCACAAATTAGCCTAATTCGCCAAACTGATTTCCACGAACCGTTCTTTTGGTCTGGCTTTGTTTTGATCGGTAACTGGATTTAGCTAAGTAATACAACGGAGTATTCTGCCAATAAATACGCTATTTTTTACACGGTTTTAGCTCAAGCTCGCCTATACTGCTAATAGAAGTTCCCTGACTTTACTGTTACTTAGACTTATTCTCTGAGCTTCTGACCATAGTCGAAACAAACGTATTTTGTTTGTATCACATTGCAATGACATAAGGAAAACATCATGAAACGTCGATATTTAGCTAGTACATTGAGCGTCATCGCTCTGATCGCTAGCACTACATGGACTAGTGCTTATGCTATTACATTTACCCCACCCGCCAACAGTGGCTCTCCTAGACAAGCAACCGGAGGAGCTTCTCGCGGTAGTATATTTACACCGACTGCTGGGAAAGGTGCGCTTAGACAAGCAACCGGAGGAGCTTCTCGCGGTAGTATGTTTACACCTACTGTCGGGAAAGGTACGCCTAGACAAGCAACAGGAGGAGCTTCTCGCGGCAACCTCTTTACACCTGTCGTCGGGAAAGGTACACCCAGACAGGCAACAGGAGGAGCTTCTCGCGGCAACCTCTTTACACCTGCCGCAGGCAAAGGCGCTCCCCAACAAGCAAGTGCGGGTGCTTCTCGCGTTGGTACTTACTACTTAAATCCATCGATTACAAATACAACGCAACCAGCAGCGCTAATCGCCCTCTTGCCTCAAAACTTCTATGGCACAACAGTGTCTGAACGTCCCACAATATTGGTGTATATCCCGGCTTCTAATGCCCAAGAAGCAGTGTTCAGCCTCAAGGATGAAGCTGGCAATATGCAACATCAAATGAACATTTCAGTTCCAGAGAAAACTGGAGTAATCGCGATCAAATTACCAGCTAATGCACCCGCTTTAGCCGTTGGTAAAAACTATCAATGGTTCCTAGCACTCAAAGTAGATGGTCAACTCAGTCCGAGTACGCCTTACGTCGATGGTTGGATTCAGCGTATCCAGCCCAGCGCAGAGTTGGCAACAGCAATCCAAGAGCAAGATGCTCTGAAGCGGGCTACTATTTTGGGTAAAAACGGTGTTTGGTATGACTGTGTGGCAACACTTGCATCGGTATATACCACTCAACCTAACAATGCAACTCTCCGAAAACAATGGGAAGAACTTCTATCCTCAGTGAGTTTGAAGGAGATTGTAACAGCGAACTTATTAGCATCTACTAACTAATGCCAATTTGGGGATTGGGCATTGGGTTAAGAGTAATTATTCTCTTTGTTCCCCTCTTTTTCCTTCCACCCAGTCCCAAATTATCCCTTATCCCCTTCAGGGGCACCACCTTCCCCAATCCCAACCCCCATTGTATGGCACAAATATGTGGCGCAGATTCCAGGCTTTTATCCAACATACTCGCAGCGTTTTAATTATTACTCCCAGCGTTGCTTTGACGGTTATAGTTGGGCAATCGTTGGGACTTTTCAATTTACCGGAATGGAAAATTCGCGACGAATGGGTTCGTCAGCGATCTTCAGAGGCGATCGCTGATGAAATTGTGATTGTTACAATTGATGAGCGCGATATCCAATCAGTACGTAAATGGCCAGTTCCAGACTGGGCGCTGGCACGATTACTAGAAAAAATCCGGGCGCAGCAGCCGAGAGCCATTGGCTTGGATCTCTATCGAGATTTACCCGAAGGAAACGGACACGATCAACTTGTTCAAGTCTTTCGCAACACTCCCAATTTAATCGGAGTTGAGAAAATTACTGGTGAACGCGTCAATCCTCCAGCGGAATTGAAAAAAAAGGATCAAGTAGGATTAGCAGATTTAGTCTTGGATGGCGATCGCTTTGTACGTCGTGCCCTCCTAACAGCTGAAGATGCCAAAGAGAAAAATACCATTAAAGCCGGGCTAGCAACCCTTGTAGCCCTAAAGTATCTCGAAGCTGAAAAAATTAGCTTAGAAAGCATTGACCCCCAAAAACAAAAGTTTCAGTTGGGCAAAGAAATTTACCTGCCACTGCAAAATCAAGAAGCAGGTTATACCGATGCCGATTTAGGAGGCTATCAAATTCTGCTCAATTGGCATGGTTCAGAAGCAGCATTTCGGACAGTTGCGATGCGCGATGTGTTAGCAGGGAAAATTCCGGTAGATTTGATGCGCGATCGCATGGTATTTATTGGGTCAATCGCCTCCAGTACCAATGATTTCTTCAGCACACCCTTCTCTTCCTGGATCTCTGCTCAAAAACCGACTCCAGGTGTGGTTGTTCACGCCAATATTGCTCATCAACTAGTACGAGGAGCAAAAACAGGAAATGCCAGTCTGCACGGTGTTTCTGGCATTTATTTATCACTCTGGATTGTTTTGTCGTCTGTCATTGGTTCTACAGGCAGTTGGTTGTTATCTAATAGCAAGCTGCGGATTCCCGGCGGCAAAATTCTTTGGGCAACTGTAGGCATCAGTGGAGCCTGTATATGGGGTGGCTATGGGATGTTTTTGTATGGTGTTTTAATTCCGGTAACACCCACTTTAGCGGCGTTTATCGGTAGTGTGATTGCAACAACTAATGCCTATAAACAGCGGAAGTTAGAAGAAACAAATCGCCAACTGGAAATTGCCAACAGTCAACTATTGGATTATTCCAAAACCCTAGAGACAAAAGTCGAAGAACGAACTCATGAATTAGTTGAGGCAAAGCAAGCTGCCGATGCTGCCAATCAGGCCAAGAGTGAGTTTCTCGCCAATATGAGCCACGAACTACGCACACCTCTTAATGGCATCCTTGGTTTTGCCCAGGTACTAGAAGGATCGCCAAACATGACAGCTAAAAACCTAGAAGGGGTTAGCATTATCTACCAATGCGGTTCGCACCTTTTGATGCTGATCAATGACATTCTCGATCTCTCGAAGATAGAAGCAAGGAAATTGGATTTGGTTGTCACTAGTGTGCATCTGCCCAGTTTCTTACATGGTGTAACAGAGATTTGTGGTATCCGGGCTGAACAGAAAGGGATTAGATTTAATATCTTAATTAGCGATCGCCTACCACTTGCCGTTGAAGTTGATGAAAAACGGCTGCGGCAAGTGTTAATTAACTTGCTGGGCAACGCAATCAAATTTACAGATAGCGGTAGTGTAACGTTCAAAGTGGAAGTCATTAGTGAAGAGTCTAAACAAACGACGCCACTTGCTTCACTTGGGGAGACCCCAAGACCGCAGTGGCTCACCAATGACAATGGACAAATGACACATCAAAAGATTCGTTTTCAAATTGAAGATACGGGTATTGGGATGTTACCAGACCAACTTGAGAAAATCTTTTTGCCCTTTGAGCAAGTGGGTGAAGCAGGACAACGATCTGAAGGTACTGGCTTGGGATTGGCCATTAGCCAAAGAATTGCGGCATTGATGGGGAGCCAAATTCAGGTGCAAAGCCACCTGGGTGAAGGAAGTCTGTTTTGGCTGGATTTGACAGTATCAGTATCACTCGATGTCTACGACGGGCTACGCCTACATGATTGGCGTGGAGGAGCGATGTCTAAGACAGATTACAACCCAACTCCCCAGAAAATTACTGGGATTCAGGGTAGTGCGCCTCAGATTCTGATTGTTGATGACGATCGCAACCATTGTTCTATGTTAATCAGTCTGCTGCAAGAAATTGGCTGTCAAACCCTAGAAGCGACCGATGGCAAACATGGGCTACAGATGGCAATTGAACACAATTCAGATGTGATTCTGCTTGATTTAGCCATGCCGAATATGGATGGTTTTGAGCTAATGGTTCACCTGCAAGAGAATCCGCAAACCCGTTCTATTCCTATTATTGTCTCTAGTGCCAGCGTTTTTGAGTCAAATCGCCAGCGGAGTTTAGAAGCAGGGGCAACAGCCTTTCTAGCCAAACCTATCCAGATTGAGGAACTACTTAATAGACTGCGATCGCTGTTGGGGGTGGAATGGATATATGCCGAATCTTCGCCTCCCAAAGGCGAGCAGATCGCTGGTAGTGAATGGGTTCTACCATCCCAAGAAGTTTTGCAACAACTCTATCATTTAGCAATGATGGGAGATATCTCGGCGATTGAGGGAATGTTAAGAGAACTAATTGAGCAAAATAATCAACTAGCTCCCTTCGCGGCAGAGTTAAGCAAACTCACTGCCAATTTCCAAACCGGAAAAATCCGTAAGTTACTCAAATCATTTGTCAAAACGGAGTTACATCCATGATCGCTGTTCCTATCTCGAAACCCATACATATTTTATTAGTGGATGACAATCCAAACAATCTCAAGGTGCTAGCGGAAGCGATTCACAAGTGTGGCTGGAAAGCCCTGATGGCAACAGATGGGGAGTCAGCGATCGAACAAACAGAATATGCTCATCCCGATCTCATACTCTTGGATGTAATGATGGCAGGTATTGATGGATTTGAAACTTGTCGGAGACTGAAAACCAATACCATAACTGAGAATATTCCGGTGATTTTCATGACTGCCCTATCCGATTCTACAGACAAGGTGGCTGGACTGGAAATAGGTGCGGTTGACTATATTACCAAACCCTTTCAACATGAAGAAGTCATTGCCCGTTTAAAGTTACACCTCAAAATTTCCCATCTCACCCGCACATTAGAAGAACGTGTGCAAGAACGCACCGCAGAATTAACTCAATCTCTACAACAGTTACAGCAAACCCAACTACAAATGATCCAGAGTGAGAAAATGTCCACATTAGGGCAGTTGGTTGCAGGTATTGGTCATGAAATTAATAATCCGGTTGGTTTCGTTGGCGGAAATTTATCTTATATTGAAGAACATGTAAATAATCTGCTTCGCCTGGTGAGCCTGCAACAGGAGAAGCTAACGCAGTCAGACTCGGAAATTCAAGAGCTTCTTGAAGAAATTGACTTGGAGTATCTGGCAGAGGATCTGCCGAAACTACTGGCATCAATGCACCAAGGTATTACCCGTCTGAAAGATATCAGTCTCTCTCTGAGAACTTTTACTCGCGCAGATATTTCATCTCAGATAAAGTTTCAGATTCACGAAGGAATCGATAGCACCTTAATGCTGTTGAAACATCGACTCAAAGGCAATGGCGATCGCACTAAAATCCAGGTTGTCACACAATACGGTGAGTTACCTCCAATCAGTTGCTATCCCGGACAACTGAACCAGGTGTTCATGAATATCATCGCCAATGCCATTGATGCATTTGATGAACTCCATCAAAAAAATTCCAATCAAGATATTACTGCTGTCCCGAGTATAATCACCATCACCACATCGCTCGATCCTCAACAACAAACTGTCACAATTTGTATCCAAGATAATGGCCCCGGTATGCTTACTGAGGTGCAATCTCGAATTTTTGAGCAATCTTTCACAACCAAGGCTGTGGGCAAGGGAACCGGGCTGGGATTAGCCATTAGCTACCAAATTATTGTTGACAAACACAACGGACAAGTCAACTGCTTATCAATACCTGGTGAGGGGACAAAATTTATTATTACTCTGCCAATGTAACTGAATATACATGATTGTTAACAGGAATTCTGCAACTCAACATAACTATACTTGATTTAGCCTATCCTGAGTAAAACCAGATTTACTTTACGAATCAGATATAAAGGTTGCACCTGATTTTATTAATTATTTGGAAGTATACAACAAATAAATTATCCAATCTTGTCAGATGGACTGAAAAGCCCGCCTTTGGCTACAGTTGGGCGAGACGCCCAGCCCACAAGAGTTAATTGGATATTTTTTGATTTGGAAGTCCCTTAACCAATGCAAGAGCAAGGCGATCGCTCTAAATAAATCAAAAACCCTCCTGAAAAACTTTTCAAGAGGGTTTGTGTAATTACTTATTGTAGTAGTGACAAAAAGTTTCCTCAGTAAATTGTTTGTTCCGTTAGGTAGTGCCAATTTAACCATCAGAACCCCAGGTTCTAGCCACTGTCACTTTAAAACTCGGCAGGGTAACTCTGATATTGGGTGTTTAAGATATGCCCCAACATCCACTGTAGGTCACTTTTCTTGGTAGCGCCGTTACCACCCATAACAGTAGTACTATTGCGCTCTGTTCCCAGTTTCACTCTGTAAGAATCGAGCTTACTCGGTGTGGGCAGATAAAGAGTCAAGCATGAACCTTGCTGGTAGGACTTACAACGAATCGCACTAATCTTCGTGGTCATCAAACGGATCGTTCAATTCCTTGCTAGGAGGGCCAAAGGAGGTATAGATCGAAATTCCAGTGATGGCAACTACGACGGCAGCCATAGAAATGCTAAGAACTATTGCGGGTTCCATAATTGAGAGATAGATGATGAGTGCTATTCTTATAGAATATTACAGAAGATTAAAAAAAGCTTTGGCAAGTAATCTTAGGTGGACTATGGCACAAAGGACTAGATTGGGAGATATCCTGAAACCACTGAACTCTGAGTATGGGAAAGTGGCTCCAGGTTGGGGTACTACCCCTGTGATGGCTGTTTTTATGGCGCTATTTTTCGTGTTTCTGCTGATTATTCTGCAACTTTACAATAAATCACTGTTGGTTCAGGATGTATTTGTCGATTGGCGCAGCTTAGGACGCTAACGCATACACAGCGAGTGAGTTTGGATAACAAGTTAAGTTACACCCGGTTCTTCCGGGTTTTTTTGTGAGTTGCGATTTCCGACTAGACTAACTATATATGTGAGTTTCTGTAGTGGTTCTAAAGTTTACAGGAGACAAAAAATGAATATATTTGGTATCGGTCTGCCGGAAATGGCTGTAATTATGGTAGTAGCGCTGTTAATCTTTGGCCCAAAAAAGCTACCAGAGATCGGTCGGAGTGTGGGCAAAACAATTCGTAGTTTCCAAGAAGCCTCTAAGGAGTTTCAAAACGAGTTTCAAAAAGAAGTAGAACAGTTAGAAGAAGTTGTCAAGACTACTGCTGAATTGGAACCTAAGCAAATCCACCCTGCTAAATCTGAGCAGGATACCGCTAGTTCTTCCCAACCTAGCTAGTAGTTTGTCAAGTTCGTAGTAAGGACTCTAGTCCTGGATTTTAAGCACTGAAGTGCTTACTACGAACTCCCCAAAATTAATCAGACAGACTATATAGAAGAGTGCTGCATATCAATTGACTCTAGGCAAAATGACAGAAGCTGTTACGCAACCAGCTTTGGTAATTCCCCAACTAATCGTCGGATTAGGGAATCCAGAAGCTAAGTATGACCAAACACGCCATAATATCGGTTTTGCTGCTTTAGAAACTCTCTCCCGTTCTTGGCGCATTTCCTTAGCAGAAAACCGGAAGTTTCAGGGTGAGTATGGCGAGGGTATAGCCCCAGGTGGAGGTAAGATTCGCTTGCTAAAGCCGTTAACTTATATGAATCGCTCAGGGCAAGCAATACAAGCGGTGACAAGTTGGTATAAATTACCGCCTGAGTCAGTGTTGATCGTTTATGACGATATGGATTTGCCCTTGGGAAAAACTCGTTTGCGTTTATCTGGTTCATCTGGGGGACATAACGGCATGAAAAGTGCGATCGCACATCTTAATACCCAAAACTTTCCCCGTTTGCGAATCGGTATTGGTAAACCCAAAGATGCAGCTAATAAGGATGATTCCGGTGCTGTCTCTCATGTGCTGGGGCGATTTTCCGCTGCCGAAAATCAGCAGATGTCTCTTGTACTTCAGTTCATAGTTGAGTGTATTGAACTAAGTCTCAAGCAGGGAGTAGAAAAGGCGATGAATGTTTGTAATAGCCGCACCATTAATAATTCTGAGTCTTAGGGCTGGATGAATACTGTCCTATCAGCTGATTAAAGAAAGCTAACCGATGTTTAAAGGCGCTTATTTTGGTTGATGGGTAGCGATTTTAGCTTGCTCCATCCAACCAAGATAAAGCCTCTAACGCTCTCTACATATAGTAAAAGTAACTCATCTACACCCTAATTAGCGGTGCGGCAGACTTTGCTTAATGTTTGTATGAATAATGGCGATGTCTACGATGGGCTACGCCTACGCGCTGTTGCTTGTTTTCGGTCATAACCTTAAGCAACGCCGGTATCACACCAAATTGGTTTATTTAAAACGTCTTGTGCGTCTAGCTGCCACTGCCTTACGTTTGCGTTTTTCTATCGGTGTTTCAAAGTGCCGATGATATTTCACATCAGCTAATATCCCAGCTTTGGAAACCTGGCGTTTAAACCGACGCAAAGCTGAGTCTATTCCTTCGTTCTCTCCTAGAACCACCTGGGTCATTCTTCCCTTTTCCTCATCATCAATAGTTTCCATTCTAATATTACCCTCAACCTTAGTAAAACCCCTCTGAGCTAAAGTCATGATTAAGAGGCTATTCGTCCGGCTGACGAGGATTACGTGTGCTTTTGTATCGTGAAATCGTTACTTAACTAAAAGTTAATCTAAGTTCCCTAATGCACTCTCAGAACCAATAAAGAAGATGGGGAAATTATGATGCTAAATTTTTCTGACTGTACTCTCAATGGGGAAATAATGTAATCTTAGTTACTAAGATACATAATGAAAACAGATTTTAAAAGTTGATTCTACCCTCATTTAGTAATTTATATCCAGTTGCTAATGCTGTAAAAGCAATTATGAAATTCCATAGGCTAGTTGGCTTTAAAATAACTCCACCGCTTAAGAAAATTAATACTATGCCAATGCCGAGAAAAATTCATCCTAAGTTACCAGTTTCTCTCCGAAAAAAGACTAATGCAAATATACCTATCATCGTTGCCAAAACTGAAGCTGTAGCAGGTAAGCTCCGATAAAAATATGAATAGTAACCGCTAACAAATATGATGTTTTGACCAAAAAAGTATAATCCTGTGAAAAGTA
This sequence comes from Nostoc sp. JL31, assembly GCF_017114965.1. Lineage (NCBI taxonomy): Bacteria > Bacillati > Cyanobacteriota > Cyanophyceae > Nostocales > Nostocaceae > Nostoc > Nostoc sp. JL31. Next base: position 89,391 of record NZ_JABXKO010000122.1, read on the forward strand.
GAATTAAACCTATAAGTTTGATTAACAACCTGCCCATAATATTTTGATATTTTTAATGGCCCAAGCCAATTTTTATCCGATTATAGTGGAGTTTTTAAAATCTTGCCAAATTTTACCTTGATTTAGTCAATTTAAGTAAATATACTTAAAACAAATCCAGGCTGTCTGAAAATGCCAGTACAAGTAATGTTGATTACATCAAGTAGTCCTTGCCAGCGTTTTATCAAGGTGCTTTAATAGCGATCGCATTCCGCAAAATAGTTTTACTTACAAAATATGTACAAAACGTGCAGCGACTCGACATCGCTGCCGGTGTTGATAAAATTACAGACTCAAAACATTAAACTCAAAGATATGACAAGCTAGTAGCATATCTTTGACACTAAATTCTCCCCAAAGCTGAATAGGAGCATACATGGAGCCAATTATTGCTATAGTTTTAGCCCTTATAGGTTATGCATTAGGTTCTGCAAAACTGATTAATCAAGGAAATGAAGCCTTAGTCGAACGCTTAGGGCGGTATCATCGAAAACTTAAGCCGGGGCTGAACTTTATTGTTCCCTTGGTCGATCAGATTGTGATGGAAGATACTACACGAGAGCAGTATACAGACATCAAACCTCAGAATGTGATCACCCAAGATAATATTTACGTAGAAGTGGATGCTATTGTATACTGGCGCATTCGAGATATTGAGAGAAGCTTTTACGCGATTGAGGATCTGCAAGGGGCATTAACACAGATAACCACAACTACGCTCCGAGAAATCATTGCCCAAAATACCCTAGAGCAGACCAACGTCTCTAGAGCAGAGATGGACTCAGCTATTTTAGATCAGTTGAATCATGTAACGGCAGATTGGGGAGTTGAGATTCTCCGGTTAGATATTCAGAGAATTACCCTACCTGAGAGTGTGCGAAAGTCTAGGGAAGAAGAACAAGCCGCCGTCATCAAAAAACGGGCATTGATTACCGAAGCAGAAGGGGAAAAGGAAGCTGCGATTAAGAAAGCAGAAGGAACTATGGCTTCAGTGCAAATCATTTCTCAAGCTCTCCGTGCCAATCCCGATAGTAGAGACATTCTGCGGTATCTCGTGGCTCAAGATTATGTAGATGCTAGCCAAAAACTTGGTGAGAGCAATAACGCCAAAATTGTCTTTGTAGACCCGGCTAACTCAAGTGAAATGTTTCAGGAGTTGATAGCCGAGTCGGTAACTCAAGAAGGTAACGGCAAAAAAATCGAAGAACGGAATACTTAAGAGTCACGCTGTCTAGCTTGTCTCAATAAGGCATCGGCTACTAGTGAAACATCGCGCATTTCTTGAACATCGTGAACTCGGAGGATATCAGCGCCATTAAAAATAGCAGCACAACAAGCTGCTGCCGTTCCCCAAACTCGTGCTTTGGGATCTGGTTGATTTAAAATGCGACCAATAAAACTTTTACGAGATGCTCCTACCAAGATAGGACAGTTGAGTGGTGCGAGCGATCGCAAACTGCGAAAAATTTCTAAATTTTGCTCATAGTTTTTAGCAAAACCAATACCAGGATCGATAATAATTTTATCCAGGTCAATGCCCGCAGCAGTTGCTGCCTTAATTTGTCGAGCCAAAAAACTATAAATTTCACCGAGCAAATCTTGATAATCGGTCTGTTGTTGCATTGTCTGTGGTGTTCCCCGGATGTGCATTAAAATCATCGGCACACCTAACTCTGCGACTGTTGCCAACATTTCTGAGTCAAAAGTGCCGCCAGAAATATCATTAATAATATCCGCTCCAGCTTCTACAGATGCCTTGGCCACAGCAGCACGGGTTGTATCTACAGAAATCGGGACTGAAATCTCTGGTCTTAGCACCTGTAATACCGATACTACCCGGTCAAGTTCCTCCACCAGAGTTATTTGCTTTGCCCCTGGTCGAGTTGATTGACCGCCCACATCGATGATGTCAGCACCAGCAGCCACCAGTGCTTGCGCCTGTACTAAAGCAGCAGAGGAAGTGTTAAACTCACCCCCATCACTAAAGCTATCAGGCGTTACATTTAAAATGCCCATCAAATAAGTCCGCTGTCCCCAATCGAAACAGCGTCCTCGAATTATCAAGTTCCTTGGCATAAATCTACATTAGGCATTCCCATGCTCTGCATGGGAACGAGAAAAAAGCACATCACACTGACTTAAAATTCACAATCCGAGCGAAACTCTCAGGTTCTAGACTTGCTCCTCCCACGAGGACACCATCAATTTCTGGTTGAGCCATAATCTCATCAATATTATTCGGCTTGACTGAACCGCCATATTGAATTGATACATTTGGATTAGTCAACTTGCTACGAATTAAGCCAATTATTCGATTAGCTTCCTCTACTTCACAAGTGTCACCAGTACCAATGGCCCAAATCGGTTCATAGGCAATCACCAAATTATCCTGATCGATATCTACCAAGGCTTTGTCGAGTTGGAGAGCAATCAGTGATTCAGCTTCTCCCGCATCTCGTTGTTGTTTACTTTCGCCAACACAGAGAATTGGAGTCAAACCAAACCTTTGAGCAGTTCGGAGGCGCAGATTAACGGTGGCGTCCGTTTCCCCAAAGTATTGCCGTCGTTCGCTATGACCGACAATCACAAAGCGCACACCACTTTCTGTCAGCATCGGGCCAGAAATCTCACCCGTATAGGCTCCATATTCTTCCCAATGGATATTTTGTGCCCCCAGTTGGATGAGGCTACCGTGCAAGGTCTTGGACAAAACACTTAAATCAGTGAAAGGAGGACACAATATCACTTCTCGCCCTTCGGGGGTTTCCTCTAAGTGGGGCAGAAATCCTTGTAAAAACTCCTGGGTTTCTGACTGGGTTTTGAACATTTTCCAGTTGCCGGCAATAACGATTTTCCGCACAGGTAATTTAGTCAAGATCCTAACGCGTTATATTTAGATGCATTTTTCAGTTTATGACTTTTTGTTAGCCATTGGTCATTAGTCATTGGTCATTGGGCACAAGAGGCGGAGGGGAAAAACTTACTGCAACTTATCCTCGGTCACTGAGCGTAGACGTACCACTTGCCTACGGCACACTGCGCGAACGTGGAAGCAAGCTCACGCGCAGCGTCTCGTAGAGAAGTGCTACTCCGCTGCTCCCTAATCTCCACAAACCTCTGTTAAAAATAACTAGGATAAGAGACAGGGCTAATTTAAAAATCCCAAATTTCAAATCTCAAATTGATATGACCTCGACATTGCCCGTGCCTGAACCTCATCAAAGCGATTCCGCTAACACTGACGCAAATTCTCTCAGCTGGGAGGAAGAACTGGATAGTGCTATTTTTAGTTTTGAAGACATTCAGACGGAACTGAACTATAAACAAGCACAAACAGCGTTGCGAAACTTAGTAGCTAATCTCGACCTTACTCCCCAGGAAAAAACCGGGTTAGAGAGGGAAATTGCTGATTTGGAAACCATGCTGGGAAAGTTAGACCGCATGGTAGTGCAGATTGCGACTTTTGGCATGGTGGGACGTGGGAAGTCTTCTCTACTCAATTCTTTGGTTGGGCAAACGGTATTTGAAACTGGGCCACTGCACGGTGTCACCCGTACTGCTCAAACAGTTAATTGGAGTATTAGTGAGGAGATGATTGGGGAAACTGAACGTGCTTTGCGAGTAACTCTTCCTGGTGTAGGTCAATCTAAGGTGGAATTAATTGATACTCCTGGATTAGACGAAGTAGATGGTGCAACCCGCGCCGCTTTAGCTGAACAGATTGCCAAACAAGCAGATTTGATTCTGTTTGTGATATCTGGTGATATGACAAAGTTAGAATACGCCGCCCTTTCGCAGTTGCGAGAAGCAGGTAAACCGATCATTCTGGTATTTAACAAAGTAGATCAGTATCCAGAAGCAGACCGGATGGCAATTTATCACAAAATCCGGGATGAAAGGGTACGTGAATTACTCACACCTCTAGAAATTGTCATGGCTGCGGCATCGCCATTGGTGAAGACGGCGATTCGTCGCCCTGATGGTACTAGGGGCATACAGTTGCGTACAGGAAATGCCCAAGTCGAGGAACTGAAGCTGAAAATATTGGAAATTCTGCATCGTGAGGGTAAAGCCTTGGTTGCCCTAAATACCATGCTTTATGCCGATATTGTAAATGAGCAGTTGATAGAACGAAAACTGATGATTCGGGAACAGAATGCCAATCAGTTGATTTGGAAGGCTGTGATGACTAAAGCATTAGCGATCGCACTCAATCCTGTAACTGTGGTAGATATTCTGAGTAGTGTGGTAATTGATATTGCTCTGATTTTGGGTTTATCTAAACTCTATGGCTTCTCTATGACCGAGGCTGGGGCTGTACAATTGCTACAAAAAATCGCCTTGAGTATGGGCGGTATCGGTGCTAGTGAATTGTTAGCAAATTTAGGCTTGAGTGGATTAAAAACTTTACTTGGGATCTCTGCAACAGCTACGGGTGGCATTGCACTAGGCCCTTATATATCGGTAGCAATTACCCAAGGAGGAGTCGCTGGTGTTTCTTCTTACGGTATTGGACAAGTTACCAAAGTTTATTTAGCCAATGGCGCAACTTGGGGGCCTGATGGGCCGAAAGCAGTAATTAATCGGATTTTAGCAAACTTGGATGAGACTTCAATTCTTAACCGGATTAAAGATGAATTACTCCACAAAGTAAAACTGAAAAAGTGATGCATCAATAAGCTTTGGTTAGCCATATTTATCCTTAGAGCTAGCTGATTCGTCAAGAAAAGAAAGTGCCATTCGTTTTACCATCAGACGAATCAATGAGCCATAAATTATTGCGTCACTTAGCTTTGTGTACAACTCATAATCCTTACCCAAACGCTGAAATCGATTGCGGCATCTAATTTGTGAATGTACAGGTGCGCTACCAACTGTGCTATAAGCCCTTAGAGGATGTTTTAAAAGGGTCTTTTGCTCTGATAATTAGCACAGCCAAGCATTTAAGTATATGGCGAAAACCTTAGTTTTTCGTTGCACTTACCGTACTCTAGAAGGCAAAAATTATACTTTTAGTACTTTGAAAACATCCTCTTAAAATAAACTATATATAATTGCTTAGTTATTATTACTTTGTCAAGCTTTTTATAGGAGACTAAATTTTAAATATCTCCTCTGGTACTCAGCACTCTCTAGGATACTTGCAACAAATAGGTCATACAATGACCCATCAAAAAGTAGACTACTAACATGGCAGCAGCAGCAAGAGCAACCAAAGTACCAGCTAACATTAGAGAAAATTCTTTACTCTCGTAGGCTTTTTCCATTAAGTGCAGCGACCACGCTACCAGGGCTACATCAAAAAGTAAAATAGGAAGCAGCATATTTCTTAATATTTGTTAATACTTGTAAAATAATATTAACACCCTTTTCAGGAAGTGTGTCTAACCTTAGATGGATGTCATTAAATGAGAAATGGTGGATCAAGATAATGTTCTAACTGGCACGTTGCGATCGCGCAAGTAACTTTTAATTTCTGCTACGCTTAATTGTCCGTAATGTAACAGTGATGCGAGTAATGCGGCTTCAGCTTTGCCTTCAGTTAGGGCAGTGTAGATATGTTCACAATTACCTGCACCACCAGAAGCAATAACTGGAATTTCTACAGCATCGGCAATTGCCCGTGTGATCTCAATGTCATACCCAGCTTGGGTTCCATCAGCATCCATACTTGTGACTAGCAGTTCTCCGGCCCCCCGTTTTTCAACTTCTTGTGCCCACAATAGGGCATCTAAGCCTGTATTTTCTCTGCCACCCCGCACATACACATCCCAACCTGGATTTTCCGGGTTATTTCTGCGTCTGGCATCAATAGCAACAACTATGCACTGATTACCAAAGCGATCGCTAGCCCGATTAATCAAGTCTGGATCACGCACCGCCGCAGAATTAATACTAACCTTATCTGCGCCGGCTCGTAACAAAGCTTTAACATTTTCTAAGGATTGAATGCCACCACCTACAGTCAATGGAATAAAGACCTGTTCAGCAGTGCGGTACACCACATCTATAATTGTAGCTCGATCTTCATGAGTAGCTGTAATATCCAGAAATACTAATTCATCAGCACCGGCTTCGTTGTAAACCTTGGCCAGTTCTACCGGATCGCCTGCATCTTGGAGATTAACAAAGTTAACTCCTTTTACAACCCGTCCCGCCTTCACATCTAAGCACGGTAAGATTCTTTTAGATAACATAATAAATTTTGTACTTCTGGGTAATTGACCGGAATTTAAATTTTAAATTGGCGCGGGTATTCTCAAACTAAAATTTTCATGGGTATTGAGTATGGGGCATTGGGCATTGGTTCTTCTTTCTCCCCCTGCCTCCACTGCCCCCCCTGTCTCCCCCACTCCCTAGTCCCTTAAAAATAGATAGCTGAATTATGGCGATAATTTCATCGAAAAAACAGCCTCCAGAACCCAACGGAGAACCAAAACAGCGTCGAGAGTCGGCGAAAGCACCATCCACAGAAAATATTTTGAAGCCTGAAGCTGCTATTGATGAGCAAGAACAGCAAGAAGAAGGTATTCGACCACACCGATTTGCTGATTACATCGGGCAAAAAGATTTAAAGGATGTGCTAGATATTGCCATCAAAGCAGCCAAGTCTCGTGGTGAGGTACTGGATCACTTGTTGCTATATGGGCCGCCGGGATTGGGAAAAACCACAATGGCAATGATTTTAGCATCGGAAATGGGGGTAAATTACAAAATTACCAGTGCGCCAGCCCTAGAACGTCCACGGGATATTGTCGGGCTACTGGTGAACATGAAACCAGGAGATATTTTATTTGTCGATGAAATTCATCGCCTCTCGCGGATGACAGAGGAAATTCTCTACCCAGCGATGGAAGATTATCGCTTAGATATTACTATTGGTAAGGGTTCCAGCGCTCGCATTAGAAGTTTGCCGCTGTCAAAGTTTACTCTAGTGGGAGCTACAACGCGTGTGGGTGCTTTAACTTCACCACTGCGCGATCGCTTCGGTTTAATTCAAAAACTGCGATTTTACGAAGTTGATGAATTGACTCAAATTATACTGCGAACCGCTCAATTACTCAAAACCCCTGTTACAGAAGATGGAGCCACAGAAATTGCCCGTCGTTCACGCGGAACTCCACGTATTGCGAATAGGCTACTTAAGCGGGTGCGTGATTATGCGGAAGTAAAAATATCTGGGGAGATTAATGAAAGCATCGCATCTGAAGCATTGCAACTATTCCAAGTAGATCCCTGCGGTTTAGATTGGACAGACCGCCAGATGCTGAGTGTAATCATTGAACAATTTAACGGCGGACCAGTGGGGTTGGAAACAATGGCAGCAGCAACGGGTGAAGATACTCAAACAATTGAAGAGGTGTACGAACCTTATCTCATGCAGATTGGGTATTTAACTAGAACTCATCGCGGCAGGATGGCGACTAAGGCAGCATATAAGCATTTGGGATTCACGCCGCCTAATGAACAGTTGTCATTATTGTAATTATAGGCATGGGGTATGGGGCATTGGGCATTGGGCATCGATACTCGTAAATGAGTCTTTGAACTCCATTCCTCTGCTCAATGACAAATGACAAATGACAAATTAGGTAAACCTAGATGATTAAGTTGATTGGTATTTTTCTCAGTCTGTTAATTGTGTTTGGCTGGGGTACACCAGTTATGGCACAATCTCAGCCGCCCATTACTCAAGAACAGTTAAAACAAGGTGATGAGTGGGCAAATCAAGCGTTTATAGCGACGAATCAAGGTGACTTTGCGACGGCTGAAACTTACTGGACAAAAATTATTGAGCAATTTCCCACAAATGCAGGGGCCTGGAGTAACCGGGGAAATTCGCGGGTGAGTCAGAATAAGTTACCAGAGGCGCTGGCAGATTATAACAAAGCCATAGAACTAGCGCCAAATGTCACCGATCCATATTTAAATCGGGGGGCGGCGTTAGAAGGGATGGGAAAATGGGACGATGCGATCGCAGATTATAATCATGTTTTAGAACTCGATCCTAACGATGCGATGGCGTATAACAATCGCGGCAATGCCACAGCAGGTTTAGGAAAATGGGAAGATGCGATCGCAGACTACAAAAAATCTAATGAAATAGCCCCAAATTTTGCCTTCGCCCGTGCTAACTACGCCCTCGCTCTGTATGAAACTGGTCAAAAAGAGCAAGCAATCCGCGAGATGCGAAATATCGCCCGTAAATACTCCAAATTTGCTGATGTGCGTGCCGCCCTCACAGCTGCATATTGGGTAAATGGAGAACAAGGTGAAGCTGAAAGTAACTGGGTAGCAGCTTATGGACTTGATAGCCGCTACAAAGATATTGACTGGGTAAAAAATATCCGCCGTTGGCCTCCCAGCCTAGTTACAGCTTTGGATAAGTTCTTGAAAATCCAGTAATTGCTGGATTCATCTAAAAATACAGATTAATTAGATGAACTTACCAATTCTTGAATCTGCCTTGGGGTTAATTCTTGCACATTACGAAAAACTACAGCTGCTCCTGCTGCTATTAGTGTCTCACCATAAGCATCACTACGCGGTGCTGTTTCCTGTACATGGGGCGGTAAAACCCCTACACCAATCCAAGAACGAGCAAAATCTAAACTCCGCGCTTTCTCAACGGTATACATATCTGCTACCGTATCTCCTACATATACAATCGCTAATTTTTGCTCAATTTCATTATCTAACTCACGAACTGTAGCAAAAAGTCCAGTGGGGTCTGGTTTACCTGGCGCATCTTCCATCGCAATCAACACCGGAGATTCCAAACCCAGGCGTTTTTCTAAGACATAGTTAGCGGAAGCACGAGTTGCACCGCTAAAAAATCCCCAAGCAATCCCTGCTTGGGTAAGTTGTTCTAAATAGCTAGGTTGTAATAATAAGGGTTCATTACAGATATACCCTGTAAAATTATTTGGATCTGGGCCGCGGTAACGCGATTGAAAAAAAGCAACGATCGCACTGTAATCTAGTTGCAGTTGTTCTCGGCTCTGTTCTTGGGTTTCAAAGTAGCGGTAAATTAATTCCTGCGATGCTTCCCAATCGTTATTCCACACGCCTTCAGACTTCAACTGGTCAATATCCAGTGGGGTTGGACGATATGCTTGGGTGGTAAAATGTTCTACGGTATCTGCGATCGCTCGGCGATAGGAACCGCTAACATCGCGCACAACGCCATCAATATCGAAAACAACGATCGCTTTTACAGAAGTTGGTTGAGTCATGGGGTAGGAAGCAAAAGAGTTTTAAATCATCATAATGCGCTCATGACTCAGGTAAAAAATCGGGGTCGAGGGTTTGCTCTGGCGTGAAGGGAGATTGTTCGGGGAAGGTAGCTAGATGCAATTCAGTTTTATCAGCAGCCAAGAGTCTAGCATCGTCATAACACAGCCCAAAAACCTCAGAGAAATAGGGTTTGAGGCTAGGACTTTCTTCTAGAGCTTCTCTGAGGTGTTTGCGATGCTCACGAATTGTTGCTCGCCAACTACCAGAGCGCTTCTCGGCTTGATATTTATACTTCAAGAGGTGCATCAGCACCACTTCCAAATTGCTTCTCAGTGCTTTCTTTTCACTCCTGCCCATTGTTTCAATTTCATCAATCAAATTCTCCAAATCCAGTTCTGTGAGCCGACCTTGCTTGAGCAGTTCTGCTGTGGTTTGAATCCACAGGTAAAAGTCTTGCTCATACAAATCTGAACCAGATGTTGTTTGAGATTGGGGCAGTTGAGCAGTCATAAGCATCTTTGTTAGCGCCGACTACACCTTATGCTAGCCCAATCCAATCACTGTTTGGTCATTTGATAGGGTATTGCGTTAAAATAAGCGATCGCTATCCTTGTTAAATAATGCCCGGAAATTCCCGGAGGTGTGATTGACCAAGTTTATTTTGAAAATTCTGTGGTTAGACGAGAACGTTGCTCTCGCAGTCGATCAAGTTGTAGGCAAAGGCACCAGTCCCTTGACTAAGTACTTTTTTTGGCCCAGAAATGACGCCTGGGAAGAGTTAAAAAAGGAATTAGAGTCCAAACATTGGATTACTGACGTGGATCGTGTCGAGTTGCTTAATAAAGCAACAGAAGTGATTAACTACTGGCAAGAGGAAGGCAGAAACCGTCCAATGGCAGAAGCTCAATTGAAATTTCCAGAAGTTGCCTTTACAGGTAGCGCTTGATATTACAAAATTAGCTATTGTCCTGTTCTACAAGCTGCCACAGTTTGATAGTCTTGTCCCGGCTGCCGCTTGCAATTAATTGTGTAACTTTGCTCACAGCAACAGCAGATACTGAGTCTACATGACCAGAGAGAGTAACAATCTCTTCTGCTGTGCTTACCCTCCAAAGTTTAACTGTTTTGTCGCAACTTGCACTTAGGAGTGTTTTGCCATCGGCAGTAAAAGCCACAGCCACCACTGACCAAGAATGGCCTACAAGTGTGCAAATTAGCTGACCAGTGTTTACCTCCCAAAACTTAATAGTGTTATCATCACTACCCGTCGCCAAAGTTTTCCCATCGGGACTAAAAGCGACTGTCAAAACCGCCCATGCATGACCCGAAAGGGTGCTTAACAAGCTATAGCATGGGCGGTTTTGAATTTCTCTCTGGGAACCTTCTATCTGCCACAAGCGAATTGTTCTGTCATAACTAGCGCTAGCTAAAAGCTGTCCTTGGGGACTAAATGCTACTGAATTTACCTGTAATTGGTGTCCAGTTATGGTGCAAATTTCTTTACCAGTATTGATATTCCAGAGTTTGATTGTCTTATCCCAGCTACCACTAGCGAGAATCTGCCCATCTGGACTGAAAGCAACTGATTTTACAGCGTGTGCGTGTCCTAACAAGGTGCAGATTTCCTCCAATGTCTCAACCTGCCACAATTTGATAGTTTTATCATCGCTAGCAGTTGCCAGAATTTGACCATCTGGACTGAAGGCAACTGATTTTACAGCTTGGGAATGTCCTGATAAGCTAGCTAAAACTTTTTTGGTATTTAAATCCCATAATTTGATGTTTTTGTCATCACTACCACTGGCTAAAGTGTGACTGTCTGGACTAATGGTAAGGGTATTCACACTACTCAATGTCCCAGAATGCCCAGTTAAGGTATGCAAGCATCGCCAAGGAGGATTTGGTAATTTAAAATTTTGAGTTTTACATTCCATACCCATTGCTTGCATAACTTGATCAGCCGATTGAAAGCGGTGGTTAATAGTCTTTTGCAGCAGCTTGTCGAGGATTTGCCCCAAGCGTAGACTCTTTGAGTCTTGTCGCCAGACATCGCTAACCTTAGTAGTAAGATATTGTTGCCAAACCCAGCAATCGTTAGCAATATCATATAAATCAAAGGGAGGAATCTGGGTAAGTAAGTAAATACAAGTTACACCCAAGCTATATAAATCACTAGCAAAAACGGCTTTTCCCTTTGCTTGTTCTGGTGCAGCGTATTCTGGACTGCCAATACTGGTTTCAAATATTAGCCGATCAATTTCTGTGACGATTTTCGCAGTGGTAAAATCGACTATAACGAAATCTCCCTTCTTAGTAATTGGGGATCTACGGATGATATTTTGGGGTTTAATATCGCGGTGGATGATGTGGCGATCGTTAATAAACTGGAAAACTGGCAACACATCTTCTAAAAGTTGCCAAATCTGAGTTTCATTAAAAGCGCCTTCTTCTTCAACCACCTGAGCTAAATTAGTGCCTGCAATAAACTCCTGCACTAAATAAAAATGCCCATTATGCTGAAAATAATTTAATAATGCGGGAATTTGCGGATGCTTTCCTAATTCATCTAGCTGTTGCGCCTTTTGCTGAAAAGTTTTAAATGTCTCGTATTCCTGCGAGATTTCTTGAACAACGCAAGGAATTGGCGGAAACTGACCCTCATCTACAGCAAGGAAGGTTTTACAGAATCCCCCTTTACCAATCTGCTTGATTAAACGATAACGTTCTTGTAAAAGCAAAATTCCCCTACCTACAAGGTGGGCATTTTGCCCACAATCAGAAAGATATTGCCGTTTGTTTTTTATAAGGGCACAACAAAGTTATGCCCCTACCTCATGTTTCTGATGTTACTTATCTACAGGAAAATTCACAACTATCGGTGGAAGACCGTTTTCTGTGGTTGGTTGTCCTTTGTTAACTATTGGTTGTGGATGCAAAGGTGTTGGTGTCAATTCACCCTTACCAGTTTGATTCCATAAAATCATGGATAGTAGCCCATCCACTAAGCCGTTATTGCTGCCATTACTGCCAACTAAGACATCTGGAATCAAACGGACATTGCGATCGCCGATAATCTGCATCAGTTGCATTGCTGTATAACCTTGTGGTCCCAGAGCTTCTACACCAGCGCGGTAGGTTTCAGCTTTGGCATTACCTGTGGCTCGGATACCTTCAGCCTCAGCAATTGCCCGGAGTTTTGTACCTTCAGCCTCACCGTTTGCCTCTTTGATTTGGGCTTGGGCTTTGAGGTCAGCTATATGCACACTCTGCTCCGATTTCACCATTTCTTGCTGAATATTAGCCAGTGCCGTTTCCCTAACAAGCTGCTGTCGTTGGGTTTGCGCCATTTGCTGGACTTCATAAGTCTTGCGTTCTTCTTCGGCAATTTTCCGATCTGTCTGTGTCTGCATTAACGACGCTGGTGGCTGAATATCACCAATTAGAGTGTCGATCGCTTGCACGTCATAAGCCCGCAGTGCTGTTTTAATATACTCAGCAGCCTCAGTTTGTCGTTCACTCCGAGCAGTGAGAAAGTCTAGTACAGTACAGTTTTGGGCTGAGTTGCGGAAATAATTACCGATAGTAGGTTCTAATACATGGTCTACGAGATTTTGCATAGCACCAACGCGAGAAATTACCTTTGGAGCATCTAAAGCACCCACATGGATAATTTGCGCTACTTCCAAATCAAAGGCAAACCCATCACGCGATCGCACTGTTAAAGAAGCCAGTTTAGCATCATAGCTGTGGCGTTCAGTCCGACCTGACCAGTTTAAGACGATGTTGGTCGTTGGCACTAGTTCAATCTTCATGATCCGGGAATTAATCGGGTGCTTACCAGGATATAGCGGTTCGACCCACACACCCTTATGTCCCTGATTCACCAAGTTACCGTGGGTGAAAGCTGCACCACTGACATCTTGATGTGCTTTACCCACGAAAGAAATTACCACGCCAACATACCCAATGGGAATTTCCGTCATCGGCACTTGCTCAACCTGGACAAACCAAGGGTTCAAGTTCCAAGAACCAGAAAGCAAAGTCTGCTCTTGTAAACCTCGCCGTCCACCGCCATTAATAAATTTCTGACCATTTTGAAAGTTGTCGTGTCCGTCAATTATCGGGCCTGCGAGTTCACCTGCGGAAATTGGTACACCATCTAAAGTAGTAACAATCCCAACTTTGTCAGATGCCAGACTATATACCCGCAACTGTTCTGGATTCATGCCATGAGCGCTGGCATTTGATGCCATGATGACTTTAAATAGGGCAGTGTTGATCCGGTATGTACCAGCCGTAAGAAAACCCATTTGCCGCCCTTTTTCGCCACCTTCGATGAGGAATTTTCGAGCATCTTGGAAGTTGTCACAACCCACGATTTTCCCCAAAATCCGCTCTGGTGGGTTGGGTTGACCATCTGCTGCCACAATCAAAGCGATTTCCCCTTGGGGAACGACAATTACCGATTCTTTCTTTACAGAATACTGCCAAGGCCAATAGCCCCAGTGCCAGCCAGGAGCTAAAGTATCTGCCTGCAAACCAGCTTCGCCGTTGAGGGCAATCAAACTGCCGGCGGGTAGTCCACGCCCAGAAAGGGTAAATTTCCTCACTACAATGCCAACTTCTCGTTCGCCAATAACTACTAGTCCCCCAAAGAATAGGGGGACGAATATGACTAAACCGCCAACAAGTAGAATGGGAACCAGTACAACAGGATTAATTCCAGCAGCTTGATATTGAGTCCTGCTAGTTTGTAACTGAGCAATATTTAGTGTGGTCTGATTTAGCTGGATTGATGCCGAAGTGATTTCTTTTGGAGTAGTTATTTTGACAGAAGTAGCATTGGCAGAGTGAACACTACCAGCAAGTGCTAACGTTGCTACGATAGATGCTGCTAACCGAGCTACCTTATTTTGTTTACGAGTACCAAGCAAAGATGAAAGGCTTTTCATAATCTGTGCCCAAAAGGGCAACTAATTAGTTAATTTAACACTCCACCAAAGCTTGCCTCGATTTCTTAAACTTGACGTAATTTTTTTTAAAATTAATAAATAAGGAGTCAGAATTTAGAATTCAGAATACTCTATCCGTAAAGGGATGGAGTTTTAGCATACGTACAGAATTCACGTTAAATTCTGACTGTTGACTCCTAGCTCCTGAGTTCTTCTGAATAAACATTTTGTAGGTTGAACATTGCCCAACCTACAAAATGGAAATATAAACTTAAATTAAACCGAACCGCCAGCAGCTTGAAACCGAGCGCGGGCGCGTTTGAAGGCTTGGGTTGCCTGAATTTGGGCTTGGCGATCATCTGCGGAAACTTGACTTAGACGTGCTTCTGCTTGGTTGTAAGCAGTACGAGCTTCATCAAGGTTAATTTTGTCGCCACGTTCAGCGCCGTTAACCAGAATTGTCACTTCATTTTCTTCGACTTCGGCAAAGCCACCCAAAAGAGCGATCGCTTCCCAATTCTGATTTTTAGCGCCACGAACTCGCATGACACCAGTATCTAGAGCGGTCAAAAGTGGTGCGTGTCCAGTTAGGATACCTAGTTGACCAGTAGTGCTAGGCAAAACGACTTCTTCAGCTGGAGCATCCCAGACTGTTTTATCTGGAGAAATTACACGAACGGTTAATGTCATTTGTCTTTTGTCCTTCGTCCTTCGTCCTTTGTCCTTTGTCTTTTGTAATTGCCATTAGTCATTAGCAGTTGAACTAATGACTAATGACCAATGACCAATACTTCGGCTCCCTTCTCTACGAGAGGCTGCGCCAACGACTGCGCTCAGGGCGAGTCGCTCAGTACAAGTGACTAATGACTAACCTTTGATTTTTTCAGCTTTGGCAATCGCTTCGTTAATATCGCCAACCAAGTAGAAAGCCTGTTCTGGTAGAGCATCTAACTCACCAGACAGAATTTTTTGGAACCCTTTGATGGTGTCTTCCAACTTCACGTACTTACCAGGAGAACCGGTGAATACTTCTGCCACAAAGAACGGCTGAGACAAGAAACGCTCAACTTTCCGGGCCCGCGCTACGATGAGACGGTCTTCTTCAGACAATTCATCTAGACCAAGAATGGCGATAATGTCTTGGAGTTCTTTGTAACGTTGCAGAGTTGATTGCACTGCACGAGCAGTATTGTAGTGTTCTTCACCTACAATGTTTGGCTGGAGCATGGTGGAAGTTGAACCAAGGGGGTCAACTGCGGGATAAATTCCCTTAGCAGCCAAACCGCGAGATAGTACTGTGGTTCCGTCCAAGTGGGCGAAGGTGGTAGCAGGTGCGGGGTCGGTGAGGTCATCCGCTGGTACGTACACTGCTTGAATGGAGGTAATCGAACCCTCGGTAGTCGAGGTAATCCGCTCTTGTAGTTCACCTACGTCGGTTCCCAATGTGGGCTGATATCCTACCGCAGAAGGCATCCGACCTAATAGCGCCGATACTTCCGAACCTGCTTGTACAAACCGGAAGATATTATCAATAAACAGCAGCACGTCCTGCTTGTTCACATCCCGGAAGTACTCTGCTACTGTCAATCCCGAAAGACCAACCCGCATTCTGGCTCCGGGTGGTTCGTTCATTTGACCGTAGACTAGAGCAATTTTTGATTCGTTGAGGTTCTCGTTATTGATAACCCCAGACTCAATCATTTCGTTGTAAAGGTCATTACCTTCACGGGTGCGCTCACCCACGCCAGCAAATACAGATACTCCACCATGCTGGGTAGCGATGTTGTTAATCAACTCCATCATGATTACGGTCTTACCAACACCAGCACCGCCGAATAGACCAATCTTACCGCCGCGTCGATAGGGAGTCAGAAGGTCAACAACTTTAATCCCAGTCTCAAACACCGAAGGTTTGGTTTCCAGGTCGGTGAATTTAGGAGCAGAGCGGTGGATGGGTAAACTTGCCTCAGCATTTACTGGGCCCCTGTTATCCACAGGTTCGCCAAGGACGTTGAAAATCCGGCCCAAAGTGGCTTTACCAACTGGCACGGTAATGGGAGCGCCTGTATCGCTGACTTCAAAACCGCGCACTAAGCCTTCGGTGGAACTCATTGCAACAGTCCGCACCTGGTTGTCGCCCAGCAGTTGCTGTACTTCAACGGTGATGTTGATTTCCTGTCCAGCTTCGTTGGTGCCTTTGATTTTCAAGGCGTTGTAGATTTGTGGCAATTTCCCGCCGGGAAATTTAACGTCTACAACTGGGCCAATGATTTGGGTAATGTAACCAATGTTTGTTTTTTCTGCGGTTGTGACCATGCTGCGCCTAATGATTGAAGCTAGATTTCAGATAAGGTCGGAGAAGACATAAGAATAAGAAATGTCACCTTTCACTCTAGCACCGGACGGGGACATAACTCTCTTAGTAATTCCTTAAAAAGGTGTTTGGTGGCTATGGTTGTAGTCCCCATCTTGACTAGATTGACGGGATAGGCTCTAGTTTATCCCTAATCTCATTTTTTAGATGCGATCGCCCTAGCTCTTTACGCTGTAGCGAAAGATGCCACTCTGTTAAATTTACTAAATATTTACACTTAGAACAAAAAAGCTAGATTTTGATACCTAGCTTTTGCTCAATAAATTAAGGATTCTATTAGCAGTGAACTTGCTGCTTTTGCTTGCGTTTGAATTTAGAGGTAAGATGGCTAAAGCTGACAAAGTACAAGTTGCTAGCGTAAGTGTTGACTGTAAAACGTGATAAGTCTTCATTAATTAACCTCGTTGTATTTAAATGCACACAAATTTGCCAGCAAAATTAAACAAAATCTGCCATAGCTGGCGAAGATTTAGCCTGTCGCTGCGATCGCACATACAAGCAGTATTTATTAGGCTACTGGCACAGTATTAACTTGATTTCAGCTAAATCATATAGTCATGAGTATTATTGATAAATAGAGTTGCAAAAACAAGTATTATTACTGGTATTCGCTAAAAATTTATAATAGTAATTTGTATTCTTATAAAATAGAAAAATTACCAAAAGCATAGTATATAAAGCTTTGATTCCGATGTTACGGCTACTACTAAATTAATAAGTATATAAAAGTTGTATAAATTTATAGGAATTTATATCGCGCAATACATCTTTGTATTACACGATATGCTTTGCATGAGTGCAGATCGTAGTAGATATCACCAACACAGCATTTGCTAAAAGTTCGGCAATAAATAAATATTATATATAAGGCTATCCATAAACTACATTTCCAAAGCTTCTGAATATCCATAAGATGAAGAAACTTGCTTTGTCCAGCCTGCGGCAAAAAGTTTCAGTTACCCTGAAGTATAGATACAAAAACAGCTTTTAGCCAAGCCGTGATGCCTGAGTTGGGCGTATCTGCGGCTTTATCCTCACACTTACACCGAGCAGCAGCTTATGAATTTCTCGTCAGCACGACAATATTTTTACCAGGAGATTCAGCAGTCTGACGAGCAAATTGACCTAGCAAAGGCAGCTTTGTACATTGCACAAGAAGAATATCCGAAGCTAGACCCAGAGGAATATCTCAACGCCCTTGATACAATGGCATGGGAGCTTCAAGAACGCCTGCCTGATTCAAGATATCCTTTGCGGATAGTTCAAAGTATTAATCAGTATCTCTACGAAGATTTAAATTTTTCTGGTAATAAAATTGACTATTACGACCCGCGCAACAGCTTTTTCAATGATGTAATCGATCGCCGACTGGGGATTCCCATTACCTTAGCGCTGATTTACCTGGAAGTTGCTCGACGGATTGATTTTCCGATGGTGGGTGTAGGAATGCCAGGACATTTCTTGATCCGCCCAAATATTCCCGATATAGAAATTTTTGTGGATGCTTTCAATGGCGGTGAAATAATATTTGCCCAAGATTGCGAGGAACGCCTATCTCAACTTTATCAGCAACCTGTGACGCTGCAACCAGAATTTTTAGCTGTAGTCAGTAATCGGCAATTTTTGGCTCGGATGTTGACAAATTTAAAATTTATTTACCTCAAACAGCAAGAGTTACAAAAAACGCTGGCAGCGGTTGAACGAATTTTGTTGCTGTTTCCTGGTTTAACTTTAGAATTGCGCGATCGCGGTTTGATCTACTATCAACTCGGTTACTACCCCCAAGCCGTAGACGACTTACAAAATTATTTAGCAAAAGTTCCTGATGCCGAGGATGCATCTGTGATTCGGCGGCTACTTACCGAACTGGGTAAAGGCAAGTAGAGACTGGGAAGCAGGGAAAATTTTAGTAAGCCAATGACAAATGACTAATGACTAATGACTAATGACTAATTTTGTTCTTCTGCGACTCTTTTGAGGCGGCGCAGTTGGGCTTGCATATCTTCTTTCGTCCACGACGCAGCAAAAGTGTTGAAGCCCCAACTCACTAAGGGGTTAGGAATATCGTACTCAAAGCGATTGAGTAAAAGGGTTCCCTTTTCTGTGGGTTGACATTCCCAGCGATCGCGCCCTTGGAAAAATCCCTGAAATTCCCAAACTACCAAACCCGGTTGTCGTTCTACAACTACGCTATTCAAGGTGGGTTTTATTAGAGGAATTTGAATAATAAAACGACTTTTACTGCCGACATCGGTACTCCAAGCTTCGCCCACGGGTTCGCAACGGAGAACGGGGTTGAGCCAACGGTGCATAAGAGCTAAATCGCTAATACAGCGCTCCACCACCGTAGCTGTAGCATTAATTTGAATCGATTGTTCCAAAACTTGGGACATTCCACATCTTTGGTGCTGTTGCTGCAATTAGAGTAACGCAAAATTTTGGGGAATGGGGGATGAGGAGACAAGGGGCAGTTGGAGTAAGTTTTCCCCTCTGCCCCTCTGCCTCTTATGCCCAATGCCCATAGATTAAATCAAATATGAGTAAATATGTATGTTTTTACTGGTAAATTTATAGGCAAAACACTGACTCAGTGTTTGCGGTGAATACTTAAGCTTAATTCCCGAAAACCATGAACACAACTTGGCAAGGAATAACCCAGGTGATAGGAGTTGCTTTGTCCACGAGGGTGCAGCAATTTTTGGCACAATCATCGCCCAGCCTGCAACCAATACAACCAGCAGTAAATCAAGGAATCGCTGATGTGCAAGGTATTGTACAACAGTTGATTTTGTTTACACCTCGTCTTTTAGGGGCGGTAGCAATTTTACTAGTAGGTTGGCTCATTGCAGCGATCGCAGCGGCACTGACGCAAGGAATCCTCAAGCGCACAAACATAGATAACCGCATTGCCGCTGGGATAACAGGTCGTCAAGATGTTCCCCAAGTGGAGAAATTACTCTCTAGCTTGGTCTTTTGGAGCATTATCCTGTTAACTGCGGTAGCTGTTTTACAGACCTTGGATCTGGAAATAGCCTCTCAACCCCTGAATAATTTTCTCAATCAACTTATTGGCTTTTTGCCAAAGTTGGTTGGTGCCGGAATCCTTTTGGCAGCAGCCTGGTTTTTGGCGACCATTGTGAAGATTATCACTGTGCGCTCATTACAGGCATTTAATCTGGATGAGCGTTTGAATCCAGAACCAGAAGACAGAGCGCCCAGCCTTAATCAGCTGTCTTTGAGTGAGACAATTGGCAATGCTCTGTATTGGTTTATATTTTTACTGTTTCTCACCCCAGTTTTGGAGGCTCTCACACTACAGCAGGCTCTACAACCAGTACAAGCTCTAATTGCAGAAGTTCTGCTAATTCTACCGAACATTTTAGCGGCGATCTTGATTGCTGTAGTTGGCTGGTTCATCGCTAATGTAGTACGGCGGATTGTGACAAACTTGCTGGCGACAACTGGTCTTGACCATTTAGGTAGTCGGTTGGGATTATCTGCAAGTGCGGGAGTGCAACCTCTATCGAGTATTATTGGCACAATTGTCTATGTTTTGATTTTGATCCCTGTGGCGATCGCAGCGCTCAATGCCTTGCGAATTGATGCGATCTCAATACCTGCAATCGCCATGCTGCAACAGGTTCTCAACGCTCTACCTGCCATCTTTACAGCCGTGGCGATTTTGATTGTTGCCTATTTCGTCGGGCGGTTTATTGGGGACTTGGTTACAAGTATCCTCACCAATTTAGGGTTTAATAACATTTTCACTATTTTGGGTCTGACAACACCCAGCAGACGAATCGTCATCTCAACAGAATCAGCAACCCCACCGATTCCAACCCGCACTCCATCGGAAATTGTAGGCATTGTTGCCTTAGTGGGGATTATGCTGTTTGCCACGGTGGCGGCGGTGAATATCTTGAATATTCCAGCCCTGACAGCATTAGTGTCTGGTATTGTGATCGTATTCGGGCGGATTTTGGCAGGATTGGTGATTTTTGCCGTTGGCTTATTCCTGGCAAATCTGGCTTTTAACATCATTACCAGTTCCGGCGAACGCCAAGCCCAGATTTTGGGACAAGTGGCGCGGATTGCAATTATTGCCTTAGTTTCTGCAATGGCACTGCAACAGATTGGAGTTGCCAGTGATATTGTGAATTTAGCCTTTGGACTTTTACTAGGTGCGATCGCAGTTGCTATTGCCCTAGCCTTTGGTCTTGGAGGGCGCGATATTGCAAGAGAGCAAGTTCAAGAATGGCTAAACTCTTTCAAAGGTAGAAACTAAAAATTGATGAAGGCGCAATTTCATCTGTAAATCTGGGAAAGTGCAGACGTAAGCATCAATTGTGCAGAACATCTATCAGCAATTTTACCTAAAAGGTTAAAAGTTAGAGCTTAGAAACTCGGAGTTTGAGTAGAGAACTCGTAATGTCAAGTTCTGAAGCTCAAGTTCCGAGTTTTAAAGCTCAATTTAATCGTATTTTCCCAGTCACCATTTTTAGCGGTGTAAGTGACAAATTCTTTAGTCTTAAGGAAAGCTGGGGATAAAGCAAGGACGCTTAGGCGCAGCCTTTCGTAGACATCGCAAGAAGGCAGGGCGTAGTCCATCGCAGTAATAATCAATTCTCCCAAAATTACCGCTTGTCAAAGCCCTTAGTCAGCGACACCGACGCAATGCCGTCAGGTCGCTTGACATTTGGGCTTCTGCCTTAATTTGACACCTATGCCACCCCACAATATTGGATAATTGATTTCTTGGAGTTCCCTAATTTAAAGCATCAGCGATCTGAATACCAAGGTGCTGCAATGCTTTTTCTTTCACAAATTCAGCTGCACTACGAGCCGATTCAGCCAAAATCGTATCGGTGTTTGGAGTCAGCTTCAGCGCTCCTCCCAGGTATCCCAAAGCTTTGCAATAATAATCAGTTAAGTTGGTAGATGACAGTCTCTTGACAGTTTGATGATCGCCACCTTGAAAAGCTGTTAACGCTTTGTGATGTAAATCATTTTCTGGCTTTCCTAGTACTTCAAGAATTGCACTTACAGCTTTATCGACTTTTTCTTGTGTTAGTTCTGTGGATACTTTTGCTTGCATGTTTATCTCCTTTTGTTCATGAATTTGCAAGTTGTCGATAGCGTTCTTGAACTTCCTGAATCGAAAACAAAGTTTCAAACTTCAACCCCGCTGACTGGTACAACTCACCTCCCCCTTGTTGTCGATCTACTAGTGAAATTACTTGATTTACGGTATAACCTGCATCTTTAAGACGCTCAACCGCTTTGAGAGCAGATTGCCCAGTTGTTACTACATCTTCCAAAACTACTACTTTTGTGCCCTCTGGTAAACTGGGGCCTTCTATATAAGCTCTTGTTCCATAACCCTTGGCTTCCTTGCGAATAATCAGTGCTGGTATTGGGCGGTTTTCATAAACAGAAACTATACTCACTGCTGTCACAATTGGGTCAGCCCCCATTGTTAAACCACCTACAGCCTGTGTATCTACAGGTAATAAAGGAAATAGTAACCGTCCGACTGCTAAAGCGCCTTGAGGATGGAGTGTTACCTGTGTCTTATTGACGTAATAAGAACTACGTAGCCCAGAAGATAGGAGAAAATCACCTTCTTGATAAGCAAGTTGGCAAAATAAATCTAGTAGCTTGTGGCGTAAAGCGGTCAAATCAGAAGTGGTTGCCCAAATATCAGAGTGGGTAAGAGTTTCAGTAGGATACGTCATTACAAAACATTAAAAGTTGTGCTACACCAAAGGTTGAACTCATCAGAGTTCTGAACTTCAGCATAAATTAAGATTCGCCCAAAGCAAAAGTTGAGGAGTCAGAAACGTGCGTATAAAATTTAAAACCTTTAGTGGTTTATTGGTGCTGCTTGCTGCTGGTATTGCTTTTCCCTCTATTGCATCTGCCGAAACGGCAACACCAAATTCTGAAACTACGAATGATGTATTTGAACGAGCTTATTTTCGTCACGATCGCAATTTCTACGAAAATGGCGGTCTCAAGCGTCAGCTAGACTCATTTTTCGGATCTGGTTCTGGTTTCGGTGGTTCCTTCCCAGAAAATGAAATTGCCCGCGACGCTAACTTGGTTAATACTTTATATCATGATGCCCTGACTCAGCAAGTTGGCAACGATCCTTATATTCGTACTCCTGATTTACCAAATCCTTATGACACATCGTTGCTCGTGTCTCCTCGCTATAGCAACAAACTTAAAGTAGGAACAGAATTCAGGTTTGAAACTTTACCATCTCGGTAAGATTGGGGAGTGGGGAGTGGGAAAATGCAGGTACAAGGAGAATAAACCATGACCAATGCCC
The DNA here is from genome assembly GCF_017114965.1 of Nostoc sp. JL31. NCBI lineage: Bacteria > Bacillati > Cyanobacteriota > Cyanophyceae > Nostocales > Nostocaceae > Nostoc > Nostoc sp. JL31. The sequence goes on from NZ_JABXKO010000122.1 coordinate 112,327, forward strand.
CGTGCCCCGTGCCCATTTTTGATGATTCAGTGCGCCCTGCTGGAATCGAACCAGCCTGAAGACGAATTATGAGTTCGTTGCCTCCCCAATCGGCCAAAGGCGCTTGTTGTTTTGGATTGTGGGTTGCTAAGAGAAAATTACTTCAACTCTCAGGCCAACCTCATTTGCTAATTTTAGAGTGAGAAAAATACCTCAAGCACTGAGTTTAGCCAATTCCATGAATATAGCACAAATTTACCACGTGTGAATACTGGACAATAGGTTACTAGATTTTTATACTACATAATTTGATCATAGAAGATATAGTGCAAACTAATATTGATTAAGTTCCTTTAAGGATTGAGGTCAAAAGCTTCACTATTCTTAAATAGACCAGCATTCTATTGTGATAGCTTGTCAGCGATGAAAATAAATTCTACTGTACTTCTTACTTTGATTTTGTTAATTCTGATGATGGGAGCAGGTTCTGTGAGCGCGTTTTTGGGCTTTGAACTGGGGAGTTCAGCACTTAAAGGCGTGACTACACCAGATGGGCGTCCTACAACCAAATTTGCCAGCAATAAGGCAAATAACTCCCAACAGGGAGGGCTAGTGCTATTAAAAGAGGAAGAAATTCTGAAAATTGTCAAGGCGCGAATTGAGGGTAAGACCAAAGCCGCTAAATCGGAAAAGCCAGAAGAAGATGATGAAGAAACCAATAGCAGCAAGCAGAAGCCAGAGGAAAAACCCCCAGAAGTAGTTGAAGAAAAGCCCCTACCAGGTTTTCCGGTTACTGCTCAAAGTCAGGGTGTAACAATGACTGTGCAATCTGCTCGCTACTCTGGTGGTGATTTACTACTGAAAGTGAAAATGCAGAACAAAGGTAAGGATTCTGTGCGTTTCCTGTATAGTTTTTTAGATGTTACCGATGACAAAGGACGAACCCTGAGTGCAAGTACAGAGGGTTTACCAACAGAATTGCCTGTAAATGGGCCAGCATTTTCAGGTACAGTAAGCATTCCTACAGCTTTACTTGATGATGTCAAGAAAATATCGCTTGCTCTGACTGATTATCCCGCTCAACAATTGAAGCTAGAGGCATCGAATATTCCTGTAGAAAGGTAGATTGGCATTGGGCATTGGGCATTGGGCATTGGGCATTGGGCATTGAGAATTGGTGATTATATGTTATTTTTTACCATTCCCTATTCCCTATTCCCCCTAAATGGAGGGCGTGAGTTTTACACGAGCTTTGGCGGTGAGTGGTTTTCCTAATTTAAGTTTGATAGAAGTGGCGCTGCGGTTGTTGTCAGTGCTACTACTGATTGCCATAAATGCCTTTTTTGTGACAGCGGAATTTTCGATGGTGAGCGTGCGGCGATCGCGTATTCACCAGCTAGTTAAGGCTGGGGATATTCCAGCGATCGCTGTAGAAATGTTACAACGCAGTATTGACCGACTGCTATCTACCACCCAGTTAGGTATTACCCTCTCTAGTTTGGCGCTGGGATGGATTGGCGAAAGTACAATTGTTGTGCTGGTGAATGCCTGGCTAAGATCCTGGCCTCTACCCAGTGGGATGACTACCTTCCTCGCCCATTCCCTATCAATTCCTATCGCCTTTTTCTTGATTGCCTATTTGCAAATTGTGATCGGAGAATTATGTCCCAAATCTTTAGCCATGCTGTACTCAGAACAGCTAGCAAGGTTTTTGGGGCCTCCGGTAAAAGCGATCGTGCGTTTTTTTGGCCCCTTCATCTGGATTCTTAACCAATCCACTCGTTTTTTATTACGAATTTTTGGCATCCAATACACAGGTCAAGGCTGGCGACCGCCTGTAACTCCCGAAGAATTGCAACTGATCATCTCTACAGAATGGGGGTCTACTGGGTTACAGCGTGCAGAGCGAGAATTGCTCAATAATGTCTTTGAGTTTGGGGATGTCATGGCCCAAGATGTGATGATCCCGCGCACCAGTATTATCACACTGCCAAAAGATGCTAGCTTCCAGACATTACTCAGGGAAATGGCTTCTACTGGTTACTCTCGCTATCCCGTGATTGGTGAATCTTTGGATGATGTTCGCGGCATTGTTTATTTTAAAGATTTGGCACAACCTTTGGCAGTAGGAAAGCTCAGTTTAGACACACAGATCCAACCTTGGATGCGTCCCGCTCGATTTGTTCCAGAACACACGCCCTTGAGTGAACTTTTGCCCATGATGCAGCAAGAGAAACCCGCTATGGTCATGGTAGTGAATGAATTTGGCGGTACTGTGGGACTAGTGACAATCAAAGATGTCATTGCCGAAATTATTGGCGATCCCAGCGACCTTGAAAGCAGTGAAGACTTACTGATTCAGATGTTAGGTGAGCAAAAATTTTTGGTGCAAGCACAAATCAACCTTGAAGACCTCAACGAAGTTTTGCATCTCAATTTGCCCCTGACCAGAGAATACCAAACACTAGGGGGCTTTTTGCTGTATGAGTTACAGAAAATTCCTGCCAAAGGCGAAATCTTTTGTTATCAAAATCTCGAATTCACCGTGGTATCGATTGTTGGCCCACGCCTGCATCAAATTCAACTGCGACGGTTAGAGGAAGAGGGGAGAGCAGAGGAGCAGAGGAGCAGAGGAGCAGAGGGGAAATAATCAATGCCCAATGCCCAATGCCCAATGCCCAATGCCCAATGTCTCTACTGTGCATACACCAGTGGATCGACAAGTCCCAATTCGGCAAAAGCTGCTAGCCGTAAGCGACAAGAATCACACACACCACAGGCGACATCTCCACCAGCATAGCAAGACCAAGTTAGTTCCCAAGGAACTCCCAATTGGTTCCCCAGTTGGATGATTTCGGTTTTTTTCAGATTGATTAGGGGTGCAACAATATTAATTGGTTGTCCCTCACGCCCTTGTTTGGTTCCCAAGCGAAAAACTTCCTGCATTGCTTGGATATAGTCGGGGCGACAATCAGGATATCCTGAGTAATCTAGGGCATTAACGCCGATATAGACACGCTCTGCTGTGATCGCTTCGGCGTAACTAAGAGCAAAGCTTAAAAAGATAGTATTACGAGCTGGAACATAAGTGACAGGAATGTTTTGAGACATTTCATCCAGCGATCGCTCCTGGGGTAAATCAATGGCATTATCGGTAAGGGCCGAACCGCCCCATTGTCGTAAGTCAAAGCTAACTACCTGATGTTTTGCGATCGCAGCTTTTTGAGCGACACTGAGGGCTGACTGTAACTCTCGTCGGTGTCGCTGCTGGTAATCAAAGGAAATAGCATGACATTCACAGCCATCAGCTTGAGCTTTGTACAGAATTGTGGAAGAGTCCAATCCCCCAGATAACAGAATTACAGCTTTCATCTCGGTTGCAAATTTTGGATTTCAAATTACTGAATCAAACCTTAACAAGATGCCAGAAAGCAATGCCAAGGAGAATTTATACTTAACTCTTACTGAAAGCTTTAAAGTTAATAAAAATACATATATTTTTGTCGAAAGTGCAAAATCCAAAGCAAACTCGAAATATCTATACAAAAGATATTTGGATTACGGGAACCGATCACAAACTTTGAAATTCTTCATAAACATAGGCTCTATGTTACCATCTGGATGGTTTTAGACGGATCGTAACCGGCTTTCGAGTATAAACGCCAACGGCCGTAGCGTCTCTAAATTTGGTGGTTGAGGAGAGAATAATAGTGCAAAATAGCATGTCAGTGGCAGAACCGAATCCATATACACAGCGCAACCAGCCACGACCAATCCGCATAGGCGTGATTGGAGTGGGTAACATGGGACAACACCACGCTCGCGTGCTGAGTTCAATGAAAGATGTTGAACTAGTCGGAGTGGCAGATATTAACGTCGAGCGAGGATTAGAAACTGCCAGCAACTACAAGGTGCGTTTTTTTGAAGATTACTGCGATCTGCTACCCCTTGTGGAAGCAGTTTGTGTAGCTGTTCCCACCCGTCTGCACTATGCCGTGGGCATCAACTGTCTGTTAGCGGGAATTCATGTTTTGATTGAAAAACCGATCGCAGCCAGTATTTCTGAGGCAGAGTCTTTAGTAAATGCCGCAGCTGAGTCTGGGTGTATCCTGCAAGTAGGTCATATTGAGCGTTTTAACCCAGCTTTTAAAGAACTGAGCCAAGTTCTAAAAACAGAGGAATTACTGGCGCTAGAAGCCCACAGAATGAGTCCTTACTCAGATCGGGCAAACGATGTTTCAGTTGTGCTGGATTTAATGATCCATGACATCGACCTACTTTTAGAATTAGCTGCTTCCCCAGTCACAAAATTGACTGCTAGCGGTACTCGCTCCTTGGACTCTGGTTATTTAGATTACGTAACTGCCACTTTGGGGTTTGCCAATGGTATTGTTGCTACTCTGACTGCCAGTAAAGTCACTCACCGAAAAATTCGCCGGATTGTCGCCCATTGCAAAAATTCATTTACTGAGGCAGATTTTCTCAAGAATGAAATTTTGATTCACCGACAAACAGCTGCCAATTCTCTCACCGACCACCGACAAGTACTTTACAGGCAAGATGGTGTGATTGAAAAAGTCTACACCAGCAATATTCAACCTCTAAGTGCAGAATTAGAACATTTTGTCAACTGTGTACATGGTGGCAATCAACCCTCAGTAGGTGGTGAACAAGCTCTCAAAGCGCTGAGACTGGCAAGTTTGATTGAACAGATGGCGCTGGAAGATCGAGTTTGGAATCCATTAGACTGGCAATCGGAACCAAGGGTACAATCACTGACCCCGACAGCCTAGAAGAAAAGGGGATGAGGGGGATGAGGGGGTAAGGTAAAATTTTCTCCCTACTCTCCCACAGCCACCAACTCAGAAGAAAACCCTAGAGTATGTTTTTAAATTTGCCATCAAGTATTTAGATCCTCCCTAGTTTTTTTACAAAACTGACTAAGGGGGATCTAAAAAATTAGAAAACAAAACCTAGTGATTCGTTTCATTAATTTTATGAGGTTTGTAGTGAGAGATTTATCGCTCAATGTCAAGGATTAGAGCTACTTACGAACTTTTCTAACCCTCGAAATTAATGAAATAGACCCCTAGCTTCCACTTCTCTTCCTCTATTTTATAAGTTGCGATGCAACTTTTAGTGCAGCCAAGTTATACCAACTTGAAAAAAGAATGCGACAGATACATACTCCCAAACCTTTGTTCTGTTTGGCTTTCTTAATGCGTGAATTTTGTTAGCGAAGCGTTAGCGAGTCCGCGTACTCTTACAGAGAAGCAAGCTACGCTTTTAGCGTCTCGTAGAGAGCGTCATTTTGAATTGGTATTACCTTGACCCTAGCAAGCAGGGATAATTACCTTTTAAAAAACTAAGGCTCAATCTTAGTAACAAGACTAGTGCAGCAATTTCAGGAATTGACTCAATGCTTGAATGGATAACTAACACTATCAACTATTTTGGCTATTGGGGAATCGCCATACTAATGTTCCTAGAGAACCTTTTTCCCCCAATTCCTTCAGAATTGATTATGCCACTGGCTGGATTTACAGCAAGTCCATATCAACCAGGAGGGGCAAAGCTGAATATCATTGGTGTGTTTTTCGCAGGACTTTTGGGTTCTGTATTGGGCGCACTTATTTGGTACTATCCAGGTAAGTTTTTGGGTGAAACTCGTTTGAAAGCTTGGGCTGACAAGTATGGCAAATGGCTGGCTATATCCAGTAAAGATATTACCAAGGCCAAAGAGTGGTTTGACCGACAAGGTAAAACAGCAGTATTAATTGGTCGTCTTGTACCAGGAATCCGCACCTTGATTTCTGTTCCCGCAGGGATTAGCAATATGCCTTTGCTACCATTTTTGTTTTACACAACATTCGGTAGCGCTGCTTGGGTGGGTTTGTTAACATACTCAGGATACATATTGGGTAGTCAGTATGAACTTGTGGACAAGTACCTTGCTCCTGTATCCAAAATCGTACTTGGCGGTTTGGTTCTAGCATTTGTTTTCTGGATATTCAAGCGCCAGTTAAGACGCACTAGAAGATGAAACACGGACGCTTTTGGTTTGAAAGCAGTGAAAGCAGGGGTTACATCTGGCCAAAATTCGCCTACACTATGCCAAATAATACTAGATATGCGTTGGCAGAGCTTACCAGAGGTATCGCCGGAATTAATTTTTGGCGTATTTCTAGCTACACTTGACGCAACCTAGAATTTCTGGTTGCTCGCATTTTTGTAAGATGAGCATGACAACTTTTTACAGTTAAGTTTGAACTAGGAGCTTTCATGACAGACCAACCTTCCGCCGCTACCCCAATCAATGCTGCTGCTATACCCATGAATAGGGTGTCGGCATCGACTCCCATCAATGCTGTTAATAATACTCCCAAGCCAACCGGTGTTCCAGGGAAAACTATTCTCAGTGTTGACTTAGGCAGAACTTCCACAAAAACTTGTGTGAGTCGTGAACCCGGCAATGTGGTGTTCGTACCTGCTAACGTCAAGCAGATGTCAATCGAACAAGTACGCGGTGGTGTTTTTGAAGCCAGGGCTACTGACCCCTTAATGGATTTGTGGCTGGAGTATCAAGGAAATGGATATGCTGTTGGTCAACTGGCAGCCGATTTTGGGGCAAATCTAGGAGTTGGCCAATCTAAGGTAGAAGCTGCACTGGTAAAAGTGTTAGCAAGCGCTGGCTACTTCAAACTCAGAGATGATATCTCAGTCGTACTGGGTCTGCCTTTTCTTTCCTTAGAGCAATTTGAAAAGGAAAAAGCACAGTTGATTAGCCAAGTAGGTGGCCCTCATGTGTTGAACTTTCGAGGCGAATCTGTGTCGCTCAACGTCAGTAAGGTATGGGTAATGCCAGAAGGCTACGGCAGCTTGCTGTGGTCTGAAGCTCAACCAAAGAAAAACCCTGGTAGTCCTGATTTTACAAAAATATCGGTGGCGATCGTCGATATTGGACATCAAACCGTCGATCTTTTGATGGTAGATAACTTCCGTTTTGCCAGAGGTGCTTCCAAGAGCGAAGACTTCGGGATGAATAAGTTTTATGAATTGGTGTCTGCCGAAATCGAGGGAGCAGATAGTCAATCTCTAGCGCTGATTTCCGCTGTAAACAAACCCAGAGGTGAACGCTTTTACCGTCCTAAAGGCGCTAGCAAGCCCACCAACCTAGACGATTTTCTTCCCAACCTTACAGAGATGTTTTCTCGTGAAATCTGTAGCCGTGTACTAGCCTGGTTGCCAGAACGCGTCACCGATGTGATTCTCACTGGTGGCGGTGGTGAGTTCTTCTGGGATGACGTTCAACGTCTGCTCAAGGAAGCAAAGATTAATGCTCATTTAGCAGCACCTTCCCGTCAGGCGAATGCTTTGGGGCAGTATATTTATGGAGAGGCACAATTATCCTCCAATCGCGCTGCTAGGGCATAAAGCTGATGTTCCAATGGTCAAAAAAGGTAGTTAAATCCGTCACGTTCAACCCAGAGCTTGCTGATGAAAGCTTGTTAGCGCAAGTAGAAAGTTATTTGGAAAAACAACCAGACAAGACTTTCAGCGACCTCTGTAAAGAAGCCTTATGGCAATCTTTATGTGTACCGGAACCTGTACAACCTGCTCCACAAACAGCAGCAGTCACAACACCGATTGATCAACAAATTGGTGAACTGCAACGTCAAGTGGCTGGACTTGAGGAACGTTTTTTTGCCAAGGGATCTAATCGTTTGGAGGCGATGGAACATCATCTACTGCAACTTTCTCAACAAGTTGCACAACTGGCGCTTATAGTCAACGATCGATCGTTCATTCCGTCTCCAACTCAATTAGAAGTAGTAAATAATACTTCTTATACTGTTGCTACCCCTCCTCAAGAGGTTGACCCCGTAATCAGTCGCCTTAGTCAGTTTCTCGATGATTTTTAAGGAACAATCAGGTTTGTGAGCAATTTTTGCTCATGTTAACAATCCTTAATAGTATTAACTATTAAGGATTATTAATGTTTATTGATATTTTTTAGAAGTGGAATTTCTGGTGGGAAGCGCCTTTGAGTCTTTGCAACTAATTAAGTTTGATAAAAAAGCGATCGCGCATAGAGATTTCGTGCTGATTGACATTATTGTAGCTGGGCGATCGCTCTTATTAGCCCTCTTCTGTCACTCTCCGAAAACATTTGCCATTTCTGAATTCTAGAGCTTTTGTATAGCCTGCGTAGGCGTAGTCCGCCGCAGGCATCGCACGATTATTTTCTAATAACAAATACAAGACCGATTTTTTTCTAATAGTATAGCTTGTATTCATTGCCTCATAAGGCTTCTAGCAATCGCCCTCCCGGAGAGTGACAGAAGAGGGTTAGGGAACTCCAAGAAATAAATTATTCAATTTTGTGGGGTGGGCATCTTGCCCGCCCTATTTACTGGGCGGGCGAGACGCCCACCCTACAATAGTTAATTGGATATTTTTTGGCTCTCCCAGACTTTGTTTGATAAATTAATACTAAAAAACAGTTAAAACACCTGATGTAACTAGGTTTCGCTAAAACAGAATCAAAGATTTAATAAAAATATGCTTTCTGATTCTTGAATCCCTTACTATATAAGGACTTAACCTGATATCAAGTATTAATTTTCTATAACTAGTCTAGGAGAGCCATCTTTTTCTGTAAAAAATCTTCGTCCTCCAACATCTAGGGAAGATGCGATTATTGCTATTAACTTAGAACTTAAATATTTAGTGAGTCGCCACGACGAAGAAATTAAAGTTTGGAATATAGATAATAATCAGCTAATGAGAACGGTAAATCTTAGCGATACTCAGTATAAAATCAGTAATATAGTAGTAACTAAAAATTCTGAATATCTTCTGGCATTCTATTCTGATAAGTCTTATATTCATGATGATAAATCATACCCAAAGATTAAATTATATGACTTAAAAAAGGGTAAACTAATTCGCTCTTTCAGTGATAAGTCTGGTTTTCCAAGTATAAGTCCGCTTCATGTAAGTGATGATGGGAAAACAATTATTGGAGTTGTAGAGGAATATAATTCATCTAAGCTTAAAATATGGAATATAAAAACTGGTCAAGAGCATATCGTTGAGAAGACACGGAATGAAGAAGATTGGCACCAATCGTTCTCAGTTATTGATAGTGATGTTACTCAAAATCTTCTGTTTACTAGAAGAGATCAGGAGCTTGAAGTCCGACAACTTAACACAGGTAAATTAATTAGTGTTAAACATTTAAGCTGCCAGGTAAGTGACTCATCTAAAATAATTTCAGATAATAAATTATTTGTTAACGTTAATAATACAAATGATAGAGACGATTCTATTGAAGTATGTAACTTAACTAATGGCGAAAAAGTTCACACTTTATATGAAGTAGATTCAAATTCAGAATTCAGTCCTAATAGCAAGAATATTGCTATTAGCAGTAATAGTCAGAATCAGATGATCGAGCTATATAATTTGGAAACAGGAAAAATTGACCAGTCTTTTATGATGCTCCGTACTCGGGGCGAACTCTTGTTTTCACTCCTGATGGTCGATTTTTACTCACTGGAAGTAAGAATGGTATGAGGATTTGGCGAATACGTTAGATGCTCGAATTCAGAAATTCGCTCACTTTTGTGTTGAAACAGCCGAATACTACTACATGTTAATACTATATTCTTTTTTTACTTTATGTACTGTATGAATGCTAGAATCCTCAAGTAGACAGTTAGGATACTTAAATGCCAGTTGTAGCTAACTCAATCAAGTTTGGTACAGACGGCTGGCGGGGCGTTATTGGTGACGAGTTCACCTTTGAACGCCTAGCCCTGGTCGCGCCAGTTGCCGCAAAAGTATTATATGATACATATTTTTATACGGTTGGTAGCCGGACAATAATTGTCGGTTACGATCGCCGATTCATGGCTGAAGACTTTGCTCGTGCTGTTGCCGATACTGTCAGTGCTGTCGGATTTGATGTACTACTGAGCGAGAGCTATGCCCCAACCCCAGCTTATAGTTGGGCAGCAAAACAACTCAATGCTTTAGGGGCGCTGGTAATTACAGCCAGTCATAATCCCGGTACATATTTAGGGTTAAAAGTCAAGGGTTATTTTGGTGGGTCAGTGCCGCCAGAAGTCACAAAAGAGATAGAAGCGCAGTTGTCGGTTGGAGTACCACTAGCAACTACCCCAGGTAAGCAAGAGAAGTTCGATCCTTGGCCCAGTTACACTCAAGCGCTAGAAGGTAAAGTTGATATTGCCAAACTTCGAGAAGCGATCGCATCTGGCAAATTGACGTTATTTGCCGATGTCATGCATGGCGCTGCGGCTGGTGGATTGGCGAGACTACTAGGCAATCAGGTCAAAGAAATCAACAGCGATCGCGATCCCCTATTTGGTGGCGGTGCGCCGGAACCCTTGCCTAAATACCTTTCAAAGCTATTTGAAGTCATCAAGACTCACAGAGAAACCGATAAATCAGGTTTAACGGTAGGGTTGGTATTTGATGGAGACTGCGATCGCATTGCAGCAGTAGATGGAGAAGCTAACTTCCTAAGTTCTCAGGTATTAATCCCGATATTAATCGACCATTTAACCCTGCGGCGAGACTTTAAGGGTGAAATAGTTAAAACTGTTAGTGGTTCCGACTTGATGCCCCTTGTAGCAGCACTACATAACCTGTCAGTCTTTGAAACAGCGGTTGGTTATAAATATATTGCTGACAGAATGTTAGTAGCAAAAGTGTTGCTGGGTGGCGAGGAGTCGGGGGGAATTGGCTATGGTAGTCATATTCCCGAACGTGATGCCCTATTGTCAGCCTTGTATGTACTAGAAGCGATTGTAGAATCTGGTTTGGATTTAGGGGAGTATTATCGCCACTTGCAGAAACAAACAGGGTTTACCTCAGCATACGATCGCATTGATTTACCTTTAGCAAGTATGGAAGTGCGATCGCGTCTTTTGCAACAATTGCAAACCCAACCCTTAACAGAAATTGCCGGGTTAGCAGTGATTGATTGCCAAACAATTGACGGCTACAAGTATCGTCTAGCTGATAAAAGCTGGTTAATGATTAGATTTAGCGGGACTGAGCCAGTTTTACGGCTATATTGCGAAGCCCCGACAATTGAGCAAGTGCATCAAACTCTTGCTTGGGCGAAACAGTGGGCGGAGTAAAATTCATTATTAGTCATTAGTCATTTGTCCTTTGTCTTTGGTAAATGACCAATGACTAATAACCAATGACCAATGACTAATAACCAATGACCAAATTACTTGTAGTAGCCACAGGAAATCCAGGTAAGCTGCGGGAAATGCAGGCTTACCTGGAAAATTCTGGTTGGGAATTAACCCTCAAACCTGAAGAGTTGGAAATTGAAGAGACGGGCGAAACTTTTGCCGCTAACGCTTGTCTCAAAGCGTCACAAATTGCTAAAGCTACGGGAAATTGGGCAATTGCTGATGATTCGGGACTGCAAGTAGATGCCCTAAATGGCGCACCAGGAGTTTATTCTGCACGTTACGCCAAAACCGACTCAGAACGCATTGCTAGGGTACTCAGAGAATTAGGCAACGAGGTAAATCGACAAGCACAATTTGTTTGTGCAGTAGCGATCGCTCGTCCTGATGGTGCGATCGTATTAGAATCTGAAGGTATTTGTCGCGGCGAAATCCTCCACGTCCCTCGTGGTGATAGTGGTTTCGGCTACGACCCAATTTTTTATGTGCAAGAACTGCAATTGACCTTTGCTGAAATGACACGGGAGTTGAAGAGATCAATTAGCCATCGAGGCAAGGCTTTTACAGCTTTACTTCCGCAACTAGAGAGAGTGAAGAATTAGAAGAGACGCGATTAATCGCGTCTATGCAAGAGTTAGGAGAGACGCGATTAATCGCGTCTGTACAAGAGTTAGGAGAGACGCGATTAATCGCGTCTGTGCAAGAGTTAGGATTTATGAATTCTGCTAAATCTTCATTCATTAGTCCTGACTCACAACTCATAACTTTTAACTCTTAACTCATAACTTTTTTAAACTGCTTCTGTGTTCTTTTCGCCGGTGCGAATCCGAATCACTTGCTCAACAGGCGAGATGAAAATTTTACCATCGCCGATTTCACCAGTGCGGGCAGCAGCAATAATTTTGTCTACCACCATATCAACCTGATTGTCGTCAACTACGATTTCCACTTTGAGTTTTTGCAGAAACTCAACAGTGTACTCAGAACCGCGATACCGTTCAGTTTGACCTTTCTGGCGTCCGAACCCCCGGACTTCAGAAACAGTCATGCCAACAATACCAGCGTTAACTAAAGCAATTTTCACCTCATCTAGCTTAAATGGGCGGATAATAGCTTCTACTTTTTTCATCTTCTTTACTCCTGACTTCTACTAGCTTCGTTTATATATCTAACCAGATCCGCTGTCTGAAGCTGTAACTAGCGGTGCTTTTCCTAAAAAATATGTAATAATTACAACTTTTTTAAAGTGTAAGTGCTTTACTTGAGGGTTTATGACATAAAAAGCGGCAAGGATTTATTAATTGGATAATCTTTGAGGTTCTAACATAAAGAAGTTGCTGTCAATTTAGCATTTTATGTAGCTTTTATAACCTAAAAATAGATCGTTTCCACCATTTAGCAGATTTGTTTGGATATTTAGAGAGTGATTGCAGCCAAATTATACGGTCGCCCGAAAGCCTGCTACTGCTGCTGACTGTGGGAATGTCAACTAACGTTTCTGGTGTTCAAACAAGGGACGCACAACGAAATATCCAGCACTAAAGGCAGTCAGCATGATTAACAAGATGGTAATAATTAACCACCAGCCATTGAGTCCCTTGACATCTGGCTCAGTAGTGGAATAATAACGGACTTGTTGCTCTTCTATAAAAACTGGTTCTGGTATCGGAAAATTCATTTCCATTACAGGTGCAGAAAAGTCTTGTCGGCGGCTTTTTTCGGCTGGTTGCTTGGACACCACAGATGAACGCGAACGAGAAACCTGCTGAGGTGAAGGCGCTTGTGTTACTGGCTGTTTAGCGGCACTTTTAACGTCACCAGAAGCTTGGTTAGTTTGGGGATAATTAGCTGTAGTATGGGAATCCACAAAATTTTGCAAGCGAGAAAAAGACTCAACGACTTTGGTAATTTCTTGGCGTAATAGTTGATTTTCTTGCGTTAGTTGCTGATTTTGGGTAGTGAGTGCATTTAGCCTCGCCTGTGCTGCTTGCAACTCTGTTGACAATTCCCTGTATACAGATAGTGGTACAGAGGGAGGGTAGGCTTGAGTACTCGGTGTTGGCGAATTTCTGTGAACAGAACCTATGGTTGTTCGCATCGGGGGCTTGGTATTAAAAATCAAAGTAATTAGATCGTACAGAGATGCTAACAGAGATAGTCACCCCTGAAACTATGCCCAAGAATAATAGAAAAATACCGAAAGGGCAAAGATTTTTTATTTGGGCATTGGGGATGAGCTACTGAGAAAACTTTTCTCTAGTCCCCATCTCCAATGCCCAGTCTCCAATCCTTAATCCCTAGTCTCTAGTCCCTAGTCCCTAGTCCCCACAATGGGAAGAAGTGTCCCACAGGGCCTTGCCCTTCACCAATATCTAGGGCGTAAGTGAGTGCGGTAGTCACATATTCCTTTGCCTGTTGCACTGCCTGCCACAAATCTTTTCCTTTAGCTAGATTAGCAGCGATCGCAGCCGATAGTGTACAACCAGTACCGTGGGTATTTTTTGTCTCTACTTGCTGGCAAGTCAAAACTTCCAACTTGTCCCCATCAAACCAGATATCAACGCCACGCAAATCTCCCTGCATACCTCCGCCTTTGACTAAAACAACCTTCGTCTTTAAAGTCTTGTGAATAATTTCAGCAGCGGCTTGCATATCCTCTAAAGAATTAATTTGTAAACCGCTCAAAATCTGGGCTTCATAACGATTGGGCGTAATCATAACCGCTTTGGGAATCAAGGCATGGCATAAAGTCTTTACAGCATCATCATCAATCAATTGTGCTCCCGTGCGTGACACCATTACTGGATCAACTACTAAATTATTGATTTGTAAAGCTTCCACTTGCTGAGCAACAGCAAAGATAATTTCTTGATTGAGCAACATTCCGGTTTTGGCAGCTTGTACGCCAATATCCTCAACTACTGCCTGAATTTGCGCCACAACAGCCTCTGTTGGCATAGCGTCAACCCTCTTCACTCCTAGAGTGTTTTGTGCCGTGACGCAGGTTATAGCACTAGTACCGTGGACACAGTGAAAAGCAAAGGTACGTAAATCAGCTTGAATTCCGGCACCACCACCGCTATCTGAACCAGCAATGGTTAAAGCAACAGGTATTCTGGAGTTTATTTCAGTGTTCATATTATGAAGATTAAGTAAGTTAGCGTTATCAAACCAAACTATCTCAAAGATTGATGAACTAGGCTAAAACTCTCTTCCCCCTACCTGATTTCAACGACTGACTCCACCAAACACCTCCATAGTTTTTTGAGTTTTGTTGTAAAAAAACTTACCACATTCCGGACATTTACTGATATCAAGTGCTATTTGTAAAGGTTAGTTTTAATCCAAGTTCACAACGCTCACTTACACCGCTTAAAACAGGTTCAACTAAGTTGTTACATTAGTCCCCTTAAGTTCAAGGGTCAACCTAACTAAAGTTTCAACCAATTTTACTTTGATCGCTTTAACTTTAAGTCCCCAATTATCACTTAAGGGTGAATTTTACTATGCAGATTTGGCAACCCACTGACCTAAAACAACGCATAAAGTTCAGAGGAATAACTATGCCAAATATGATCGTTTTATCGAATATAGCAGATGCTAAAACTGGTTTTAAAAGAGCAGCGATGTCTACGGCGGGCTACGCCTATGCAGATGCTAAAGATGAAGTCTGGAGTAGAAGCGTCTGCGCACTAATCGTCCAATTATCTTCAACAAAACTCTGACGATTGACAGTATTGATATTCCTGATTTAACCATCAACGGTTGACAGGAGAAAAGTTTTTCAGGTTTATAACAGCGTTTCTACAATCGACGCGATTTTAAGTCGCGATCGGATAACTGTGACTGTCCTTAACAGTGCAGATAGATGAATCATTCAAATAACTACTTAGCAACTGAAAAAAATTGCTGAAATTGTACTACCAAGTTCCCTTACACATATTCGGAGTAAACAAATGGCTGGCACAACATACTACGTTTCTGCAACAGGCAGTGATAGAAATAATGGCTTAAATGAAAATTCTGCATTTCTCAACTTGGGTAGAGCCGTGTATGAGATGAAAGCAGGCGACACGCTCTACGTCATGAATGGTAATTATCAAATGAAAGGGGTTACGCTTTTTAACTTGAATGGCTCACCAGATAAATGGACAACAATAAAAGCTTATCCAGGGGCTACGCCTACGATCACAACAACAGGAAGTGGCATTAATATATTGAGTTCATCCTACGTGCGGATTGAAGGACTTGATATAAAAGGCAATCGGGAAAACATCACTCTCGAATATGCCTTACAAGAGAAGGATAACCTTAATAACCCCTTGACCAATAGTAATGGGATTGCTGTTAATGCATGGAAAAACGCCGAGGGTGTTGGTGGTACTAATCCCCATCATATTGTCATCACTGATAACAAAATTCGTAACTTTCCAGGTGGAGGCATAGCATTAAGTAATTCAGACTATATAACTGTTGAGAAAAACATTGTGTCTGGAAACGCTTGGTATTCGCCTTACGGCAATCAGGGAATATCCTCTCTCCGAAGTTTTAATTTTGATAACAATACCACTGACTACAGAATGATTTTTCGAGACAACATTGTCTACGATAACCAAAGTTTAGTTCCGTGGAAAGGAGGAGGCACTGACACAATCACTGAGGGACATGGGATTATGCTTGATACGACCCATGTCAGCAAAGATAATGTGGACTATACAGGTAAGGCATTAATTACAAATAACATCACTTACAACAATGGAGGTGCAGGCATTAATGTTTTTAAAGCTGCCAATGTTGATGTTATCAACAACACGGCTTACAAGAATGGCCGAGTTATTACAGATGCTGGAGAGATTGGTGTTACTTACTCGGAAAATGTACGTGTATACAACAACATTTTGTATGCAAGCGACAATCAAAATGCTAACAGAATCAGGTATGCCACAAATGTCACCTTCGATCGCAATCTTGTTTATAACTCGAACCTATTCCAAGCTTCAGATGATTTAAACGCTACAGAGTTACAGAATCTTTTGGGTCAAGATCCTCTATTTGTTGATGCAGACAAAAGGAATTTTGCACTTAAACCTGAAAGTGTTGCGATCGATGGTGGTTCTAATGGCTTCAATAACATCACTAATAAGACTCCTTATGATGGTGATGGGAATGGCAGTACAGTGATTGATATTGGTGCATACGAGGCTCCCCGCAGTTCTAGCAAAACCCCAGAAATTGAAGTTCTGAATGGCACAGTTAATATTATTGATGGCAACACTGCTATTAACTTTGGCGAGACCCTTGTTGGTGAGGCCTTGAGCAAAACCTTTACCATCAAGAACACCGGTATAGCTGTACTCAACCTGAGTAATCTTAAACTTCCCGACGGATTTAGTTTGGTCGGAACTCTTCCAACGAGCGTGGCTGTCAATGCTTCCACCAATATAGTGGTGGCACTCAACCCCACTACACCCGGCATCTATAGTGGCAGCCTCAGTTTCAACAACAACGATATCAATGAAAGCACCTTTGACTTTGCCATTAGTGGCACAGTTAGTACCCCGGAAATTCAAGTTTTCAATGGCACTGTTGACATTACAGATGGCAACACCACTGCCATTAACTTTGGTGAAACGACTGTTGGTGACACCTTGACCAAAACCTTTACCATCAAGAACACCGGTACAGGCCCACTCAAGCTGAGTAGTCTTAAACTTCCAGACGGATTTAGTTTGGTCGGAACTCTTCCAACGAGTGTGGCTGTTAATGCTTCTACTACCATATCGGTGGCACTCAACCCGACTACATCCGGTAGCTATGGTGGCAGCTTCAGTTTAAACAACAACGATATTAATGAAAGCCCTTTTGACTTTGCCATTAGTGGCACAGTCAGACCCGCTCCTGTCCCGCAAATTCAAGTTCTCAATGGCACTAACTCCAATGACACCTTTCTTATCCGACGAGGCGATGGCAATTACAGCATCACTGACTTTGGTGGTGTAGGTACTAGCTCAAACCCTTCGGCTGCGGTGGTTGCCAAGATAGACACCTTGCAATTTATTGGGACTGAATTGACTGCGAGAAATCTGCAATTAACTCAAAATGGCAACAATTTAGAAGTCAGCTTTGGAAATGTGGCTAATACCAAAGTCACTCTGCAAAACTTTAAGTTAGAAAACCTAGACAACTTAGCCGCATCGACAACAAGACCTGCCATCGGCAATATCATATTTGACGGAGAAGCCAGTGTTACCAAAAGCTTTGATGTGATTGCTGCCAACTCCACTGCAACGTATATTTCTACAGCAAACACTGTCACTTTCCTCAATGACTTGAACAATAACATCAGCGGTTTTTACAGTTCCAATGATGTGATTAATGGTCAAGGGGGTAATGATACTATCAATGGCAGCGGTGGTGACGACCTGCTGCGGGGTGGTACTGGCAACGATCTTCTGATTGGTGGACAAGGCAATGATACTCTTGTGGGTGGTATCGGTGCTGACTCTTTCCTCTACGACACCAATTCCATCTTTAATAGCGCTGTTGTCGGTATTGATACCATCGCTGACTTCAATCGCTCTCAAGGTGATAAGATTGTCCTCGACAAGACAACCTTTACTGCTATTACTTCAGTTGTGGGAACGGGTTTTAGTAAGGCCAGTGATTTTCAAATTACCAGTTTAGGGGCACTTAGCAATGCTGTAATTGTCTACGACCAGATGACTGGGCAGTTATTTTACAATCAAAATGGTAGCGCTGCTGGTTTCGGCACTGGTGGTCAATTTGCACAACTTACTGGTGCGCCCTATGTTACTGCCTCTGACTTCATCATTCAAGCATAGCTGGGTCGGGTAAACTGAGTGGAAGTGTAATCTAAACATGAATCGACTTTTAAGACGGCTTTCAATTAGATAGACAATACCCATAGGGGCGCAAAAAACATAGGAGTGAAAAAAAATCTAGAGATGTAGCACGGCTACGTCTCTGCAAGGGTTTTGGATAACGTATATTCAATTTATGGAGATGTTTAATAAATTGTAGTCAAGTAAAAGCAATTCCAAAAAACATCTTTTCAATAAAAACGTCGTTGCCCATGAATCATATCACCACTAGCGAGCTAAATTTTGGACTAGAAATAGCCGTACTATTTGGAACTTATAGTTTTAATATAACTACTGCTGTGGTTGCGATCGCAAGTCTTGTAATCGCCCCTGCAAAAACTTCCCCCATTCTGCTGCCAAAGGGATTTCTGTAAACGGAACCCGCACTGAGTTAGTAGATTCGGAAAATAGAAATTCTAATTCTATAGAACGACCTTTATCCGGTGGATTATTTACATTTACTGATTTTTCATCTACTAAAAACTGGATTTGTTTGATATCAAGCAAGGAGAATGTTTCTAGTTTAATAGGCCCTTGAGGCGTGGGTTTTCCCCAAGTGATATTGTTATCTTTTTGACCTAATACAGCATAAATATCATACTTGGCCCGTTCAAATTGCTCTGCCCAAGTGCGATAGGCTTCGACTTTTTGATACTCCTTCGAGCCTTGCCAAGCCAACCAGAAAAACATTACTAACAGCGGCAACCACAAAAGACCACGTTCCATCGTTAAAAAAAATCCTCAGTCCTGAGTGAAACTTGTAACTAAAAGTGCAAAATCTACCAACAAGGGGCGCAGATAAGTTATGGTATGAGCAAACTGGCAAAAAGCGGTGATGAGTTAATATGAGAAAACTTATATTATTGTGCTTGTTTGTCATTGGGCTGGGATCTGCCATGTTTAGTTTCCTGAATTTTCAGGGATTGGCAGCCAAAGGAGAGTTTGAGACGATTTTGCTTGATTTTCGGGAAGATATTCCATCACTTATAGTGGAACAGGATTTACAAGCGATCGCCAAACAATACAACGTTACACCCCAATTAGACAACAAGTTTTCTAAAAAAGATAATGTGTATATTATCAAGGGCGATCGCCAACGGCTCCAAGAACTGAAAAAATCTCAGTTTGCCCAAGCTACAGAATTCATTGAACCAAACTATATCTACAGCAATATTCCTCAACCAGGTGAAGTCGCTTGGCTGGGAGAATTTTTGCGACCCCAAGAAGATGAAGAAGCAAGTCCTTCATTAACTGGCCCTAATGACCAATATTACAGCAAGCAGTGGAACTTGCACAAAATCGGTATTGAAGGCGCATGGAGTCAAACCAAAGGCAGTGGCATCACAGTCGCAGTTATTGACACCGGAATTACCAAAGTTCGCGACTTGTATGAGACAAAATTCGTCAAGGGCTATGATTTTGTTAACGACCGAGAAGAAGCCACAGACGATAACGGCCACGGTACTCATGTTGCTGGAACTATTGCCCAAGCCACAAATAATAAATATGGCGTTGCAGGAATTGCCTACGAAGCTAGTCTGATGCCGCTGAAGGTACTCAGTTCTTATGGTGGTGGTACCGTTGCCGATATTGCCGAAGCGATTAAGTTTGCTGCTGATAAAGGCGCAGATGTAATTAATATGAGCTTGGGTGGTGGCGGTGAAAGCCAGTTGATGAAACAAGCGATCGAGTATGCCCATAGAAAAGGTGTTGTTATTATTGCCGCAGCCGGCAATGAAAACGCCAATGGAGCAAGCTATCCAGCGCGCTATCCCTACGTCATCGGCGTTTCGGCAATTGGCCCAGATGGCGAAAGAGCGCCCTATTCTAACTTTGGTGCTGGGGTAGATATCTCTGCTCCTGGTGGTAGTGAAGCTGGTAAGATTCTCCAAGAAACTATCGATGAAAAGGGCGAAGGCGTATTTCTGGGCTTCCAGGGTACAAGCATGGCTTCTCCCCACGTTGCTGGTGTTGCAGCATTAATTAAAGCTGCTGGCATCAAAGAACCAGATGAAGTGTTAAAAGTCCTCAAACAGTCAGCGCGAGTTATCCAGGATGATGGTTTGAACTATTATGGCGCTGGACAACTCAATGCAGAAGCAGCAGTCAAACTAGCCTTTAGCGGACAAATCAGTTTTCCAGATTTCTTTCGTTGGTTACGGGATAACGGCTATCTTAACCCTGGCTTTTGGATTGATGGTGGTGCGATCGCACTGTTACCCAAGATTTTAATGGTAGTTGGTTCCTATCTGCTAGCTTGGTTTTTACGGGTTTACTTCCCCTTTACTTGGAGTTGGTCTTTATCTAGTGGACTAATTGCCGGCAGTTCTGGATTATTCTTCCTCAAGGGAATCTATATTTTTGATCTTCCCCAATGGCCTTTCCGGGTTTTGGGCAGTTCAATTCCCGAACTAGGTAATACTCTCCAGGGAACTGATGCCTTGAATCCCCTATTTGCCAGCGTACTAATTCCCATTGTGTTAATGGCATTGCTGCTGGGACATCCTAGTTGGAAATGGTTTGCCATTGGTTCAACTTTAGGTGTAGCCGCGTGCTTAACTACAAGTGCGTTTTTCGATCCCGCAGTCTGGGGATTAGGAACTGGTAACTTAGCACGGCTCTTTCTGATTGCTAATGCCCTAGTCTGTTATGGACTTGTTCGTTTAGCATTGAAAAACGAACATGCTTAGAAAAGACTACCTCACAGCCCAAGGTTTAAGGCTTTACAACCAAGTTTTGAGTAGCATTTGAGTAGAAACTAAAAATCTGGGCAATCTGCCTCCACTACCTGTGGATGGCAGTAATATCTCAAAACGGTTTCTACCTTGTCCCCAATCCATCGGGCGACTTTATCGGGTGAAACGCCTTGAGTAATTGCCCAGGTAGCAAAGGTGTGGCGAGTTGAATATGGTTTTAGGTAGAAGGGCAAGCTTCCTTTTTTTACCAATTCTTTAAGAACTCCCAAAGAGACATATTCACGCCCGTTTATTTTTGAGGTGTGTCCGTTCCATACTTTTTGCAGCACAGCAGAAGATAACGGATTGCCGGACTCATCTGTAAAAACTAAGGTGTTGAGGTTACGAGACGGTTTGATCTCAAGCAGCAATTTTTGAAGTTTAGAGCCTGGGACGGTTGGAAATGTCCTTTTGACTCCGTTCTTGGTGCTTTTCAATATCCGGTATAAATTACGTGATTTGTTAATACGAATTTTGCAGCAATCATCTGAGATGTCTCCCCAAGTTAGTGCAAAAGCCTCACCGGGGCGACATCCTGACCAAAATAGAAATTTGACTAACCCTCTTCTGTCACTCTCCGGGAGGGCGATTGCTAGAAGCCTTATGAGGCAATGAATACAAGCTATACTATTAGAAAAAAATCGGTCTTGTATTTGCTATTAGAAAATAATCGTGCGATGCCTGCGGCGGGCTACGCCTACGCAGGCTATACAAAAGCTCTAGAATTCAGAAATGGCAAATCTTTTCGGAGAGTGACAGAAGAGGGTTATAAGAATCTGATTTAATTTGCTTTGCACCAACAGACTTAGATAAAATAGTTTTTTAATGACTCGAAAATCTTTTTGTTAGTAACTTTATAGATACTACAACCAACGTTGTTTTTTAGCATAGACAATACTGCCAATCACAATTAATGCCATCATACAGATCACCACAGGATAAGCCCAAGGCTGTTCTAATTCCGGCATATATTTGAAGTTCATACCATAGAAACCAGACATAAAAGTGATTGGTAAAAATATGGTCGATAAAATAGTCAGGCGATTAATTCGTTCGCCTGTTTTACTAGCAATATTATCGCGTTGAATTTCCATTAATTCTGACATCCAGGCTCTTATCGCTTGATATTCTTGCCAGAGTTTATCAACGTGATGAACCAATTCTTGATTGAATAGTTCTTTTACTGGCTGACCGATCCATTGGAAATCTTCATTATCCATAATAGCCATAAGTAACTTGATGCTTTGAAAATTACGGCGTCCAGAACGAGTAGATTGCCTCATTGTGGCAATTTTTTGGTACGTTGATTCATCACCAGAATTGTCTAAAACTTCATCTTCTAAATCATCAAGTTTTCTAGAAATATAGGTAAATACAGTTTCGTAGTTATTCAAAATATCTTTAAATATGAGATAAAAAAGATAGTCAATTCCCAATTTTGGAATATCTAGAGTTCGTTTTTGGAGATTATTAGCTAAAATAGTTAAGATTTTGAGTTCAGTGATTTCAAAAGTGATAATGAAATTATTTCCAACCACAATGTTGCCACGCACAACCTCAAACTCATTATTTTTTATTTGAGAACTTAGGATTTCATAGCTGTCAAATAAACAATCTTCTACGTCTTCATCAATTCCTACAGGGGAATGGTTGAAAATCATGTTAACACGAGATGGATTGAGTCTAAAGTGCTTGATGATTTTGGCTGTTCCAGTGCGATCGCGGAAGTGAATACAACGCAACCAAATATTGTGAGAACTATCAATTCTTTTCAATACCGTATCGACATCTCTATGGGTGAAGATTTCCAGGTTATCTGGATGAAAAGTCAGCAGAATTAGCATATAGCAATCCTAATTGAGTCGTAATAAAATACTGTGACTCATGGTAATTAATCAGGACTTTAGTCCTTGTTTTATAAGCACTAAAGCGCTTACTACAAACCATCAAAACTAGTTTGATAAAGTACTAGTCGTAAATTTGTAAAGTAAAATACATTTAAATAGCACAATCACTTTCTAAGAGTTTTGACTGTTGATAGTCAACACTATATTGAGTGGTAACTCAATTTTTTTCTATTTTCCCAGATTTAGGGCGAGTAGTTGCCACTGGCGCTGAATTATTTTGCAGAATTGCAATTTCCCGCTGTGCATCTTGATAACTATCTTGTTCACCTTGCTGTTTGAATAGTTTTGCAGCTTTTTTGAAATCTGCGATCGCACCCGGTTTATTTTTCTGCTTAGTGCGAATCACACCCCGGTTATAATAGGCTAAGGCATTGTTAGCATTAATTGCGATCGCTCGTGAATAATCCTGATTTGCAGCTTTTTTATTTCCCAGTTCAAGATAGGCGTTACCACGGTTGTTGTAAGCTGCTACATTATTAGTATCTAGTTTTAGTGCTGCGGTGTAATCTTCAATAGCACCTTTATAATTTCCAAAAGAAAAGCGGTGAATCCCTCTGTGAATGTAAGCAGCAATAAATTTAGGATCGATTTGTAAAATAGTATTGTAATCTTCAGTAGCTTCTACATTATTTCCCAAATCGCTGTAAATATCACCACGATTTAGATAAGCTTCTATGTATTTGGGATTGATGTTGATTGCATCTGTGTAATCTTTAATTGCTTCATCTTTTTGTTTATTAATAGATTGAGTTAAACCCCTTTGATAATAAGCTTTGGTATCACTAGGATTAATCTTAATTACTTTATCAAAATCTTGCATTGCTTCAAGTCTTTGTTTGAGGCGACGGCGAAGAATACCTCGTTGCAAGTAGGCTTCGGTATACTGGGGTTTAAGAGCGATCGCTTTGCTAAAATCTTCAATTGCACCTTTATTATCCTTCGATTGAGCAAGAGCTAATCCTCGTCCATAGTAAGCATAAGCATCTTTAGAATTTAACTTAATTGCTTGAGTATAATCCGCGATCGCTTCTTTGTATTTGCCTAATGCCGAAAAAGCAAATCCTCGGTCAAAATAGGCATTAGCATCTTGAGGATTGAGTAAAATGGCTTGACTAGAATCTGCTTGTGCTTGCTCGTAGTCTCCTAATCGATAATAAGCATCGCCTCGCCTATTATAAGCCAAAGCGTTTTGCGGATCTAATTTAATAGCTTGATTGAAATCTTCAACTGCTCCTTCATAGTTTCCTGACTCATATTTATTTATTCCCTCTTGGTATAATGTCTTTTGAGCATCACTCACAAGTTTTGGCGATCTCAATTGCCACGCTGCAACACTAAGGGTAATACATCCAGCTATCCCTGCTAGAACTAGTAATAATTTTTTCTGATGCTGTTTTTGTCGATCTTCATCAACATTGATTAACTTTTTCAGGTCATCTAAAACTTCCGTTGCATACTGGTAGCGCTTACGATAGTCAAAACGCACCATTTTATTAATAATTTTTGCTAATTTTCTGTTAACTTTGAGATTTTTATCGCGCCAAAGTATTTCACCTGTCAGCTTATTTTTCTGACTTCGCAAATTAGATATTTCCTTTGCAGGTAAAGCTTTCAGTGCTGCGATCGCAACGATACCTAAAGCATATATATCACTGTTGTATTTGAGGTTGCCGTTAATTTGCTCTATAGGCATATATTCGAGATTTTCAACAGTATTAGTGATGGCTTCATTAAAAGTACCCAAATTAACCAAAACTAACTTTTTATCTGATGTCCGACGAATAATATTTGCTGGTGTAATATTCCGATGAATTACGCCATAGCTATGTATAATGACCAAAGTTTCTAATATCTCTAACAAAAGAGTAATTACTTGGTCTTCTTTTAGAAGTTTTTCCTGGATAATTTCATCAGTTAAAGGATTACCAGGTATGAATTCTTGGACTAGATAAAATTCTTCATTTTCTTCAAAAGAAGCAATGAGCTTTTGAATTTTATCGTGTTCTTGTCCGAGTTTTTCTAAAGTTGCTGCCTTACTGTCAAACAAGCGGCGTAAGATTGTTAAAGCTTGAGGATTGCTATTGGGAAGAGATAACTGCTTTACTACAAGTTCTTCACCATTAAGATTAACATCTTCAACTAGATAGGTTTTCTCTTTTTCCCCATCATTGAGAACTTTTAGTATTTGATAATGTCCATTTAGTAAATGACTATTCATCAATATAAAATTATAGTCTGATAAATTGGTCGATTATAGCTTACGTGTTATTACTACTGATTTTAAAATATAAATATTTATTTATTAAGCAACTTCAAATGAGATCGATGCGCGGGCTGCTACCGCGTGTATATTGCAAAGTCCCTCTCCCAAGGTTGCTACGGTGTATACACAAGTCTGAAATAGCTGAGTAACCAAGGTTTTACCCCACCCTAACCCTCCCCTTATAAAGGGGAGGGAACTAGATTTCTGTTTCCCCCCTTTATAAGGGGGGATTAAGGGGGGTAATTTGAGTTGTGTGTACACTGTAGCCCAAGCTTGGGAGAGAGATTTAGGGTGAAAGCTCTTTGATTCAGGTTTTACGCTGGTACGACAAATTTCTCGCTACCAGCCAGTTCAAAGGCTGCATGAATGGCTTGCAAAGCTTTAACACCTTGTTCTTGCGCCACAACACAACTAATTTTGATTTCTGAAGTGGCAATCATTTGAATATTGATTTGGTGTTGGGCTAAAGCTTCAAACATTTTCGCAGCAATACCTGGTTGTCCAACCATACCTGCACCGACAATACTCACTTTAGCGATCGCACTATCTAAAACAACCTCACCCCATCCTAACTCTGCTGCTACTTGGGTAAGCATTTTTTTGGCACTTTCCCCATCGAGCCGCGAGACTGTAAAGGCAATATCTCGCCTGGGAACACCATCAATCACCCGGCAGCGCTGAGATTGGATAATCATATCAACACTAATATTATGTTGCGCTAATAATCCAAACAACTTCGCCGCCATCCCCGGACGATCTGGCAATTGGCGAATAGCAAGACGCGCTTGATTTAAATCGAGGGCAACGCCGCGAACAGGAGGACAATTGGGCAGAGGGGAATCTATGCACGTCTCCCCTGCTCCCCTGCTCCCCTGCTCCCCTGCCTCAATTTCAAAGGCGGTGCGGAGTGCTAAGACAGCGCGATCGCATTCTGCGGCATCGACTACGCAACTTACTTTCACTTCGCTGGTGGAGATCATTTGAATATTCACGCCTGCTTCGGCTAATGTGGCGAACATCTTTGCAGCAACACCAGGACGGCCAATCATTCCCGCGCCTGCGATGCTGACTTTGGCAATGTTATGTTCTACCATTACCTCGGCTTCGTCAAACTTGGGGTTAGATTGACTTCTCAGTGCTGGGGCGATCGCTGTTGCTACTGCTTCTGCCCGTTTTAATATTGGCGTGGTGACAGTAAAGGCAATGTCATTACTGTTACCTTCATGAACTGATTGAATAATCAAATCTACATCTACTTTTTGCCGAGAGATTTCGCCAAATAACCTTGCTGCTACGCCTGGTTTGTCGGGTACGCGCAACAAAGCAACCTTGGCTTGGTCAGTGTCAAATTCTACAGCATCCACTGGACGGGCAATTTCTAGATTAATTAGCGATCGCCCTTGGGGTTTGGCTGATGTCACCCAAGTTCCTGGTTGATCCGTCCAGCTAGACCTAACTACAAGGGGAACCCCATAGTTACGGGCAATTTCCACAGCACGGGGATGCAGCACTTTTGCGCCTAAGCTAGCTAATTCCAACATTTCATCGCAGGTGATGGCATCCATCAACTGAGCTTCGGCAACCAAGCGAGGGTCTGTAGTGAGAATACCTGGAACATCTGTATAAATTTCGCAAAAATTCGCTCTTAATGCGGCTGCGATCGCCACTGCTGACGTGTCAGAACCACCACGACCCAAAGTCGTAATTTCCATCTCTCCAGCGCTAGAGATACCTTGGAAGCCAGCTACTACAACTACTTTACCTTCATTTATGTGGCGACTTAGGCGAGTAGTTTCAATATGTAAAATTCGAGCGCGGCTGTATTCGGCTTCGGTAACAATTCCTACTTGAGCGCCAGTCATGGAAATTGCGGGTTGTCCGAGTTCCTGCAAAGCCATACTGAGTAAGGCAATCGTTACTTGTTCGCCAGTAGAAAGCAGCATATCCATTTCCCGGCGATTAGGATTTGGAGAAATTTCAGTAGCTAGTTTGACGAGTCCATCGGTGGTTTTGCCCATTGCCGAAACCACTACGACGATAGAGTTTCCAGCTTTAACAGTTTTATAAACACGCTGTGCAACAGCTTGAATACGTTCGACTGAACCGACAGATGTACCACCGTATTTCTGAACTATGAGCGCCATAACTTTTTTTTAATCAATTGTGCCTGCTTTCATTAACGCTTCCACCTGGTTAGGAAGCCTTCAAGGCTTATCAGTTATATAGTTTACTAAATATTGTGTCGAATACCCTATAATAATTGATTATTCAAAAACTACATCTTCGTAGAGTGCTGCCATTGTTTCCTCAAAATCCACACTATTGAGTCGAAATGATTGATGCTCTGCTGTGTAAGATTGTAAAACCCATAACCCTTGCTCATTGCGTCGAAAACACTCAACTCGCTGACGTTTTATATTAATTAAAACATATTCTTGCAGACTTTCGAGTGTTTGATAATCGGCGAATTTGTCGCCCCGGTCAAAGGCTTCGGTAGAATTAGATAAAACTTCGACAATTAAACAGGGAAATCTTTTATAACCTGGGGTTTCTCGATCTCGTCGATCGCAAGTAACCATCACATCGGGATAATAAAAGCGATTCAGAGATTCGATTCGCGCTTTCATGTCAGCGATGTAAACACGACAACCAGAGCCGCGCATATAATTACGGAGGAGAGCAAACAAGTTTCCAGCAATGGTAACGTGTGGATCAAGCGCTCCGGCCATTGCGTAGATGTAGCCGTCTATATATTCATGCTTGATATCGCTCTGTTCCTCCATTTGGAGGTATTCTTCAACGGTGACGTAATTTTGTTGGGGTGAGGCTATCATAGTTGAAACTTTAATTCAGGAATATAAGCTTCATTCTAGCGATTGCTTACTATCACCATTGCCATTTTTGGTTGAGTCGATGGGGGATATTATTCCCCGCACCTCTCAGTTAGATCCGTGCGT
>NZ_JABXKO010000003.1:0-4020 GCF_017114965.1 Nostoc sp. JL31
TATTTTTTAATTATTGTTTGATTATCCCACAAAGCTTATATTAAGGATAGGTCTAATCAGGAGAGCTAGTTGTGTTCATGGTAGATGAATGTCATTTACTCTGGGGAGACATAATAGGTTATGTCTGGGGAAAAACTAATGAACGAGTGACAATACCAGTAGTTAATGCTCGTGTTAAACAAACATATTTTGGTGCATTAGATTATAAAACCAAGGAATTTATCACCTATGCAGCAGAAAAAGGTAACTCTAAAAACACAATTAATTTTTTAGAATATCTCCGTCAACAACGACCATTAGCCAAACTTTTAATAGTTTGGGATGGTGCAAGTTATCATCGTTCACAAGAAATTCAAAATTATCTAGATTCATTAAATCGTGAATTGGAAAAAGAACAATGGTGGATTACCTGCTTGAGGTTTGCCCCAAATGCACCACAACAAAATCCTGTAGAAGATATTTGGCTGCAAGCAAAACGGTTAATTAGAGAGTTTTATTTTTTCTGTCATTCTTTTACCGTAGTCAAGGCGTTATTTGAGCTATCCATTCATTGTCAAATTTTTGACTTCTCCAAACTTCATGAGTATGGTGTTTTCTCATAAATGATTTAGGACTGCTATAGTCAAGATGCTAAAGCTTGATTATCCCTCTACCCAAGAACTGACTCGCTACAAACAAGAATATGAAATTACCCGCTCCCTCAATCTGCAAGGAGTCATCAAGGCATACAGCCAGCAGGAATATCAACGCACGCTTGTAATTTTACTAGAAGACTTTGGTGGAGAGTCTTTAGAACAATGGATGCACAAGTGTCCAGAGACATTCTCCCCCATGCCCTTATCTACTTTCCTCCGGCTTGCCATTGACATCACAGACATTTTAGGCAGAATCCATGCAGCTAATGTGATTCATAAGGACATCAACCCTGGCAACATTGTCCTCAATCCACATAGGGGTGTTGTAAAAATCATTGACTTTGGGATTGCCACCCGCTTTAACCGCACGAATCCAACTTTCAAAAGCCACTATGCTTTAGAAGGAACTCTCCTCTATCTGTCTCCAGAACAAACCGGGAGAATGAATCGTTTGCTCGATTACCGCACTGATTTCTATTCGCTGGGTGTCACCTTTTACGAACTGCTAACCGGACAACTGCCGTTTCCCACAACGGACATCCTTGAACTAGTGCATTGTCATATTGCTAAACAGCCACCTCCACCTCATGAATTGAATGTAACAATTGCCAAAGCAGTTTCAAATATAATTATGAAACTGATGGCAAAAAATGCCGAGGATCGCTATCAAAGTGCTTGGGGAATCAAAGCGGATTTAGAAATTTGTGCCGAACAATTAACAGAAGTTGGTGAAATTGATAATATTCAACTGGGTCTGCAAGATATTCGAGATCGGTTTCAAATACCTCAAAAACTCTATGGAAGAGACAAAGAAGTTGCAATGTTAGTAGCAACTTTTGAGCGCGTTGCTGCTTCACGAAATCATGCAGAAAATATTTCAGAACAGGAACAAAATAGCAACTCAACATTCCCAGTCGAAATGATGTTGGTATCTGGCTATGCTGGAATTGGGAAATCAGCGTTAGTGCAGGAAATTTATAAACCAATCACCCAAAAGCGGGGCTATTTTATCTCTGGGAAGTTCGATCAATTTCAGCGTAATATTCCCTACAGTGCGATCGCAGATGCTCTGCAAAAATTGATGCAGCAATTGCTTGGTGAAGCAGACGAACAAGTACAACAGTGGCGATCGCGTCTGCTTGCAGCTTTAGGAACCAACGGACAAATCATTATTGATGTCATCCCAGAAGTTGAGTTAATTATTGGCAAGCAGCCACCTGCGCCGGAAGTTGGCGCAACTGAAGCTCAAAATCGCTTCAATCGGATCTTTCAATCGTTTGTACGGGTGTTTTGTGACAAGTCACATCCCCTAGTTATTTTTCTAGATGATTTGCAGTGGATAGACTCAGCAACGCTGAAGTTAATCGAGTTGATGCTGCTAGATGAGCAAATCCAATCTCTATTTTTAATTGGAGCATATCGAGATAATGAGGTAAATTCAACGCATCCACTGGCGTTAATGCTAGAAAGACTGCGAAAACAAGGAGTAGTTTTTCAAGAAATTATCCTGACACCCTTAACGCTGGAACTGTTGAATCAGTTAATTGCCGAGACGCTACATCAAAATACTGACAATGTTCATTCTTTGGCTGAGTTAGTGCTGCGTAAAACTGAGGGCAATCCTTTCTTTGTCAATGAATTTTTGAGAATGCTGTATAGCGAAAATTTGTTGACCTTTGACCTCCCTCAATCCCCATCCCCCCTTGGTAAGGGGGGACAGAGGGGGGTAGGGGGATGGCAATGGAATATTGCTCGAATACAAGCCCAAAATATTACCGATAATGTTGTAGAATTAATGTTGGTAAAGTTGAATAAACTACCAAAGTCCACACAGCAAATTATCCGATTAGCGGCTTGTATTGGAGCTGAATTTGATTTAGATGTTTTATCGATTGTTTGTGATAAATCACCTCAATTAGTTTTTCTGGATTTACTCGCAGCTTTACAAAATGGATTAATTCAACCCCTATCTGAATTAGATGAAAACTTGTTAATTAAAGAGCATAAGTTTCTGCACGATCGCGTACAGCAAGCAGCTTATGCTTTAATTGATGAGGCGCACAAACAAGTTGTTCATTTACAAATTGGGCATAATCTCCTCGAAAAAACCTTGCCAGAGCAACTATCAGAACGAATATTTGAAATTGTCGATCATCTCAATCATGGGATTGAGCTGATTACCGAGCAATCCGGACGCAATGAAATTGCGCGATTAAATTTAATCGCAGGTCAAAAAGCAAAAGCAGCGATCGCCATTCAAAATGCCAAACTCTACTCCAAGTTACGCGCTAGCGAAAGTCAGATGGCTCAATTCCTGGAAGCGGTGCCGGTAGGAATTGGAGTTGTGGATGCACTGGGTCGCCCTTGCTACGCCAATCAACAGGTAATTCAACTATTGGGCAAAGGGATTATTCCTGATGCGACACCAGAGCAACTTGCAGAAATTTATCAACTTTATCTAGCCGGGACAGAGCAACCATATCCCATTGAGAACTTGCCAGTGATGCAGGCGTTGAAAGGTGATCGCACCAGAATTGACGATTTAGAAATTCGCCAAAACAATGCAATCATTCCAGTTGAAGGGTGGGGAACTCCAGTTTTTGACGAACAGGGCAATGTGATTTATGCAATCTCAGCTTTTCAAGACATTACAGAACGCAAGCAAGCAGAGCAACTGTTAGCCGATTACAACCGCACCTTAGAGCAACAAGTAGCCCAACTAACGGCGGCTTTACAAGCAAGCGAAGCCGCACTGCGCCATCGAGAACAAGAATTACGATTGATTACCGACGCTCTCCCCGTTTGTATCTGTTATATAGACACAGATAAACATTATCGATTTGTCAACCGCACCTATGAAGATTGGTATGGCTATAGTCGAGATAAAATTCTGGGTAAGCAGGTTTGGGAAGTCATGAGTGAGACAGCTTATCAAATTATTGAACCGTACATTAATCAAGCCCTAGCAGGACAAATTACAACCTATGAGGCGAAGTCCCTTTGCCGATAGGTAAAAAGTATATTGCTGTCACCTCCATTCCCGATTTTGATCGCCACGCTCAAGTCAAAGGATACTATGGTCTGATTGCAGATATTAGCGAACAGCGCAACGCTGCACTACGGGAACGCCAACGTGCTGAAAAATCATCAATTCTACAAGAGCGCAACCGTATGGCTAGAGAAATCCACGATACACTAGCCCAGGCTTTTACTAGTATCATCGTTCACTTAGATGCTGCCTCCCAACGTCTTATCCTCGATCCAGATGCCGCCCAGTCACACCTAAAAACAACGTGAGTTCGACGGGTAGGAAAGCGCAAAAAGCCTGCCATGTTTGGATCTGCTCAACTAAGTATAGAAAAAAGCGATCACTACAATTGATTGA
>NZ_JABXKO010000039.1:0-33763 GCF_017114965.1 Nostoc sp. JL31
CCGAAATAGCAATTGCATACCCCGAAATAGCAATTGCGTACTCCGAAATAGCAATTGCGTACTCCGAAATAGCAATTGCGTACCCCGAAATAGCAATTGCGATCGCTAAATCTATAAATGCGTTGGCGTAGACTACCGCAGGCACAAAATTATTGCGCCTACGTTATCGCTCAACCCAACCAACGCAAAAATCAGGTTTTTATCTCTAACACCGAGCGTATTGGGATATTATGCAGGATAATAGAGATGATTCAATTAGCGTGTCTCAATTTTCATGCAGTTTGAGTGGGATGAGGCGAAAAATTTAGAGAATCTTCGCAAACATGAGATTGATTTCGCCGATGTTCCTGAGATGTTTGAAAGTCCAATGCTAATTGAGTTAGATGATCGTTTTGATTACGGAGAAGACCGTTGGTTCGGTATAGGTTTCCTCGGCAACGGTGTAGCCGTTGTAGTTTGGACAGAACGCAAAAATAATGTGATTCGGATCATTTCAGCACGAAGGGCAAATCGGTATGAGCGACAAAGACTTGAGAAATACCTCTCGTACTAACTGGACAGCATTGGAGTCAATGAACGATGAAGAAATTGACTACTCTGACATTCCACCATTGACAGAAGAGTTTTTTCAGAAAGCTACTCTCCGAGTTCCGGCACCTCAAGCACAGCAATTGGTACAGATTGAGCCAGATATATTAGAGTGGTTTCAAGCTCAAAGCGGAGAATATAAAACCTTAATCAACTCTGTTTTACGTCGTTACATCGAAAACTGTGACGAACAGCCAGCATTATAACAATTCAAAATTCAATATTACACCAGAACTTCCCCCTCGATTAGATGGCAATTTACATTGGGTGGGTGTTGCTTAATGTTTCCTCAAAAGCGCGATCGCCAAAATAACAAATGCGTTAGCGTAGCCCAAACCAGGCATTGCCAAATCTATGAATGCGATCACACCCTTGTTTTACCTGAAACTGCCACTGGGCGATCGCCTGAACAACCTTTGCAACTGTTAGAGTTTGACAAGCAAGCGGCATTAGAGGTATTTTGTCAGGGACAAACTGTGATTCCTTTCTGGTGCGATGCCTGCGCCAGGCTACGCCAACGCGTACATCAAAAATTAAGGGACAATCTTAAAAATTATCGTAAATAAGTAGTGATGCTATAATCTTTGATACTAGTGTCAATTTTGGTACGTATATTCAATCCAAACAAAGACCATCTTATAATTGAATTCTTTGACATAAAATATTTCATGATAAAGCCAGCTTGTAATCCAGGTTCAAGGGTTCGTTACAGAGCAAACATAAAATTATCTAAAGAGCAAGATGAAGAGCTTAATATTTCTTCATCTGTTTTGTCTGAAACTACTCCTTTACATGGTGCGCTTACAGCATCAAGAAATGATGTGCGTGTCGTGGAGCTTTTTGCTGGAGCCGGCGGAATGGGTGTTGGATTTATGATGGCTGGGGAGCAAAAACAAGGATTTAGAATTATTAATTCTGCTGAAATTAACCCAATATATTTAAAAAGCCTCGAAACTAATTATCAAACATTTTACAATAACTCAACCAACCGTATTGAAGACTGTATTTCTTCAGATTTTACTCCTATAGATTTAACTAAAAAACAAGATTTTCAAGTTGTAGACGAAGCTGTAAAAAAAGCAGACGGTGTGGATCTTGTTATTGGTGGAACTCCCTGTCAAGGGTTTTCACAATCTAATCGAAGTAATTGGTATACTAACAATACGTATAATCAACTCGTTGAATACTTTATTGAATGTTCTTTACAACTAGCACCGAAAGCAATCCTTTTGGAAAATGTGCAAGGTATTCTATGGACACCTTGTTCTAACAAAAGTAAGAATAAGCGTAAATTAACAGTAGTTGATTATATTGCAAGAAAATTTACGGATGCTGGGTATGTTCTTTTTTCCGCAGTTATAGATACTATTTGATATAGTGTAATCGTTGATATTCAAATTATTACTTTATTATTTTAAGTTAATAGTCAAGTTTATGAATCGAGCCAATAATAACAAACATGAAAATTATGAAATTCTTAATTTAATTGGATATGGTTTAGCTAAATTTGATATGGATTTTGTTAGAGAATTTGGTTTTAAAACTAAGCAAGAGTTTTTTCTTTATCTTGTAAACACTGGTATTGCTAAAACTGTAGGGACAATAAAAAATAGACAAGATTTATTTGATCCTTTTTTTAATAATGCAAGAAAAGGATGGTGGCAAAAGGGAAATACATATATTCATCGAAAAATACTAATTGATTCCCTTTTTGGTTCAGAAGATTATAAATGTTATGCAAATATTATCAAACTCTACTTAGATAAAAAACTCAGTAGTATAAACACTATAAATGCGAAACCTGTAAGCCCTATTTTAAAGAGCAAATTTAAGCAATTACAAGATACTGGGAAAGCAGCAGAACTGTTTTTTATAAAAAATTATCAAAGTATCCAGGAATTTAAAGATGGTTTTTTAGAAGATGCCCGAACGTTTGGAGATGGCTACGATTTTCAAGTAGATGTTTTACAAAAAGCATTTTTAGCTGAAATAAAAGGCATTAAATCTAATTATGGTAGTGTAAGATTAACAAATAAGGAATTTTTGAAAGCGCAGGAATATAAAAAGGATTATGCTCTTGTCGTAGTAAGTAGTTTGGAAGATGTTCCAAAGTTTAGTATTATTTTTGATCCTGTAAGCAATATGAATTTTACAAGAAATATTATATTACAAAGACAAATAACTTTTAATTCTAAATCTTTTACTTGGTAATCTAAGTATTAATCATTATATAATTTACTGAGATTTTAAGTGATTTAGCAGAAGCAACAAGGTGAATTACCTCTACATAAGTCATAAAAATTAACTCTGATACTGGTGAAAGAATTGGATTTATAACACGAAAACATACCCTTTATATAGGTGGTACAAAACTAAGTCGGGGTGTCACTGTTAAGAATCTTCTAGTTACTTACTATGGTAGAGACGCTCAACAACCACAAATGGATACAGTTTTGCAACATGCAAGAATGTATGGATATCGTCAAAATGAATTACCAGCTATTCGTATTTACTTGCCAACTCATTTAGCTCAAAGATTTGTTGATATTCATATCAGCGATAATTTAGTTAGAGAACAGTGCCAAGCAACTCATTTACCTATTCAGCTTATTCCTTTGATGTGAAGAGGAATTAGACCGACTCGCCGCAATGTATTAAATGAAAATACGGTTACTCTATTAACTTATCAAGGAAGAAGGTAGTATTTCCCTTTATTGCCAATATCAGATCCTGATATTTTGCGTAATCAAACCCAAGAGCTTGAGAATTTACTGTCTACCGTTAAATATTCTAATTTGCAACAACCATATGGAGTAACAATTGATGATATTTTAGAGATTTTGTCTTTTCAGTACCAAACACCTGGATCAAGTCGTACTTGGAATGATGATTTGATTAGGCAAGCCGTTTCTACCCTGCAAGATCAATCTAGATATCAAAACACTGGTTCATTAATTATTGTGAATCGCAAAGCCGATATTGGAAGAAGCCAAGATAGAGACGATCAAGTAGGCGCTGTGTTACCTCCTCATAATAGGAATGCTCCATACAACATTAACCCTAATTATCCAGCATTACTAATGACTCGAAATATTGGTAGCCAGGATAAGGGTTGGTATGAAGTACCTTTCTGGATTCCAGTTATCCGATTTCCAGATGGTAACTATGCGTTTTCTGTAAATGAAAGCTAATTTAAATTTCTTCAGATACCCTAGATAAGCAACTTTTGAGCAGTTATTATCTCCTCAAACGGACAGCGATCGCGCATTTTCGACAACCAGAAAAATTCACGCTATTTTAGGTTGATATGCGATCGCTCTTCGAGTGAAAGCCTCAACACATCACTCAAACTCAGTTTCACAGAAAGCTTTTAACAAATCGATACAATTAGCGATCGCCTTCATCGCTAGAGATAACCAAAAACTATAATGAATGCATAAAGCAACTAATACAAGCAAGGTTAGGAGAATCTAAATAATGCAGGCTGATAGCATTTCAGAGCAAAGGTTACTTCAAAAAATTCGCCAGCTACCTCCCGAAAAAGTTTTGCTAGTTGAAGATTTTATTGATTCTTTGGATCGGCAAAGTGCAGATCATAGCCTTACCTTTGCAGCAGCAAAACTTTCTGAACCAGTTCTGCTCAAAATCTGGGATAACCCTGATGATGCAGAATATGACAAACTATGAATTTGGTGATGTTATTTTAGTGCCGTTTCCCTTTACTGACCAAACTACTACTAAAAAACGTCCAGCAGTAGTTGTAAGTTCTAATAGTTATCAACGTGAGCGTTCGGATTTAATATTGATAGCGATTACCAGTCAAGCAAATCCAGCAACTTCCTTTGGTGAAATCACAATTGCTGGATGGTGAGTGGCTGGTCTTCTCAAGCCTTCAATTATTAAACCAGTTTTGACTACTATAGATAAAGGGCTAGTGATTAAAAAGTTAGGACGACTTGAGGAACCAGACCTTCAGACTTTGCAAAACCTTTTTCTGGCTATTTTGGGTTGATATGCGATCGCTCCTTCCAGTAAAAGCCTGAAAATATCACCCAAACTCACTTTCGCAGAAAGCTTTTAACAAATTCATACAATTAGCGATCGCTCCTAAATGAGCAATTTCATAACCGTGGGTATTTTGTGTAGGAAACGCCAAACACGTAGCACGCTACCCACCAGACTTCCGTACCCAGCGCCGTAAATCGTTGCATCAACAACTGGTTAATCTCAGCTTCTACACCACTAGGAGAATGGTGCATAACTAATTTTTCAATAATTTCAAATAAGCGATCGCAATCCCACATCAATACAGTTAGTTTAGTTTTTAACTGTTGTATGAGACAATTGTGCATCAATAACCCGACCTGCCGATCTTTTTTGTTGACGCTTCAGCACTCCTACCGCACCAAAAGCACCAAGGGCTAAAATTCCCCAGTCGATCGCAGGTTCAGGAACAGACTTAGCCTCAATCGCCGCCAGCGCAGTGTCTGCTATCTCCTTATGAGCAGCAGTCGTTGGGTGGAAGCCGTCCCAGACGAGAAACTTGTTGTCTCCTGGCTTACATATATCTGGCTTAGATAGACAAGACTCGGTTACATTTGTAAAACCTAATGCACTTGCCTGATTAAATAAAGAATAAGTATCAACAGAGATGATGTTAAGATTTGGGTTTTGATTCAAAGCGTTCACAGTTTGTGCTAAACCCAAGTTAAACTCACTAGTCGATTTACTGAGGGTTGTAGGGTTGCGACCGTTGATTTTAGCTGCTGGTAGCTGTCCCAAATCTGGCAAGTTAAACACCAAAATATTTTTTGCGCCAACTCCTACCAGAGTATTCAACGCCAGGGATATATTACTGATTGGCGTCTTTGAGTCTTCCGGGTTCAGAAAAAAGAAATCATTAGCACCTCCCCACAATGTGTAAAGTGCATCTGGGTCAGCAGTTTGATTATTTGCTTGCAGAGTTCCAGCAAAACCAAGGACTTGTTTGAGTACTCCCGGTAAATTTTGATTGGGAACAACAGCGTTATCTAAACCAGAGCTAGCACCACCGAAAGCGAAGTTTATCCCTTGAGTAGAAGGTGTGGAAGGAATAGTAGTCAATAAAGTGGGCTTTAATCCTAGCTGATCTCCGAGATAATCTATCCAGATCGGCCCATCGGAAAAACGTCCATCAAAGTTAGGTGGGCTTGCAGGGTATGTTTTACCCGTAGCATTATATATATTGCCTGTATCAGAAAGACTATCACCAAATACATAAAGCCGATCAAAACTCGCAGCTGAGACTTTGGTCGGCAACATGAAAGAAAATAGAACAAATCCTGCTGCTACAGCTTGTTTTTTCATATTTGTTTTACCTGTGGTCTTTTTAACTTGTTTAAAAGCAATGAAAGGGCGATAGTCTGACAACTTACTCTTTTGAGATTACTTCAAAACTAAGTACGTCTATTGAGTTAATTTATGTTGTTTCACTTAACTATGCCTCAAAAATTCATCAAACACAGGTAAAAACGCTTAAAACACTTAGATTTACATTTTCTTGATGAAAAATAGATATATTAGAAAGAAATGGCAAAATTTGTATACTAAAGAGCAAAATTGCCCACTTTTATGCTGATGGTGGACTAACCGCAACTAAATCAGGATCAGGTAGATCGTCGTAGACACAGCTTTAACTTTGCTTTAATTTCAAAGCCTCAGTAGCCGAAACACCCTCACCCTGACTGCCGAAATACCACAAAGCCGTAGCAGCCTCAGCACGAGTTACTGGTTTTTTGGGTTGAAACAGAGTCGTATAACCAAACACCCGGCGAATATTCGATTGTTCGCCATTCTGATAATCAGCCAACACTGCTCTTAAAGCCTTAGAGTCAATTTTCGCTGCGTCTTGGAAACCCCAGGTTTGTTTGACCGCATCTAAGTTAGCAGAGGGTAAAGCTTGGCGAGTATCTAAGGGTAATTTCCACAGCAGCAACTGTTCCCGCGTTAGAGGTGCATCAGGACGAAACAAAACTACTGTAGAATCTCCAGACAAAGGACTGGGAATTAACCCAGCTTCGGCTAATCCCTGAATTGCTGGGAAATCAGGGTCTTTTGCTGACACATCACTAAAAGCTGGTTGAGTACTTTCTGATGCCAAACGAATCTGTTTAGCTGGATTGTTGGTATATACAGCATTGTTAGCAGCAATTAACCAACGGGCATATTCTCGATGTGTAACGATTTTACCGGGTTCAAACTGATTAGTTGTGGTCGTGGAGTTGCTCTTAGTTGTCTTTGCTTCTATAGATAAAACACCTAATGCAGCCAAGTCTTGGATATGTTGCCGCCATTCTTGTGGTGCCTTATTCAGATCGTTGAATACCTGAGATTTAGGGGTGGCTGTAGGGATTGTTTGGTTATTAGCTGTGCTTGGTGGCTGTGCTGCCAAGTTTGCGGGTGGTATTGGGCCAATGAACTGTGAATTTCCCGGTTGAGGAACGGCGTTAGCAGTTTCGTTAGGATTTGTAGTTGAAGTAGGTTGTGCTGTTACAGTACTATTCGGTACGTAATCAATCAGTAATTCAGTGGCTGTTTGGGGTTGATTAGGTGTGGCGTTAGTAACTGATTTGGGCTGAATGGAAATCTTCAACAGCAAATCGTTGCGACGTGCCTCAAAAGCTCCTCCTGTATCATCTGTCGGCTGTTGTAAAATCTGCCAGTTATTTGTTTGAAACTGGCTGCGATAAAAACTAGCAATAAAATTACTGGGGTCAGAACTTAACCAACGAGTTGAGATTTTGTTTTCTGAGCCGCTAGCAGGTGTAACTTCCTGTAGTTTGGCATTGGAATATAAGGGGATATCTTTAGGAAAATCAGATGGTAGCTGAACGGCTGATTCATTTTGCTGTGCTTGCGGTTGATTACCTGGGGATTCTCCAAAGACAACTTGATCGCTTTGTAGTTTCGGATCTGCCGCCAAAGATTGCTCAAGGTTTTTGGCGACTGGACTATTAGCACAGGCTGTTAACGAAGTGAGTATAACAGCCCAAATTAGAAATACAGCTGGACGTTTACAGGGAAGCACAGGAAATCACACATTGAGTTTCAATTCCTACCCTAGCGCAGACTGTCCATTAAATGGGAATGGGGCATGGGACATGGTTATTCTCCTTTATTCCCCTGCTCTCCTCTGACTCTCTATAATCACCAAAAGACACTACCGACTTACTACGTCTTCTTCCTAAATGTCTATGTTAGTGATGATATCTCCAAAAATGAGTAAACGGTAGCAAAAGCTACCGTATTGTCTTCGTTTTACAGCCATTAGGTTTTGATAATTCCTATGCTTATTTATAGAGTTCCCTAAAATTCTGAAAAACTAACATTTTTGAGAAAAAACATAAATAAATCTGAAATCCTTGCTAG
Source organism: Nostoc sp. JL31 (assembly GCF_017114965.1). Classification (NCBI taxonomy): domain Bacteria; kingdom Bacillati; phylum Cyanobacteriota; class Cyanophyceae; order Nostocales; family Nostocaceae; genus Nostoc; species Nostoc sp. JL31. Next base: position 7,996 of record NZ_JABXKO010000039.1, read on the forward strand.
ATAAGAGTTTTATGAGTTGAAAGTTCGTAGTAAGGACTTTAGTCTTTAGATGAGGAATCGAGCCACCGACTACAAACCGATCGATACTTGATTGTGAACTAATTTTTCAGATAGTTATCTAAACATCCAAGTTGTAGAGCAGATAACTGATTGATAACTGGTCAAAAAACAGTTTAGCGAGCAAAAGCTGGAATCTACTTCCAGATGCACTAGTTGTAATGCGATGCCTACGGCAGGCATTGCCTACGCCAAACAACTGAAGTGATAGACTAGGAATAAAGCCCCCCTTAGCCTCACCCAAAGAGGGGAATAGATCAAGTTAACTAACACTGCCTAACAATCGATTCTGGAAATTATTCATCTAACGATGGTAAGGTGAGTAAGGGAATCTCTGGAAAATGCCAGTGTCAAACAATTCCAGGAAATTGGCGTAAGTTCGTTATTCTTGGCGACTGGGGTAAATAGGTAAAGCAGTCAAGTGTCGCAGCAGTTTCCCTAGTATTTCTAAATTGATTTTCTGGAGAAAGTGTTACTTGTGCTGTAGTCAAGGGTTTCTTGACAGCCTCGAAAGCAGTGAGTGCTTCGTCTAAAAGTGCGTAGTTTACCGTTGTAGGCATCGCTTCTATGTTATCCAAAACTTTCCCTCAATCAACCCATCCCCTGTTATTCTGGGATAGGGCTGTGGTTATTTTAGGAAGGCTGGAAGGTGCGCTTCGCAAGTTATAGAAGTAGTACATAGTTATCTATGGCTGTTTTTCCCAATCCTAGTTAATGATTGGCTTGAGGCGAAAAAGATACTTCATCAAATGCACTGGCGGTTGAAAAAAACTCTACAAACTTGGTCTGAACAGTTAACAGCTTCCTGATAGATTAGATACAATTAGCATCTGTGTTTTCTTGGGCGATCTGCTCAACTTGATATGGTGCTGCACTAGCCGATTTGACATACTACTAAGCCTTTCACCTGCTGGCTCTGGCAATAATTTTTGATTCAGGGCAAATTAAGACTTATATTCAAGGGGCTTGGGTGTTTCTTGGAGATAAAGTTAACCAAACGGTAGTAAAAGGCTGAATCAGATATGTCTGATGTCAAAAACGCAGATCGGATAGGAATATGAAAATCTAAAATAGATATTAAGAAGAAAAAACAACGACCATCGACAACCGTCAGTCCTTTTTACTTTCTGTAAAGCGTCACCGGGTTGTTACCAGTGCTGAAACACGATTACATGCAAGTTTCCCAGGATCAGCCTATTTATTCTGAGGCTCCACTCCAGCTGTTACTGTTTGTCGATGGACGCCCCAAGTCCCGTCAACAGGTGCAGCGAATTCGTGCTTACTTAAAAGAATTACAGGCTGAGTATAGTTTTGAACTTCAAACTATTGATGTTGGACAACAACCTTACTTAGCAGAACACTTTAAATTGGTAGCAACGCCAGCTTTAATCAAAATTCACCCGGAACCACGACAGGTTTTGGCTGGGAGTAATATCATAGCGCAATTGAAAAACTGGTGGCCTCGCTGGCAAGCCGCTGTAGACGCCTATTTGAAATTACAGGAAGACTTACAAGAACGGATAGACGATACTGCTAGAGTAACATCACCCAAATCCACTATTCGTTCAGTTGCTGTTTCTGCCGAACTCATCCGACTCTCAGACGAAATTTTTCGCTTAAAACAAGAAAAAGATAACCTCCAAGAGCAGCTACAGTTTAAAGATCGGGTGATTGCGATGCTGGCACACGATCTCCGCAATCCTCTAACTGCTGCCGCGATCGCCATCGAAACTCTCCAATCTAACTACAATTTAGAGACAGGCCAATTTCAGCGCCTCAAACCATCCTTGACGGCGCATCTATTAAAACAAGCCCGGAATCAAACTAAGGTTATCGATCGGATGATTGCCGACCTTTTGCAGGTAGGTCGTGGCAAAGATACGGAGTTTCCTATCTTACCACAAAAAGTACAGCTAGGTAAACTGTGCTTAGATGTACTAGAAGAATTGTGCGATCGCTACACCGCCAAATCCCAAGAGGTCGAAACAGATATTCCCAACGACTTACCTTATGTATATGCTGACCCAGAACGCATCCGGCAAGTGCTAGTAAATCTATTGGATAATGCCATCAAATACACCCCAGAAGGTGGCAAGATTAGCATCGCCGGATTGCACCGCACTACCCAAAAAGTTCAGTTTAGTATTGGCGATACTGGGCCTGGTATTCCTGTAGAGAATCGCGATCGCATCTTTGAAAACCACTTCCGCCTGCAACGGGATGAAGGTACAGAAGGTTACGGCATTGGCCTTTGTCTATGCCAACGCATCGTCCTGGCACATTATGGCCAAATTTGGGTGGATTCTGCCCCCAATAACGGAGCATGGTTTCACTTCACACTGCCAGTTTATCCTTCTTAGGTAATTGGGTATTGACAAATGACCAATGACTAATGACTAATGACAATTAAGAACTTGAGATAAAGCGATCGCGTCCCCCAGCCTTTGCTTGGTAGAGTGCTTTATCTGCCAGCACAATCAACTCTGAAGGCGAAGACTCCCAAGTCGGGACAACAGTTGCCACGCCCATACTGAGAGTGATGTGCTGACTTACCGCAGAACCGTCATGAACAATTTGCAAATCTTTAATTCCCGCTTGGATCACGGCGGCAACGTGAAGTGCGCCAGATGCAGGTGTATATGGCATAATCACAGCAAATTCTTCGCCACCATAACGCGCTACTAAATCCTGATGTTTTTGTGCCTTAAGGCTTAAGACAGCACCCACCTTTTGTAAACATACATCTCCTGCCGGATGGCCGTATTTATCATTATAAAATTTAAAAAAGTCGATATCACACAAAATCATTGACAAGGGAAATCCCTCTTGTGCGAGATTAATCCATTGAGTATTGAGATAATCGTCAAAGCGACGACGATTAGCCAACTCAGTTAAGCCATCTACATTGGCAAGGTGATACAAAGCTTCGTTTGCCGCCTCTAACTGTTTGTATACTTGTGCTTGCTGTAGCAGTCGGCGCAACCGCTGGCGCAATACAGGCCAGTGAATTGGTTTAGTCACATAATCAGTAGCCCCGGCGTCAAAAGCACGGTTTACAGATTCCTCATCGTCCAAGGATGTGATCATCAAGATGGGAGTACGCTCCCATATCTTGGAGATGACCGTATTGTTAAGAGTCGAGTCATTATCAAAGTTTGCAAGGGCTGATATTAAATTATTCCTGGCAATCTGGAGCAATTGCTTACAGCAGGTAAAGCCATCCATCACAGGCATTACAGCATCTAGCAAAACTATATCCGGTTTGATAGTCTCGTAAGCATCTAAACATTGCTTACCATCATTGACCTCGACTACTCGATAACCTTCTTGTTCCATCGTTTTACGCAACAATACTCGGATGGTCTTGTCATCATCAGCCACTAAAATCAGTGGTGGTTGCTTAGAAACAGAAAATGGGCTTATGCCTGACATGAGTTGCCTTCCACTTGTGGAACTATCCTGAAAATGGCTGTACAACTCAATCGCATGGGGGCGATCGCTATTTTCATCAATGCCAGGATTTGCGGCAAAGGTGTGTCTAGCTTTACAATCAACTGTTTTTTGACAATGGACTGCCTAATGTTGTTGGGCCAAGCAAGCGGTAGATAAATAAGTTGCATAGACAATCTGTAATTGGAACACGAAGGCAATTGCTACCTTTTTGTTCAACGATGGTTATGGGAGGAAATGTTACTTTTATCTTTCCCTATTGTTAAAGTCAAATTACGATTTTTTTGAGAATTACAAATACACACCCTAATTATTTATTTATGTAGATAGTTTAGAAACCTAGTGAGACAGGGCAAAGCAATTGCCAAAGTACCCTCAGAAGATAGCTAATACTAAATAGTAATATCACCTGACTGAAATTTATTTAGTCTATCCGACAAGGCTTGCTGAGGTTTAGTATAATTACATAAGATTGAGATAAAAGTTTACAGCAAAACTTTATTTTCAAGTGACTTCATAACCATTTTGGTCTAGCCATAAACTGCCCAGAACTCAAGTTGACTACACAAACAAGCAAAAGTTCCTACAAAAATCATCCAAACCTATTGACATTCGCTAAATCTTTAAAATGCCAGACTCATTAATGTACCAGCAGGATAATTTTGTTGTTCTAGAAACAAATCAACCAGAACAATTTATGACACCATCAGAGCTATTAGAAAAGCTCAAAACAACTCTTCAACAACTCATAACTCAAGATTTACCGCCTGACTTGCAAAAGTTTGATACTGTGGAAACTCAAGCCCAATATTTAATTGACACTAGCTGCGAATTAGATATTGGTCCTGGGAAATATTTACAGTGGTACGCAGTTCGTTTAGAAAAGTAACTTTTTGATCAGTGCTTAAGAGAATCCCAAAGAAATCTTAAGCAAAAATTGCTGACCACCTCCCCAACTTCTTCAATAAGTTGGAGAGTTAAATCGTGGTTAAAGGAATTCCCAAAAGAATAATTACTAATTCATAATTTCTAGTTAAAGACACTGTACACTAGGGCACACACTCATCAAAAAATTTGGTGGTCAACAAGAGAATGGAGAGTACAGGAGCTACTACTAATTGTAATTATGAATTATTAATTATTGTGACTGTTGCAAAAATATGGGTAACAACAAGTCATAAAGGTATGAAGTTTGGGTAACGATAATTTTTGCTCTTGACTACTGACTACTGACTACTGATTGTTTTTGAGTATTGATTAGCGCTAGCTCAATTGTATTTTCAGATGGCTGCGTTATTTGAATTTCCAATCCAGGACCAAAATAATTGGTCATTTTTTCATGCTTTTTTTGCCACACATCAATTGGTATTAGCGGTGAATCAAATTCTAAAATTAGGGCATAGCTCCCATTAACTTCTGTTTCTCGTAACCCTGTGACTGTTGGCCGTTCCTGGTCATTGGGACTCAAACCCAAAAAAGAAAGCGTTGTATCTAGATGAGCATCTTGACCGTAGCAATATCGGGTGATGTCTTTGCGAATTTTATTTTGCGTATCAGTTGCTTGCTGCTGGCGCAGTATTAATGCTGACGGTGACGTAGTTTGACTAAATGGTACTGGCTTAAGTTCATTCGCTTTTAGCGCCAGTCCTCCCAATAGTAGAGGAATCCCGTAAAAAAATCCGACAAGATTGAGTGTGGCATTATTATCAGCATAGGCGACGAAGCCAATGATGGTTAATATGCCACCGATAGTTAGACCGAGTGTTCCCAAAGAGATTTGGCGTAGCATGAGCTTAAATTAGTATAAAGTCTGAATACCTTAGTTTTATTATCATCGGCTATGAGTAACAAATTAGGGAAGAACATCGTCCCCAAGCGCTAGTATTCAACTAACCTTAAATTGCCATATTATTAAGGCGGTTAGAAACCGCACGCCAGTTGCACACCAATAACGAACAAGTCAGGCATTGCTGCCCAAAGCACTGGCTTCGTTTAAACGAAACTTTACCCACCTTTGTCTTTGTGGTTATGAAACACTCAATTTTTCCTTAGTCCACATTCGCGCAGTATACCGTAGGCAAGGCAAGTGGGACTAAGTTGACTACTAAAGGCGTATAGTGTTTCAGAATATTGGATTTTGAGTTAACTTTAAATTTAAAGGTAGTTAAAGATAGGAAAAAAATAATGGATCTACAGACTATAAAAGAACGAATTGTCGCAGTTCAAAATAAACGCGATTACCTATTAAGCTTATTAGAGCAACCAAACCTGGGAACTTTGAGAATAGATGTAAATCAGGCTTTGGAAGAACTGGATGAATTAATTGATGAATTTACACGCACCATTCCGGTAGAGTAGAAATTATCAAAACTTACGTCGGTTTAACCTCAAGTTCAGGCTAGACCGGCGTTCTTTAGTAGTATCATGTCTTTAAATCCCCAGAATTGAACTAAGCCTGAGTTGGCGAAGCAATTATCACTGCAACATTTATCCTGCCACTGAACCATCTCCTGCACGCTGACCCAGCTGCCTAACTAAGGCAATCAGTTCGCTTGTAGGCACATCTTTCTTGCAAACGTCATCAAAGCTAGACATTGCCTTTGTCCCGTGAAAATTTACGTCTTCCACTGAGGAGTAAGCAAGTATCTGGGTGTTCGGAGATATAGCTTTAATGTGACTGGACGCACTCCACCCATCCATGACTGGCATCTGTAAATCTAGAACAATTACGTCAGGATGGCAACGTTTAACCATTTCTATAGCTTCTTCACCATTACTGGCTAAACCTACTACTTGAATATTTTCCTGGCAAGAAAAAACCAATTGTAAGGTTAAACGAGTCAGTTCGTGGTCATCAACTACTAAAACACGCAAGGTAGAAAGCTCGCAGGATAACATTAACATTGAGGGGAAAGACAAATTTATTCAGAATAACCTCTCCAGTTTATGAGAACAAGTGCTAGCACTGACTCTATCCTATGGTTGAATAACTTGTGTGAACCTATGATAAACAACTTAGACAACTGCTCAAAAAATTCAATTTTTCCAAAAAAACTAAGTTGAGCTAGTTGTCAAGGTATAAGTAACTTATTTTTTAATTAATCAGGTTGCGACTACACCGATTGAGCGTAATACCATGTTCATGAGAATTTTTTGTGAATTAGCTTCTGGAGAATCATCATAAGGACGCCGTTGAATGTAAGTACCATCAGCTTGTAATTCCCAAGCTTGGCGATTATCTGCGAGCATAATTCCCAGAATTTCTTGCAAATCTTTAGCAATATCTGGGTCTTTGACTGGGGTAATTACTTCGACTCGGCGATCTAGGTTGCGACGCATCCAGTCAGCACTGCCGATATATATCTCCTCCTGTGTATTGTTGTGAAAATAATAAATTCGAGAGTGTTCTAAAAAGCGACCGACAATGCTGATGATGCGAATATTTTCACTAATATCTTTGATTCCTGGGCGTAAACAACAAACACCCCTGATAATTAAGTCGATTTGCACTCCAGCGCGGGAAGCTTCATATAAAGTCGCGATAATTTCTGGATCGACTAGGGAATTCATTTTGGCAACAATCCGTCCAGAAAATCCATTTTGAACATTTTCGATTTCGCGGTGAATTAGTGCCAAAAAGCGATCGCGCATATTTACAGGCGCAACCAACAACTCTCGATAAGACTTTTGCAGGGAATATCCTGTTAAGAAATTAAATAAATCTGTAATGTCAGCGCCCAATTCTTCACGGCAACTAAACAATCCCAAATCCGTATACAGTCGTGCTGTTTTAGGGTTATAGTTTCCAGTCCCAATATGCACGTAGCGACGTATCCGGTCTTTTTCGCGCCGTACCACCATAACGGTTTTACTATGGGTTTTTAGCCCAACTAAACCATAGACGACATGAACTCCAACTCTTTCTAGTCGTTTTGCCCAGTAAATATTATTCTCCTCATCAAATCGCGCTTTTAATTCCACCAGCACAGATACCTGCTTGCCATTTTCAGCAGCGGCAATTAAAGCGTTGACGATGGGCGAGTCACCAGAAGTCCGGTAAAGGGTCATCTTGATGGCTAATACATTGGGATCGTAGGCAGCATGGGTAATAAAGCGGACTACTGTAGCCGAAAAGGATTGATAAGGATGGTGTACTAGCAAATCCTTTTCCCGAATTACAGCAAAAAAGTCTTTGCCTTCGTCCGTCTCCAGCGCATCTGGGTCTAAACTCGGTTCTCTCAACCTTTGCAGGCGTAACGGTACAACAGATTGGCGTGGTGGATCTTTGAGTTCCGGCAATGGCAAGGACATAAAGTACATTAAATCCCGCAGTCCCAAAAGACCATCTACTTCGTAAACATCACTTTCCGTTAATTCCAAATCTTGCAATAATCGCGATCGCACTATTTCAGGAGTCTGGGATTGAATTTCTAGGCGGACTGGACTACCACCTAGCCGCCGTTTTCGTAATTCCTGTTCGATCGCTAACAATAAATCATCTGCTTCATCTTCTTCTAAGACCAAATCGGCATCACGGGTAATGCGGAACGGATGATATTCTTGAATGTTCATCCCTGGAAATAAAGATTCCAAGTTATGAGCGATCGCTTGTTCTAAAGGTACCCCAGTCCAGTGAGCAAGTTTTTCGCTGTTCTGATCTCCCAATTCAGGCGGTATCGGTAAAAATCGTGGTAAAACACTAGGGACTTTGATTCTGGCAAAGAATTCTTCTTCGGTGTCTGGATTCTTGACCACAACAGCCAGATTTAGACTGAGATTAGAAATAAAAGGAAAGGGATGACTAGGATCAACAGCCAGAGGAGTCAAAACTGGAAAGACTTGTTCCTCAAAATAGCTGTTGAGATGAGTCCGCTGCTTTTGATTCAAATCTATGTAATTCAGAATATGAATACCATGATTTACTAGTAGAGGACGAAGTACTTCCTCAAAATGTTGGTGCTGTTTCTTGACATGGGGAGTGAGGGTAGACCTAATATCGTCTAGCTGTTGTTGTGGTGTGCGACCATCGGGAGTTAACAGGCTAACTTTTGCCTCTACTTGTTGCTTTAAGCCAGCAACGCGCACCATGAAAAACTCATCTAAATTAGAGTTAAATATTCCCAAAAACTTAAGACGTTCTAGAAGTGGGGTGCGATCGTCACAGGCTTCATGTAATACCCTGGCATTAAATTCTAACCAGCTTAACTCTCGGTTAAGATAATATTGTGGATCGCTGAGATTGATGGGGGTAGCGCTTTTCTTAGATTTTGCCATAATGACCTAACGGCAGGCAGATGTAGCCCATTGAACTGGGGGACAATAAATATAGTAGGTTAAATGGTGCTTGAGGGTAACGCTTAAGCAATTTTTGGCAATGCTGATTTTGCGCTGCAACACAGTGACTTTCTTTGAAAGAAGAGGTCTAAGGGACTTCCAGTTAAAAAAAATATCCCATAGTAGGGGCGCAAGGACTTGCGCCCCTACAAATATACAAATAATTTGGGAGAATTTATTTTTTGCAAGTCCCTAAAATTTTTGTACTTTTGCGTAGGCATAGCCAGCCCGTCGTCGATATTTGCTTCTGACACGTGCTTTGCACCATCGCGTAGCGTTTTTTTCAGAGGCTCACTCTACCCAACCTATAACTATATTTTATAGCTGTTTTCAACTGTGTGGAATATCGTATCGGCGTACAGTTGCGTGCCCTGACAAAATATTGCATCCAGATAAAAACTGTAATAAGTCTGGGGAGTCAAATCATTGTCCATAATATATTACCCATGAAGATGCACTTAAGATTTAGTCAAGATATGACATAGGCATTTCGGAAAAGGTGTGACTAATTATTAAGCAGAGTTTACAGAGAGTTATAGTGTTTGAATTGAGAGTTATGGTGTTTGAATTGGTCTAAAGCCTTACCTCTAATGTTTTTGGTATTGAGTTTTCTATAATTCTACTTTTGGTAAGTATTACCACAAGATTTGTATAAGTATTAAGTAAATCTAATTCTTCTAAATGATGGTTTTATCGTTGTTCTACTGCTATTTTTGAGATCCTCACCAACAAATTTGTCTATTAGTTTTTGTAATTGATGACCGCTGATATTTTTAAAAAATTAGGTACTATTACTGAGAGTTTTTAGAAAAGCAATAGTTATATTTAAAACGTGAATAAAAACAACACAGGGAGCTTATTGATCATGAAAATTTCTGCAATTATCAAAGGCAGCGTTTGTGTATTAGGTTTGGTTGGTGTTGGTAATTTCTTTGCAGCACCTGCAAATGCAGGAGATGCTGCTGCTCGTGGTGCGGTTACAATTGTTAGACCATCAGGTGCTTCTGTCAGCGTCAGTGCTGAGTTAACTGCACCGACTTCTGCATATTTCACCGGACCAGCGTTAGTTGTTACACCTGTATATAGCGGTGTCATAGGTGCAAATGACGAAAGCGTAACTACTTTAACAATAGATCCAGGTGCAGTTGTAAACCTGGTATCACCACCCAGTTCTACAATCGAAGCAGCTATTGCAGCCAAGATTGATGCCGGCACTGTTACAGCAGTTGAAGACCTAGCAGCCCTTGTCAGAGCAGCTAGTGTTAATGGCGGTCTAGAATAGACTGATTGTTAACTGACAGAAAATCACTATAGTGTTAAAAGCTATTGGCTTTTAGTCTATATGCTTTCACTTCTTGAATTGATTTTCAACCTCTGTTTGGGTATTGTTTGAGAAAATTTTGCCATCAGTTGAGACGAAACGTCTACGACTATCCCCATGCTGGGCATTGGCATCAAAGTATTTGGTAATACGCGAATCAATTCTTTGACTGACTCTCCTTTACTTATATCCATAGTTTTGACAGGGGATAAAGTAGAGAGTGACTGAGATGTAAAAGATTGAAGAAAAAAATACAGCCCCTTGAATGTAGTTGAGGGGCGGTATTTCCAAACTTATATACTATATTACCATATAAACCCGGTTTCTTGAAGAAATCGGGCTTTTGACGTTGTTTAAATAGATACTTTACGAAATCTTTTAAATTAGCCAATAGGTAAAATACAAAAGCCAAAAGACGGAAGCTAGAAGGCAATAGGCGCAAGACAATCACACAATAATTACTCTTGTTATTTGCTTATTGGACTTTGCCTTTATTTTCTAAGTGTCAATTATTATACCAAATTTTGGTAGTCTAGCAATCAAATTTTCTGAAAAGTTACCGCTATATTGCTCATGCCAATCAAAAAAAGCATGAGGAATAAATTATGTATAGCGTGTTTCGTCAATTGCCTGGAACTATCAAAAGAACCATTTGCTTGCTGAGTTTTATCAGTGTAGGCAATTTTATTGCAGTGCCAGTATATGCACAAGAAGCTGTAGCACGCGGGGCTATTTCTATAGTTTCGCCTTCCGGCGCTTATCAAAGTGTTAGTGGTGAACTCTCTTTACCTATTAGTAATAATTTTTTAAATCCCGGCACAAATACGACTCTAACAATAACGCCTACTTTGACAAATATTGGAGCAACTAATCAAAGAATAACTTCTTTATCTCTGACAGTAGGCACAGCCAGTGAAATAATCACAAATAATAACAATTCGTTTTTGAATCCAGCTTTACAAACAGTCAATAATCAAACATTAATTCCCGATACAGATTCTCTCATTCAGACAATCAACATTACTAATGGCTTAGGGGCTTTAGAATAGTTGCAAAAAATATATTAAATTTATTACTGCATCTACGATATTTGATAGTTTTTAGGCAAGAGAGAAAGGGCAAAAGGCAATAGGAAAAAGCCAATAGATAAAAGGGAAGAACACTCCTTGGGTTATAATGATTGTTTTTACATAATTGGTATTACTCTATTATATTTTATATTTTTTATTAATAAATAATTTATAGTAAATTGTTCTAGTTTTCGCTTGCCTATTTACTTTTGTATTTAAAATCGATAACCACCTTGAATTTGCATATCAAATCCATTTTCTCCCGTACCAATTTTAGATTCTATAAAAATATTATTATCTGTAAAATTATATCTAAAAATAGCTCCGTAGTTTAGACCAGATAATCTGGTATTTAAGCCCACATTTTTGGTAGAGTAATTTTTAATATAAGCACCAACAGATAAATTTGCACCAATTTTCTGTAAACCTTGCAACTCATAGAAAAGGCTTTTGCCTAACTCTAGATTCGTATTAATATTTAAACCTGTGTTAGTGTTAAATTCACCACTAAACAGTGTTAAAAACTCACCATTGCTATTATCTTGAACAAAGGCTATTGCAGGCGCTAAAGAAAAACTGATATTTTTTTCTTGATGATTAAAATAATAGCTGAATACAGTTGAAAAAGGATTATTGCTATTTGATGCACTATTCCAGTCAATTTTTAATGATGGTATGTGAGTGTTGACAGCTACAGGTTTTTTATTTGAGTTTAACTGGACATGAGTTTTAATATAGTTAGCCAGAATACTGGCATATATACCCACAGATGGTTCTGCTAACCCTAAATTATTATTAGAAACTCCAGGGGCTGAGTTGGCATTTATATTAAACCAAGTTCCTATGCTAGCGCTATAGTTTAAATCCCTAGCAGAACCCGCAGCTAATAATTCGACTGAAGGTAAAGAGAGATAACCATCAAAGCTTTTAAAACTCACACCTATGCGATCGACTCTGGTGAGTTCAAAATAATCGAATGCTAAATCAAATGTGCGAACTGGAATTGGTACTATAGTGTTATCTTCGGAATTAAATCGTTGTACAAATTGTCGTCCTTGGGAGTTAGTTAAAATAACTTCGGCACCACTAGATTCGTTAATAGGATTAATATCAGTATTAGTCAAAGGCATTTGATTTCCTATGAAAGTCAGAGGGCCAAATCTTTCATTAGAAAGTCTGAGGGTTGAAAAGAATGTATTCCCTGGATCTAAAAGTTCAACATCTCTTTGTAAAAATTGGACTGTGCGTTTGTGATTTCCTGTTCTCAGTTCCAAAATACTAGAATTATTGGGAGTTATTTTACTCTGAAGTGTGATACTTCCAGAGACTTGTTCTAGATCGCTGGTTGCATTAGAATAAGCTAAAGTACGATTTAGTCTGTTGTTAATTTGTCTTCTTTGATTTGGTGTAGACTTTGTATTTAATTCAACAAAACCTTCTCCATTTTTAAAGCTTTGTCGTGCTTCTGCTAAACTTTCATTAATATTATCTATTTTAAGGAATTCAAAGATTCCGCCTAATGCCAATCCTAAAGTAGAGTTAGCTGTTTGGATACTATCAATACTAAAGTCACTTAAATTAGCTGTAATAGACAATCCTGGGCTAGAAAAAATATTAGAATAACTAGCACTAATTTTTTCTTTATCATATTGAACAATAGTACGGTTATGAGGATAGTTAACATATAATCTGTGCCAATTAGAAGTTTTTTGTGTCTCAGATAAAGTTTTAAATATGGGGTCTCTTTTGCCGAAAGATACCCATAATAAAGAATTTAAATAAGACAAGTCTCTCTCAATTGGCGTCAAGTAAGGATTAACTGCTATATTTAATAAATCAAAATTATCAAATTCGCCTCTCTGGGCAATCTTAACACCTGGTAACGAAGAGACAGGAGCAGTAAAACCAAAACCTTCACCCGTTAAGATATTTCCCCATAAAATACCAGTCGCTTCTAGAACACGATCGGGAATAATTTCGCCTAGCTTGAGTTGAACGCTTCCGCCATTTAGTAAAGGCTTTAAATTCGTGGTAGGAAAGGCTTGTAAAATTTTAGGTGTATTAGTAGCATCTAAGAAATCAAATAAAGATCCGCCACCATCATTACTAAAAGTGGAACCGCTTCCAATAATTGGTGTAGTATTTTCCAAAACTGTGACATTAGGATAGTTAAGATTAATTCCGCTATTAATTATTACTTTACCAGCAGGTATTCCTTCAGGATTAATTAGTTCTCCTGCTAGAGAAAGTATAGAAAAATCTTGAATTTCAGCTCCGCCGACTAATTCATCAAAATTCACAGGTAAAGTACTAATATTTTGCAATCCCCAAAATCCTTGGGTTGATGTCATATTTTGGGTAATGTAAGTTTCAGAATCTCTACCTTGGGCAAGAATACCTGCTTGTGTACCTTTAGTCTCAATTACTAATCTATTGTTATCGAGAACCCAGTAAAACTGGTCATCTTTGGGAAATTTAGCATAAGTAAATTTATCAATAAACTGATTGTCTCCAGAAAATCTGATATTTAAATCTGTATCTATATAATTTTCATCTTCATTTGGTTTAAATAATTGAGGTTTAAAAGTCAGGTTATCTGTTGGATTAACAATCCAAGAATACCGATTGGAACTTGCAGTCAGAGCGTCAATAATTATTTTCTTTTGGATTACTTGTTGTTGTTTGTTTGTTCGACGTAGTTTTTGTATTAGTATTTGTTGCTGGGGTGTGTATGGTTTTGATGGATTGGAATCTGATGGTTGAATTGTATTTGGTTGAGGCTTTTCTTCATCTTCTTCAGGTAGCTTGGGAGGTTTATCTTTGTATTCTTCAATTGGGATAACGTCAGCAATGGTGAATTTTCGTAACTGTTTTGGTTTCTCTAAGTTAGAGCTAGACTTTCTTAAAGCCTGTTTTAACAGTTCGTGGCTTTGGAAGTTATTTATTTTTTGATTGAAATTTATTAATGAACTGTTCTGATTAGCGATTAAGTCAATATTACTTTGCCTGTTTATGACTAGAGCGATCGCAGATAATTTAATAAATATAATTTGGTATACAATTGTTGAAAACAATAAACAAATCCCAAGAGTTTTTACATTTTTTTCGAATCTCATTAGGGAGATTTTGATGCTTTTTTGATTTGAATTTTTCAATGCTTTCAGAATAAAATTTTTGGCGATTAAAATTATTGAGCATTGGCTAATGTCGAAAATTAACCATTATTTAATACTTGGTATTTGGATTTATTTGATTCGATGGATTTAACAGTGTTTCAGTAAATATAGCTAGTCAAAAAATTTTGATTTCTTATCTTGTTCGTAAAGAATAAAATAGGATTAAGCAGATTTACTGCAACAAGAGTGTAATTCTTGAGCAAAAATTCAACCTCAGCAAAATCACCAAAACTCAAAAATTGAGCCATTATTTAGCCGTATAAATACGTAATGCAAGGATATTCACTGAAAAAACGCAGTAAAAAATCTACTTTAGGCTACTCGCTGCCGTCTCTCAATTTGATACACTTCCGTGACTGCCGTATTACTACTGCTGTTTGCTAGTGAAGTTTATTTATACATCCGCAGTACACTGATTGAGCGAATTGAGGATACTCTTAACCATGTAGTGGAAACAGTAGAGCAATATCTCACAATCAGCCGCTGTGCATCTATGCTGATATTTGAGCTAATTAATGCTATGCAGATAAATTTCGCATTAATGTAAAAGCCAGTTTTCCTGAGAATACCAAGACGGTAGAGGATGATCGCATCGACCTAGAATGGTTTATTCGGACTAATAAATTACTTTGGGAAACTCACTAAATATCCTATATTTAATAACTAAATCTAATCATGCACAGTAAAGAATATCAGCCCTAAACTTGTCTACACTAGGATTTTAAGAATCGCTTTTAACAGACTTTCCTGAACAACCAAAGGTGAGGAAATAATTAACAATTATTAAAAAAGGTTAAGCTATTCTTGAGATAATCACGCTGCTGACTGGATATCACATTTATATTTATTAAAAAAAGTTAATGAAACCTAGACATATTGATACAGAAGTAACGAGGTTAGAAGCCCTCCGCCAGTATCAAATTCTTGACACAGAACCCGAAGAAGCATACAACAATCTTGCTCAGTTAGCGGCCTTTATTTGTGGCACTCCCATATCCTTGGTAAATTTTATTGATGAAAACCGTCAATGGTTTAAGGCAAAAATAGGTTTAGATGTATCAGAAATGCCCCGGAGTGTTGGATTCTCTTATCTTTGCCAAGAGCAGCGTAATGTTGTGGTGGTTCCTGATACCCTAGCTGATGAGAAGTTGGCAAGTAATCCGGTAGTAACTGGCTATCCATATATACGTTTTTATGCAGGTGTACCCTTAATTACTCCGCAGGGAGATATGTTGGGAACTCTGTGTGCAATTGACCAAGTTCCACGACAACTAAGCCAAAAACAAGTGGAGGCATTTGTGGGTTTGAGTCGCCTGGTAATCGACCAACTCGAACTCAGGCGTCATGTAAGTGAGGTATCTAAAGTTACTGAGAAACTAGTGGCGCACGAGCAAACAGCCCACGCCCAATCTGAAGCCGCCAAAACCCACATCACCAATCTTCTCGAAAGTATTACTGATGGTTTTTTTGCCCTAGATCAAAAGTGGCAATTCACCTATATTAATGGTCAAGCAGAAAGGCTGTTGCAAAAAACTCACAATGAGCTTTTGGGTCAAAATATCTGGGAGGTGTTTCCAGAAATTATCGGTACAAGATTTGATTGTGAATATCGCAGGGCAATCTTAGAACAGGTGAGCGTCGAATTTGAGGAGTTCTATCTGCCACAGCAACAGTGGCTTAAAGTTCACGCCTATCCAGCAAAAGACGGCTTGTCTGTTTATTTTCAAGATGTTACTGAACGACACAAAACATCAGTTGCACTACGAGAAAGTGAAGAACGTTGGCAATTAGCATTACACGGTAATAATGATGGTATTTGGGATTGGAACCTCAAGACTAATGAAGTGTTCTTCTCGACTCGATGGAAGGAAATGCTCGGCTATAAAGACGACGAAGTTTCCAACCGTTGGGATGAATGGACAAAACGAATACATCCCGATGAGCAAGATTGGGTACTTCAGGCTTTCCAAGACCACTTTGCCAAGAAAACACCATTTTACGTCTGTGAATATCGAGTCCAGTGCCAAGACGGCAGCTATAAATGGATTCTAGATCGAGGACAGGCACTTTGGGACGCATTGGGTGATATAGTGCGGATGGTCGGTTCTTATACTGATATCACAGATCGCAAGCGAGCAGATGAAGAATTAAAGCGGCAAAATTTGCGATCGCAACTATTTGCCGAAATCACTCTAAAAATTCGAAACTCTTTACAAATAGATGAAATTCTTCAAACCACTGTCACAGAGGTACAAAAATTACTGCAAGCTGACCGAGTGTTGATTTTTCGACTGGAAACTGATGGTTCCGGAACAGTGGTACAAGAGGCAGTCCTGCCTGGTTGGCCAGTAATTCTAGGAGAAAATATTTTTGACCCCTGTTTTAAAGAAGAATATATAGAGAGATATCGCCAGGGAAGAGTAAGTGCCCTTGAAGACATTGAAGCTGCTCATATCCAACCATGCCATCGAGAATTTCTTCAGCAGTTTGCTGTCAGGGCTAATCTGGTAGTGCCGATTCTTGTCAGAGATGATATTTGGGGCTTATTGCTAGCTCATCAGTGTGCCGCACCTCGACAGTGGAATCAGTTTGAGACAGATTTGTTACAGCAATTAGCTAACCAAATTGGGATTGCTTTATCTCAGGCGCAACTATTAGAAAAAGAAACCCAGCAAAGTCAGGAACTTACTCGTTCTAATGCGGAATTAGAACAGTTTGCCTACGTGGCTTCTCATGATTTGCAAGAGCCGTTGCGGATGGTAACTAGTTATTTACAACTACTGGAGCGGAGATACAAAAACCAACTGGATGCCAATGCGGATCAGTTTATTACATACGCAGTAGATGGGGCCAGCCGGATGCAGACCCTAATCAACGATTTGTTAAACTATTCCCGCGTCAGCACCCGTGGACAGCCTTTTATGCCAGTTGATTGTAGTGTTGTCTTAGAACTGGTGCTTGCTAATCTTCAAGTTGCGATCGCAGATCGAAAGGCAGTTGTCACTTACGATACTCTACCTCAAGTGATGGCTGATGCTACCCAATTGACACAAGTATTTCAAAACCTGATTGCCAACGCGCTCAAATTTTGCGCTCATCAACAGCCATTAATTCACGTTGGGGTACGTAAGGCAGATGCAGATATATTAGATGGAAAAAATTTAAATTTTACCCCCTCGGAGGATGAATGGTTGTTCTCAGTGCGTGATAATGGAATTGGTTTGGAATCCCAATATACGGAACGTATTTTTATAATTTTTCAGCGCTTGCATGGTAGAGACAAGTATCCAGGTACTGGAATTGGTCTGGCCATTTGTAAGAAAATTATCGAACGCCACGGCGGCCGGATCTGGGTTGAGTCGAAACCGGATCAAGGCTCCACTTTCTACTTCACAATTCCAGATAGAGTAGGTAAGCAATGGTAAACACCATAACAGCGATTATGCCTATTGAGGTTTTGTTAGTAGAGGATAATCCTGGTGATGTCCAACTTACACGCATCGCCCTAGAAGATAGTAAAATCTCAATTCACTTAAACGTAGTCGAGGATGGTGTAGAGGCAATGGCATTCTTGCGAAAACAGGGAAAATATGCTAGACTGCCTCATCCAGATATTGTACTGCTCGATTTTAACCTTCCGAAAAAAGATGGACGAGAGGTATTAGCAGAAATAAAAGGAGATGAAAAACTCAAACGAATTCCTGTAGTAGTTTTGACTACTTCCCGATCTGAAGAAGATATCCTCAAAGCCTATAACCTTTTTGCCAACTGTTATATAACCAAGCCAGTAGATTTCGATCAATTCGTGAAAATTGTCCAATCAATAGAAAATTTTTGGTTTGCGATCGTAAAACTGCCACCGGAGTAGTGGAAATGGCAGGTGAAAATATTATTAAAGTCTTGTTAGTAGAAGACAACCCTGGTGATGTCTTATTGTTGCAAGAGTTATTTAAGGAAGTTACCACAGTTGTAGTTAAGTTGATGCCCGTTGAAGGACTTTATGAAGCAGTCAACTACCTAACAAACGAAACTTTTGATGTTATTTTATTAGACCTCTCGCTGCCAGATAGCCAGGGATTACAAACCTTTGTCATTGCTCACAATCAGGCAAAAGCAACTCCAATCATTGTGCTGACGGGTACAAATGATGAAACCCTGGCAACTAGCGCAATGCAACAAGGAGCGCAAGATTATTTAGTGAAGGGGCAAGTAACTGGTGACTTACTGGTGCGATCTATGCGTTATGCCATCGAACGCCAACGGGCAGACAACGCACTGCGGCAGAGTGAGGAGCGATTTCGGGTTGCTCTCAAAAACTCTCCAATCTTTGTCTACAACCAGGATAAAGATTTACGGTACACCTGGGTTTATAATCCCCCATTTGGATTGACAATTGAGAAAATATTGGGCAAACAAGACTTAGATATCATCCCAGTAGAAGATGCTCAACATCTGATCGCAATTAAACGTGGGGTGCTGACTACAGGCGTAGGAACGCGAGAAGAAGTATCAATTACCATCAAAGATACAACGCGATATTACGATTTAACTGTCGAGCCACTACGGAATGAAACCCAAGAAATTGTCGGGGTGACATGTGCCAGTATAGATATTAGCGAACGACAAGCTGCGCTACGCGATCGCAAATTGGCAGAAGAAAAAATCCGCGAACAAGCAGCATTACTAGATGTCACCACAGATGCCATTTGCGTCCGAGATTTAAACAATCAAATTATCTTCTGGAACAAAGGTGCAGAAACACTTTACGGCTGGCAAGCTACAGAGGCTTGGGGTAAAAATGCTAGCGAACTTTTGGATGACGAACCTTCGCCAGAAATTGAAGCGGCTCTATTGCAAGCTATTAGTAAAGGTAAGTGGCAGGGTGAGTTAACAAAACTTACTAAAATGAACAAAGAAGTCCTTGTGGCTAGTCGCTGGAGTCTGGTATGCGATGAACAAGGAAAACCCAAATCAATTCTCACCGTTGACACAGATATTACCGAGAAAAAGCACCTAGAAGCCCAATTATTTCGCGCTCAACGCCTCGAAAGTATTGGCACTTTAGCTAGTGGTATTGCTCATGACCTCAACAACATCCTGACACCGATTTTGGCAGGAGCGCAACTGCTACCGCTGAAATTTCCCAATGCAGATGAGCGGACTCGTCATCTACTAGAAATTTTAGAAATTAACGCTAGACGCGGTGCTGATTTAGTCAAACAGGTACTCTCCTTTGCACGGGGTGTAGAAGGGAAGCACATCACTTTGCAACTCAGACATATAATTGTGGAAATTGCCAAGATTCTTAAAGAGACATTTCCCAAATCGATAGAAATCAGCACTAATGTACCGCAAGATTTGTGGATGGTTTCTGGAGATAGTACCCAACTGCATCAAGTGCTGATGAACCTCTGCGTTAATGCCCGCGATGCTATGTCCAATGGCGGTACTTTGAGTATCTCTGCCGAAAATATGTTGATTGATGCAAATTATGCCCGCATGAACCTAGAAGCCAAAGAGGGGCCTTACATAGTAATTACTGTCTCCGATACTGGAGTTGGGATTCCTAAAGAAATGCTAGATAGAATTTTCGAGCCATTCTTTACTACAAAAGATGTCGGACAGGGTACGGGTTTAGGACTTTCCACAGTATTGGGAATCGTTAAAAGTCACGGAGGTTTTGTGAACGTGTATAGTGAACCGGAAAGTGTCACTAGCTTTAAGGTTTACTTGCCAGCAGTGGGGGGAATAGAAACACGTAGCCCCGAAAATTTGCCACCAAAGACAGGACATGGAGAATTGATTTTGGTTGTAGATGATGAAGCCGCCATTCAAGAGATTACGATAACATCATTAGAAGCTCACAACTACAAAATCTTAGTTGCCAGTGATGGCATTGAGGCGATCGCGCTATATGCTCAAAATAGAGATAAAATTAGTGCCGTCCTCATGGATATTATGCTGCCCTCACTGGATGGTTTAACTGCCATGCGTACCTTGCAAAAAATCAACCCCCAAGTCAGAATTATCGCCAGCAGTGGACTGATGTCTGAGAATAAGCTCAGTGCAGTAGCAGCTATTGGTGTCAATACATTTTTGTCGAAGCCCTATACTGTCAACGAATTATTGCTTTCTTTACAGAAAGTACTATCGAAAGTAAACTAATTACGTAACTATACTGCTATTGTGAGTGTCAAAAGCTGCTTTTATGGATGTGGGTGCAAATTGCTTGGATTTGATATGATTCATCCGTTAACACACTCCTTTTAACGATACTCACAACTTGGCTAAATCAATATGCCTCGGTTTCTTAGGTTAATCATCAATATAGTAGTCTTAGGTGCATTGTTACTCATATCCCAGCAAGTTTGGGCCCAAGATTGGCGTCCAGTTCACGGTGGTATCCCTTTCGGTATCAGTGGTATAGCTTTGATAGAGCAACAAAGCAATACGCTTGATTTTCTGATTGTCCATGACAACAAACAAAAAAACCAAGGTCGTTTAGCAATTATTAGCATTAAGGATAAAAGGCAACCTGAATATTTCCCATTGAATTGGCCAAACAATACACAATTGCCCATCGACTTAGAAGCTTTAACATCTGTTCCAGAGAAAACAAAATCCTCTTTTATTGCTTTAAGCAGTTCTGGAAAAGCTTATTACATCAGGTTAGACTCTGCTAACAAGACCATCTCGGTGCTGAAAGAATTCAGTCTACCAGAAATTATTCAAGGAAATAATTTTGAAGCATTTGGATTACAAAATATAGATGGGAAATTAGTTGCTATTTGGGGGCATCGAGGTAAAGGCGAACAACCAGCAACTATTTTTTGGGGAATATTTGACTTAGCTAAATATCAAATTAATATCGCAGGTTCTGCCAATCTGAAAGTACCGTTTCCATCTGGCAATGTTCGCCATATTTCAGATATTAAAGTAGACCCCGTAGGAATTGTGTAGATCACCTCAGCAAGTGATGCTGGGGATGATGGCCCATTTCAGTCAGCTGTGTATATCGCTGGTTACTTGGGATTGCGTGGCGACAAAATTGTATGGCGGCAAAATTCTCAATTTGTTCCCCTCTACCGCTCTGATTATCACAAAATTGAAGCTATGGAACTTGTTCCCGGTGCAGAAGGTGGTGTAGTAGTTGGTACAGACGATGAGAATTTGGGTTCTTATCTGTATATTGTGGGTGGAAGTAGCTACTAAATTTTGAGGATTGCTGGTTTATTTGCGATCGCCTCGCATATTTTTATGCACATTATAGAATATTTGTCAACTTATTTGGTGCGATGCCTACGGCGGGCAAAGCCTACGCAACTTCGTGTAGATTGACCATTATCTCAAAGATAACGGCCACTGATTAATTACCCCTACACATTAAATCGGAACAACATTACATCCCCTTCCTGCACAACATACTCTTTTCCTTCACTACGAACCAACCCTTTCTCCTTGGCAGCATTCATCGAACCGGTTGTTACCAAATCTTTATAAGCGACAGTTTCAGCGCGAATAAATCCCCGCTCAAAATCACTGTGGATTACACCAGCAGCTTGAGGTGCAGACATTCCCGCATTAATTGTCCAAGCGCGGGTTTCTTTAGGGCCACAAGTGAAATATGTCCGCAAACCTAAAAGCATGTAAGTTGCCCGAATCAATGATTTCAAACCGCCTTCTTCCACACCTAAAGACGCGAGAAAATCAGCTTTATCTTCTTCTGGTAATTCCACTAATTCTGCTTCAACTTGAGCCGAAACTATCACAACTTGGGCATTTTCTGTCGCTGCAATTTGCCGCACTGTTTCCACAAAATGATTACCAGTTGCCAACTCATCTTCAGATACATTGGCGGCGTAGATAATCGGTTTATAAGTGAGCAGTTCTAATCCTTTAATAATTTCTGTTTCTTCTTCATTCAAGCTCACCTGACGCACCGATTTACCTTCATTTAAAGCCGCAGCTAATTTTTCTAAAACTGAGACTTCAAACTGTGCATCTTTGCTGGTACGAGCTAGTTTGCGAGTGCGGTCAATTCGCCGCTCAATTTGTGCTAAATCTGATAAACCCAGTTCTATATTAATGATTTCAATATCTCGCGCTGGGTCAACAGAACCAGCAACGTGGATAATATCATCATTTTCAAAACAACGTACCACATGGACGATCGCATCAACTTCCCGGATGTGGGACAGGAATTGATTTCCTAGTCCCTCACCCTGACTTGCACCTTTAACTAAACCAGCAATATCCACAAATTCAACCCGCGCCGGGATAATTTGTACCGAACTGGCAATCTTAGCAAGAACATTTAACCGTTCATCCGGTACTGCGACAACGCCGACATTCGGTTCAATCGTGCAAAAAGGGAAGTTAGCTGCTTCAGCTTTGGCATTAGCAACTACAGCATTAAATAAAGTAGATTTTCCGACGTTGGGAAGTCCGACAATTCCGGCTCTTAGCATTTTGGATTTTAGATTTGAGATTTTGGATTACATTACCAAGGTAATCTAAACAGGTTCCGGTATGGTTTGGGGAATTGGCCCTGGAACTGTTTGAGGAATGGGAGTAGGTACTGGTTCTGGTACAGGCCCCGGTAACGGTTGGGGTATCGCTGGCCCCGGTACAGGTTCGGGACTAGGTAGCGGACTTGGGCCAGGAGTAGGAATTTGTGGTTCGGGTATAGAAATCGCAGTAGGATTAATCATCGTAAGTCCAAATTAAATTATTCAACCTTCCCACGCTAGATGACAACCTCATCTGTTGACATCTCCCCAAATAGCTATACCCACGAACACATCCTTTAATAATCTACCTCTCTTCTCATTCTCTGCGCCCCTCTGCGCTTCCCTCCGCGCTCCTTTGCGTTTAAACTTCAATCCTCAATTCGCCACCATTTGCACAAAACTACTCCTCCTTCACCTTTTCTACCACCTCTGGCACTGGATCGTAACCACCTGGATGAAACGGATGACAGCGCAAAATCCGCCGAGTTGCCATCCAGCTACCACGTAACACTCCAAATCGTTCAATAGCTTCAATAGCATACATCGAACAAGTTGGTTGAAAACGACAAGTCGGGAGAAACAACGGCGAGATAAACATTCGGTAGCCCCGAATCAGCCAAATAAATAATAATTTCATTGCAGCTACCCAAATCTTATAAATTAGTAACAGGGGTAAAAATTTTCATTTGTCGCATCTTTGTTAATTACATTTTCTGACTTCACCTCAATCCCGGTTTTCTGGCTGCAAATTGCGTTGGCTGCAATTTGGGTGTTACTCATCCTCCTGATTGCAGGGGTGGTAAACCGCTTTGCCGACAAGCCAGAAATCGTGCGGAAGATAGTTCATATTGGCACTGGTAATGTGATTTTAATCGCTTGGTGGCTAGATATTCCCGCTAGCGTAGGGATTACAGCTTCTATTTTAGCGAGTGCAATCACCTTATTATCCTACCGATTGCCCATTCTTCCTGGTATTAATAGTGTTGGACGGCAAAGCTTAGGGACATTTTTTTACTCTGTCAGTTTCGGTATTTTAGTCGCCTGGTTCTGGTACTTGCAACAACCCCAGTACGCAGCACTCGGAATTTTGGTAATGACTTGGGGAGATGGATTAGCAGCCTTAATTGGGCAACGCTTTGGTAAACATAAGTATAAAGTTTTTGGTACGCAAAAAAGTTGGGAAGGCTCCCTAACTATGATGCTCGTTAGCTATCTCGTCAGCAATTTGATTTTAGTTGGAACTCAAGGAAACAGTTGGCAAACTTGGACAGTATCACTGTTAGTTGCATTTACCGCTACTGCTTTAGAGGCTGTTTCATTTTTGGGTATTGATAATTTGACAGTTCCTTTGGGTAGTGCAGCTCTTGCTTTCTTTTTAAGTCAGTTAGTCTTGAGTTAGTAATTACCTTGAGTACTATTCCTAATTGAGCAAAAAAGAGATAGTGCCAAAAATTCATCGCCAGTCAATAATTTGACTTGGACAAAAAGTTTTTGACAGGGTAATAGCCTTGAGATTACGTTAACTTTTGAATATTTACGGTCAAATTTGAGGCTCATTTTGACAGAGAAACCGCCCTATCTAAAATCATCTTAACGTCAGCTGGATTTCTTGATATATCTCGTTGCCAAAAACCAAAGCCACCATGCTGATTAACCGCTTTAATCCACTGGTCTAAAAATGAACTTTTAGCTTCATCTTTGTGGGTATATTTACCTTTAGTTTCTAAAATCAAGAAACTCCCAGTTTTTATCCGAATAATAAAGTCTGGCCGATACTTGCGAACAACCCCTTCAAATATGTAGAGAATTTCAAACCCCAGGTGGTCATTTTTAACCCAAGCCTCAACATTGGGATTTCTATCTAGTTCAAATGCTTCACTAGCTTCCCATGTACTATCGAAAGTACAGCAGGTAATGTGTGATTTCCGCGTGTATTCACATGGCTTACCCGTATACCATGAGCGCATATCACCAGTAGAGCGAATTGGATGATTTTGGTCAAAAACAGGTTCAATTGCTTCTGTATTTTCTAAATAAATAGCATTCCAAATGTGCTGAACTAATTTGCTCAGATTGAGAGTAATAATAATCCGCCGTCGAATTTCATCTAAATTGAATAAAGGTGGACTAATTCGGATTAAACCTGAGTCAATAAATTCTTCTACTAATCTAATCAGCTTGGCTAATAAATATTCTTGATTACCTTTCCATCCAGGTTTCATCTGATCAAAAATATCTCTGGCAGTCTCAAAGGCAATTTTCTGCATCCGAAATTTGCGCCCTAAATCTTCCAGATCAATCCCCTTAATTTTTGTGACATCTGGTTTACCATCAACAATTGGCGCTAATTCAGCCAGTGTACTATTATCAAAGGCATCTAGCTCTAAAGGCTCAACTTGACTTAAATTAAGCTTAAGTTCAGGCTTATAAATGTAATCAACTCGGATGATATTAGGAAAGCTAATTTCAAACTCTTGCTTTTCTGGGTCAGGTTTTATTTCAGTTTTAGGTTGAGGAGGTGCAGGTGTTGTTTCTTCATTAGATTCATGGGGAATAAAGGTGAAGGGAACACCAAAAATATTGACATACTCTGGTTCAAGTAAGTTTGTTTCTGGGTTAACGTCGTAAGCCGTTCTTCTCAAGCCTCGACCCACAACTTGTTCACAGAGAAGTTGGCTGGTAAACGCTCTAATACCCATAATGTGAGTTACTGTTTTAGCATCCCATCCTTCAGACAGCATCCCAACTGAGATCACATTTTGAATTTGTTCACCTGGAACCTATCCCACTAATATCGAAATATGGTAATCTACTTCTCGTATGAGAGGGGTGTATCTGTGTATGGCTGGG
>NZ_JABXKO010000002.1:0-3985 GCF_017114965.1 Nostoc sp. JL31
CCCAGCCATACACAGATACACCCCTCTCATACGAGAAGTAGATTACCATATTTCGGTATTAGTGGGATAGGTTCATCAGTCGCCAGAATTAGTTAAATGCTGAAATTGTCAATTACTGACTTATAATATCAAGCTTGAATTTAGCAATCATACAGATAGTGTAAATTACAAACAAACATAATCCAAAGAAGATTGAGAATGCTAAATTTAGATGCCATTGATCGTACAACAATGCAATCAGTTCCATACAGTTATGCTGTGATAGAGAATTTGTTGCCCAAAGCAGCTAGTTTGGAACTTGCTGCCAGCTTTCCCCAGGAACAGTTTCGCTTATCAATAGGGTCAGGATATGGATATCTTTGGAGTGATATGCTTGCTAGTAATGAGGATATTGCTTTGATGTACAAGTTTTGCGATGCCTGCGGCGGGCGTAGCCATCGCGCCAGCCCTGAGTTGTCAGATCGTTGGCGCGATCGCATTACACAAGGAAGATTATCTTCTAATCTTAGTAATCTCAGCAGTATTTGGCGACAAATGATAGAAGAACTGTGGACACCTGCTTACCGTCAAGCCTTAACACAGATGTCTGGGGTGGAATTGAAAGACTGTGCAATGGTGATTGGGTTTCGTCGATATAATCTAGGTAACAGTCATCGCCCTCATACTGATGAACCATCGAAAGCTTTGACTCATTTGCTATTTTTCAATGAACAATGGCCTATGGACTGGGGTGGTTGTTTGCGAATTCTCTTGGACGAAAAACCAGAATCTGTCTTCCAAGATATTGCACCACTGAACCAGTTTTCGGCTGTGATTGTGCGCTCAGATAATTCCTGGCACATGGTAACTCCAGTAGCATCGACTGCACTACACTGCCGATTGGCTCTCAGGATTGCTTTTTTTCACAATCTCGATGCAGGTGCTTAATCGATAGTAAAAATCTAATCCCTACACAAAACGCGATCGCCTCTATTCCTAGAAACAAGTAGTTAACTAACAATACAAAAGGCAGTTAGCTTTCTTACAGATTATTCTGATTATATGAGTGCAACTATAGCAGTCATACATACTTTGTAAGCACATCCCCCACTTATTCACAAGTTGGGGATATGCTTACAAACGATTTAGAAATGCGATATTTTTAAACCTAATTTTCGTTTATACAGTAGTAAAGTTACACCACCCGTGACTAACATGGCAGGTATTGAATCTGATTCAGGAATTGGTGTAATTTGACCCGAACCACTTATTGTGTTGCTAAACTGGCCAAAATCATTCACTCGACGACCGGTAGTAACTAAAAAGTATTTTTGTCCTGTAACGAGTTCTCGGTTGAAAATAACAGTACTACCATTAGTAGTAGTATTTGCTATAAGAACATTGGTTAATTGTTCACTAGGATTGAAACTGTCCTGATATAAAGCTAAGAAAATATCCCATTTTCTATTTGCAGGTGGCGTAGGTTCAGATTCACCACTTATATTATATAAACCTGATTGATCAACCGTAAAATCAAATACACTGTAAGGTACACTCATTCCCAAATTCCCATCTTTTTCACCACTGATAAGAGTGGGAGGATTCCCTGGTGCTACACGCCGCCAAATCGGTTCATTTGTTGTATCTCCCTGATAAGTAAAGATAGCAGCTTTGGAGGGTTGGGCTGTAGAAACAGTAGCTAATGCTAACCCCAGAATAACCATTAATGGTTTTTGAAAAAACTTTGTTTCTAACATAAATTATCTCTTGAGATTTACTAACAGTTTGTTTCCAAATTAACCAGATTCTTCGATTTTCTAACTATGGCGTTCATCGCTCACTTTAACTTTTTGCTGTTTGGCAGCAATCAACTTTCTCTGCAAGGTAAAAGCTACACTCACAGCAAGTAAAATTCCACCAACCCCCTGAGGTTCGGGAACTGACTTTGGACTATTAAATCCATACTTTGCTAGTATTTTTTGTCCAGTTGGTGAAAGGATATAATCAGCTAGTTTGGAACCTCCAGGATTCGCATCTTTAAGTACTGTTAAACCATAGTCAGCTTGGGTTTTTAAGTTATCTGGTAATTCCACTATCTGTAAACTTGGTGAAATTTGTTGGGCAGATAAAGCACTGGTGTAATAGACTAAATAGATGTCTGCTTTGTTGATATCTTGCAGATAGTAGACTATGCTGCCCCCCGGACTATTCCTCTCTGGTGGTAATGTTCCTGATAATATTACGGCTTTACCATTCAGTTGAGCAAAGCTGCCTGGATGAATTTGTTCAGCTTTGCGAAATACTTCGACCCCGTAATCTCCCAAGGGATCGCTTACAGGTTTGGAAATACCCAATTTAACGTCGGTATCGAGAAACTTATCAAGCAGATTCTCTGTGGTGAGTGACACTTCAGGTGTAGCGATCGCATAAATAGGATTTCTGGCAAACGTTTCAACTTCCCCACTTAAGTTATTTTGATTTAGTGCAAGGACATTACCTAAATCCGCACTGGCAAAGACATCTGCCTTTTCCCCTGCTAACAGCCTATCTTTCAATGAACCAGAAGAAGCAAATTCTGTTTTGACAGAAATTCCATATTCTTGGGTAAAAGCACTAGCAACTTCCGAAAGCCCACCCCTCAAGCTACCAGCAGCATATAAAGTCACCTCAGGAGGTGCAGCCGCCAGTGTGGCTGCTAAAGTCTGTTTTGTAAAGGTAAGATTGACAACTAATGCAGTCAGCGAAGCGGCAAGCAAATACTTTTTCATCATTTTTTAATCGCTCATAGTAAGGAAAAAATTACTTTCTCGTTTTTGGTAAGCTAAAACACATATTTATTGCATAGTGAAGGAGTGAGGTTTATTGACTGCTGACAGCTGACAGTCAAGAGTTAACACTCAACAGCCAACACGACCATATATCATTTAAAAAATATGGAACAGCTTAACTAATGCTTAAACAGTCCTCGATCTGAGCGTTTAAACTTTATAAATTATTCAACGGTCTTTATGGCGTATGTTTTTATACAAGTTTGTGTTTTTGATTGAAGTTATCATACCAACTTGGTTGGATAAAATCAATTCAACTATGTAATTAAACACTGACTTTATCAAAACTTTAAGTAAAAAGTTTTTATCTTGATGAGATTACGCACATGACAACACTTCAGGAGTAACTACGACATACGACTGTGGTGCTTTTGCGATGTCTACAGCGAGCTTACCCCTACTAGAAAGCAAGCTATGTGGAGCATCTCGTAAACCCTGCGGCGTTACGCTTAGGGCGCACCCTCTCGTAGAGAAGCGATCGCACAATGCCTATGACGGGCTACGCCTACGCAACATAGCTATTTACTCTCAAAATCCGAGCAACTTCTTGCATGGCGTGGAGAATATGTTCCTCCACATTTGCTTTCTTTCACGATGAAAGAAAGCAAATGTGGAGGCATAATAGCTTATGAATCTTGTCCTTCGACAATTTCTTTTTGGATAAAACTAATTTGTGCAGCTAATTCTTGTCGAGTAGAAGCTTTAAATAGATATCGGAAAACAAACCAGATTAAGTAACCAATTCCAGTCAACTCAAAAACTAGATTTAACTGAGGAATTTCATTGATTACATCTAATACAGCTAGAATTAGCTTAACTGCAATAGTCGCTGTAATAATTGTAGCAAAACAAATAATTGGCATTTGGTACTCAGTGGAAAAGCTACCTAAGTATTTAGGCAATTGCTCCAAAAATGCAGAGATTTTCCCGCCAATTTGCTGCCGTTGAGGTAATGGTTGATTATCAGGTATTAGCAATGGTTGAGTATCAAGGTCTGAACTTTCAACTGCTGCGTAGTTTACCGCCGTAGGCATCGCTTCGGTTGATGTAATATCAATAGATTTCGATTGTTGTACTTTACTCTCTTTAAGTTTCCTATTTTCTTCAGGGATAACATTTTTATTTTGCCCTGCACGGATGTCATCTTTAGCCAACTTCATCAAAGGGGAGTAAATGGC
>NZ_JABXKO010000119.1:0-133772 GCF_017114965.1 Nostoc sp. JL31
CCCAGCCATACACAGATACACCCCTCTCATACGAGAAGTAGATTACCATATTTCGGTATTAGTGGGATAGGTTCATAGTAGGCAATTAAAAATGAATAAATGCAATATTCGCAGGCATCCTGGGTATCGAGTGGATGTAAATTAAAGTAAGGGCAACCGATCTCGCTTGAACATCCAGGCAGTATCAACCCCGTTATTAAAAATATTTAGATTGGTAGCAGTATTATGTTGGCTCAATTCCAGAGCTTGTATCCCAAAGGCAGTTTGATTTCTGAATTAGTGCAAATTTTTCAAGGAAAATATATTGTCCGGGCAAGCGTGCAAATTGAAGGTGTAACCCGTGCTACAGGTATGGCAGCAGCAGAAACAGTAGAAGCCGCAGAAGACCAAGCCAGAACTAGGGCGCTGATAGTTTTGGGTATGACAAACGCGCCACCAGAATCAGTGGTGTTGACCTCAAATCCAGTTTCCCCGGCACAGCTAAATCCCTCCTTGAATACTAAAGGTGGATTGAGTGAGCCTGCTGCTTATTCCTCTGCAAAAAATGAGAATTTTGTTAGTAGTCAGTGGCCAGCAGTCAGCGACAAAGAAATATCTATACCGCCTTCCAAAGAACGGAACATTAAACCAGAAATAGTAACAAGCAGTAACGAACAGTACGGGTACAGTAATGCTGCACCCCTAGCAAACGATACCTATAGCCAAGATTTAGGTCAAAACTTTCCTATGACTGCCAAGCAGGAGCTAGAATTTGATCCTCCATCTGAGAACTTGGAAATAAATTTTGATAACCAGCCAGAAAATCAAACCTTTCCCGCGATTTCTGCCAATAATGTCACACCATTTACACCCCGGAGTTACAGTCCTCAAGAGAATGCTGCTACCCCATCAGTGACAGGGAAGAGAAAGAAAAAAGCTGAACCCGTGGATTTATCAGATGTAATTGCTAAAACAGATGTCGAACTTCAGCGTTTAAACTGGACACCAGAACAGGGACGGGAGCATCTGATTGAAACCTACGGTAAGCGCGGGCGGACTTTGCTGACTGAAGAAGAATTACACGGATTCCTCAAATACTTACAATCTCAGCCAGACCCAATAGCGGGATTTTGATTTGTCATTAGTCCTTTGTCATTGGTCATTAGTCATTTGTAAGGACTAATGACTAATAACGTAGGCTATTGAAACTGTGGCGAAGCTATGGAACCTGTGAATTTTTCTGAGGTAATTGCTCAAACAGACGTTGAAATGCAGCGACTAGGGTGGACAATAGACCAGGGACGGGAACATCTCATAAAAAATTATGGGAAGCGATCGCAATTTTTACATAACTTCTAGTAATAACTAATATGAAGTTCTCAAAGATTGATTACACCCGTGCATCGACACTGACTTGATACTGAACTTTGTTTGAGCTAAACTGTCTGCTGCGGATAATGACGAAGTAATCTCCTGCGGCTAGATTCTGGCGTGTAATTTGGTGGGAAAATGAGTCGCGACTTTGGCCAATCACTTCGCCTTGATTACGATCAATTTGACCATTGTTGTTTGAATCCCTAACTAATAACAAATCTGTCCGTCCCCCGTTTGGGGCAACGCCTTCCAGTCTTAAACGTAAGTTAGAGCGCCCGGTGAGTAGCACTTTTCTAAAGTCTTCTAAGTCATCGGTGGTGGTCACATCGCCTTTGATCTGAAGAAATCCTTGACCACTATTCAAATTCCCCTCAAAATCCGCTGCAAAAATGCTATTGTCGTTATCGGGTGTCGCAAAAGCTGGGGAAACCAATCCACAAGTCAATAAAGTTAGCAACGTTAGCTTGAGACTTGATTTGAAGCAATTCATGATGTTTCTTCCTGAAGATAAATAATTTATTTTTGGTATTACACACTGTACAAAATGACTTAGTGTCTTTGTAACCTAAATCTAAATTAAGCTTTTAATAAAATAAATACAGTCTGAAAAAGACTTTAATAGTATGAAGTTGAAAATAAAATTCAAATTGCTTGGTATTATTTAGTCACAAAAAGTTTGTTTTGATAACATTTCTCTACTCCAGCAAACTAGTTTTGAGGCTATTGTAGAGCGACAAATTATGCTTATTTCCAACTTTTGATGATCCTATGTCAGGATCAAAATGTGTATCTTCAGACAATTAAAAGTTGGAATTTATTCAATATCTGCTACCGATTCAAGACTACCTTCATCTTGAAAAATAGGATATTGATCCTTTAAAATCGAGTTTTGAAGTCAAATAACCCCTCTTCAGTTATGAAAAGGGGTTATTTTTAGAGTTTAAGAGAATTAAAAGTGGTAAATCACCATTTACCAATCGTGACTATTAATTAACAGCAGCAACTGCTGGACGGCTACCAGCGGCGTGACGGTCAATCACTTGGTCAATCAAACCGTAGTCCCTGGCTTCCTCTGGCGACATGAAAAAGTCACGTTCAGTATCTTCAGCAATGCGCTCAATTGGTTGACCTGTATGTTCAGCTAAATAGTTGTTTAGCCGTTGCTTATGGTACAAAATTTCCCGCGCCTGAATTTCAATATCAGTCGCCTGTCCTTGAGCGCCGCCTAAAGGTTGATGAATCATAATCCGAGAATGGGGTAAACTCATCCGCTTACCCTTAGCACCCGCGCTGAGGAGAAAAGCACCCATACTCGCTGCCAATCCGGTACAAATTGTACAGACATCAGGGCGAATATGCTTCATAGTGTCAAAAATGCCCATACCAGCCGTCACCGAACCACCGGGAGAATTGATGTACATATAAATGTCTTTCTCCGGGTCTTCAGCATCCAAATACAGCAGTTGGGCAACAATCAAGTTGGCAATATTGTTATCAACTTGTTGTCCCAAAAAGATGATGCGCTCACGTAACAGCCGTGAGTAGATGTCAAAGGCGCGTTCACCTCGACCCGATTGTTCAATAACGATAGGAATCATGGAAGCGTGTTTGTGGCTACTTTAAATACATTTTATCGGTGACAGCACGAAACTGGGGCTGATCTCTACTATTCCCAAGTAGATATAAGTAAATCTTGGCTATTCTGTCTTTTTCAACCAAGGAGCAAAATGTGATTTTGCAATAGATTCAACCTCCAAGGGCACTTTTTAGCAACAAAAGCTGTCTAAGAAAATATCCCGGTCTAGCGAAGAATAAATCAAAAAACTTCAATTGTCGCCAATCTTATATCTCGGACTTTGCTGTACAACCTTGGCGATGTATTGATTAGACCGATAACCGAAATCCGATTTGCTTAGGGAATTATGTTAACTATCAGTAACATTTTAAACATTTTTTTAGGATTTCCTTCGGCATTTATCAAGTTATTTTTGTTAGATTCGGTAAATCGGGAGTACGAGGTGTATTTAGAATAACCAGTCGTAGTTGAAATGCTATCCATTCAGAGAGAGACGTGCCATGCTGGAAAAACTTATACAAGCCGCCATCATCACCTTCTTGCTCCATCTGATAGCAGGACTTAGCCCAAACACTTTAATTCAAACAAAGACAGCATCACCTATGCAAGAAACGCCACCAAATATTGTTAGCTTGCTATTGCGATCTTTTCAATAAGAATGTTTCAGAAGTTGCACAGGTATAAGTAAGTTACCGTAAATAAACTCAATATATAGATGCTTGCCTTGTAGTTAGCGCTAACTACAAAACTGCATTTTTTTACACCAACTTACTAGGCGATATTAAAAACAAAGGGATAATTCGCTCGTTGACTTTCTTACTTAATGTATATAGTTGTCTAGGCTAACAAGCCTGAGAACAGGCTAGACTGAGCAAAGAAGGCAACTAACTTGCGTTTGATTATGACTAATCGCCTTGCTGAAGCTAAGAGCCTCTATCTCCGCAAACACGCCGAAAACCCCATTGATTGGTGGCCTTGGTGTGACGAAGCACTTGCAACTGCAAGGGCGCAAAATAAACCGATTTTTCTTTCCATTGGCTATTCTAGTTGCCACTGGTGTACTGTCATGGAAGGCGAGGCTTTTTCTGATATTGCGATCGCTGACTACATGAATACCAATTATCTTCCCATCAAAGTAGACAGGGAAGAAAGACCTGACCTCGATAGCATCTATATGCAAGCTTTGCAGATGATGAGCGGTCAAGGGGGTTGGCCTTTAAATATTTTTCTTTCCCCAGAAGATTTAGTGCCGTTTTACGCTGGTACTTATTTTCCTGTAGACCCGCGCTATGGTCGTCCGGGATTTTTGCAGGTGTTGCAAGCGCTTCGCCGTTATTACGATACAGAAAAAGCGGAATTACAACAACGCAAAGCCTTAATTATTGAGTCTCTGCTCACGTCTGCGGTGTTGCAAGACGGTACAACAACTGAGCTTGAAGACCATGAATTACTCCGCCAAGGTTGGGAAACTAGTACAGGTGTAATTACTCCTAATCAATCTGGTAACAGTTTTCCGATGATTCCCTACACAGAATTAGCACTGCGGGGAACTCGATTTAATTTTGAATCTCGCTATGATGGCAAGCAAGTTTGTACCCAACGGGGACTAGACTTATCACTGGGCGGCATTTATGACCATGTAGGCGGTGGTTTTCATCGCTATACTGTTGACCCGACTTGGACAGTACCCCACTTTGAAAAGATGCTCTACGACAATGGACAGATTGTCGAGTATCTGGCTTATTTATGGAGTGCAGGAGTACAAGACCCAGCCTTTGAGAGGGCAGTTGCTGGGACTGTACAATGGCTGAAGCGGGAAATGACTGCGCCTGAGGGTTACTTCTATGCTTCTCAAGATGCCGACAGCTTCACAGAATCCACGGCAGTAGAACCAGAAGAAGGAGCCTTTTACGTCTGGAGTTACAGCGAATTACAACAACTGTTAACGCCTGAAGAATTAACGGAATTACAACAACAGTTTACGGTGACGCCTAACGGCAACTTTGAAGGACATAATGTTTTGCAAAGACGGCATTCAGGTCAACTGAGTGCAACGCTGGAAACGGCACTGAGTAAGCTGTTTACAGTTCGTTATGGCGTTAATTCTGAGTCGCTGGAAACATTCCCCCCTGCTCGTAACAACCAGGAAGCAAAAACTACTAATTGGCCAGCTCGCATTCCCTCGGTGACAGATACAAAAATGATTGTCGCCTGGAATAGCTTGATGATTTCTGGGTTGGCTAGGGCTGCTGGGGTTTTCCAACAACCTTTGTATCTGGAATTAGCAGCACGAGCGGCAAATTTTATCTTGGAAAATCAGTTTGTCGATGGGCGTTTCCAGAGACTCAACTATCAAGGAGAACCAACTGTTTTAGCGCAGTCTGAAGATTATGCTTTGTTTGTTAAAGCTCTCTTGGATTTACAAGCTTCAAACCCTGAGCATAAACGATGGTTAGAAAAAGCGATCGCTATCCAAGATGAATTTAACGAATTTCTCTGGAGTGTAGAGTTAGGTGGTTACTATAACACGTCAAGCGACTCTAGTCAAGATTTAATTGTTAGAGAGCGTAGTTACGCAGATAATGCGACACCATCAGCCAATGGAATTGCGATCGCTAACCTTGTCCGTCTCGCTTTACTCACCGATAATCTAGATTATTTGGATTTAGCGGAACTTGGTTTGAAAGCTTTTAAGAGTGTAATGGAGCGCGCTCCCCAAGCTTGTCCCAGCTTGTTTACAGCTTTAGATTGGTATCGTAATTCTACTTTAATTCGCAGCACCACTGAGCAAATAAACTCGCTGATCCCCAGATTTCTACCAACGGCTGTATTTGCCATCACATCTGATTTACCAGAGAGAAGCGTTGGCTTAGTTTGCCAAGGCTTGAAGTGTCTGGCACCAGCAGAAAGTGTAGAGCATTTATTGCAGCAAGTCCAGAAAAGTCAGGTGAGGGCGTGAAATAGTTTTATTTCTCCCAACTAGAATGTTACCAGCAGGTCATCCAGTCCCGATCGTAACTTTCTGCGCGGTTGCTCATTTGACCCCCTATAGTGATGATGCCTAAACAGACCAAGGATTAACCATTACAAGCCCTATCCCAGCAAAATCTTTTTCGTTACGGGTGACAAGTGATAAAGAGTTATGAATTGCGATTGCTGCAATAAGAGAATCCATGAGAGGTAGAGGTCGCCCATTCTGTTCTAGTTGCCCAACTAAATTTCCCCACAACACCATTGTTGAGACATCTATACTTAAGATTCTTTGTTGAAAGCGATTGGGTAGGGTTTCATTCAGCCAAGTTGTTAGAGATTCTTTGCGCTTAGATGCAGTAATTTTGCTGATGCCTTTAGCGATTTCGCCAATTGTAATGACGCTGAGGTAAAGTGTTTCTGGCACTTGGGCATCTAGCCAATCTAAAACTTTTTGATTTGGTTGTTTGGCAACAAGTTCGGAAATCAGGCAGGTATCAAGGAGATAAGTCATGGCGTGAAGGCATCGCGCGGAAGGGTGCGATCTCGACTAAGGTCAAGTTCTTCGGTGAGTTCAGCCAAGGGGGATTGACGGAAAAACTCTGAGAGTTTGCTTGGTTGATCTGGGTGGATGTTGTTGTGTGTGGTTAGGCTTTGGGCAAGGAGTTGGATGATGTACAGTTTATCGTTGGGGGAAAGCTGAAGGAGTTGTTGTTCGAGTTCTTGGATAGGCATGATGGGGTTTAAGTAGAAGATAAATTTATTCTACTTTCAGCGTCAGGGGTTAATTTAGTTTGACTCGTTTTTTACCCTCTGTTTTTTTGACGAATGACTATTAACTCATGTAGCAAATTAACAGCAATTGTATTAGCAGGCGGTAAAAGTTCTCGGATGGGTCAAGATAAAGCCTTGATTCCCATTCAAGGAGTGCCATTGTTGCAGCGAGTTTGTGGGATTGCCAAAGGCTGTGCTGATGTTGTTTATGTAGTAACTCCCTGGCCAGAACGCTATCAAGACTTGCTTTTGCCTGGTTGTGAGTTTATTCGGGAAGTGCCTTTGTCTGGAGAATCTTTAGCCCACGGGCCTTTAGTTGGATTTGCTCAAGGACTAGCTGAAGTCAAAACAGATTGGGTACTGCTGCTAGCTTGCGATTTACCAAGATTGCGGGTTGAAGTGTTGCAAGAATGGGTAAATAGACTTGATAGCGTGGGGGATAATGCGATCGCAGCTTTAGCTCATAATCCTAAAGGTTGGGAACCTCTATGTGGTTTCTATCGCCGTAGCTGTTTGCCACAACTCCTAGAGTTTATCAACCAAGGGGAGCGATCGTTTCAGCAGTGGCTTCGGCAATATCCGGTAGAAGTTTTGCCATTAGCAGAACCAGAAATGCTGTTTAACTGTAATACACCAGAGGACTTGGCTTTAAATTGAGTTGAAAAGTGGGGACTTAATCGTGAACTGAACCTGCCGAAACTTTGGTAATAAAGTCATTTTGGGGATGATCTACGCGCAGCGTCTTGATTCTGAATTCTGAATTCTGACTCCTGAATTCTTGCCTATTCAACATTTTAGCCCTAACGTGGAACTGCTAACTACATGTATAAAGGATGCAAGGAGGAATCATGGGGCAGACACAGGAGCTTGGACAGATTATCATCCTGAATGGTGTCCCGCGATCGGGGAAGTCGAGCATTGTCGCAGTCATTCAGGAAACATTTGATGGTCTGTGGATGAATTTGGGTGTTGATAGATTTATGCAAATGACTCCCGCACGATACCTGCCTGGGATCGGTCTGCGGCCAGGGGGAGAACGCCAGGATATCGAAGCCCTTGTTCCCATTCTGTACAGCGCTATGTATGAGTCTATCGCTGCTCACAGCCGTTTGGGTCTGAATGTCGTGGTTGATGTCGGACACCATGACGCCTACGCAACAGAACGGGGCATTCTGGCTGATAGTGCCCGACGTTTAAAAGGATTGCCGGTTTTGTTCGTAGGTGTTTACTGCCCCATCGAGATCGTTATGGAACGACGACAAAACACGGGGTGGAACGTGGGAAGTACATCTGACTCCGCGATACCACATCCGGTTCAGTTATGGCAACGTGAAGTCCACATCCCTGGCATCTATGACCTTGAAGTGGATACCTCTTTGTTAAGCCCAGGTGCTTGTGCTGAGATGATACGCCAGTACCTCGCAGATAGTCCAGCACCGTCGGCATTCCAACGACTCGCTACACACTATACTTAAGCTGTAGTTATGACTGTGTTAACTATATTTGGTATGAATTTGTAAAGTGTGTGATTCTATAAGTTGAAAGGGAAATTCAATCCCTTTTTACTAATTCTGCAAGAATTCTACTTAACTCGACAGAATTTGCGATCGCTATCACTCTGAGGATATTGCCAAGAATAGGCAAAGTGGCTAACTCCCTTCAGTTGGGGGGCAAATTTGCGAAGTGCTTGCATTTGCACTTCTAGGGATGGACGATTACTAACAGATTTTCCCCACTGACCGGCTAAAGCCGGGATTATCTGCGTACCCGGTTTTGCCATACTCAAAACCCTTTGCACTTGCGCCACAATGCAACTAACATTACCGCAATTCCCATAAGCCATAGGATGCCACTCTAATGAATTGGGGAACCGATCCCAAGGTTGCAAACGGGAATCATACCCTTGTCCTACAGTTTGGTTGCCATCAGGAAAAAACACCACTCCTGTGGAAACACCTTGCTGCTTTGCTGGGTAACTAGCGATGGTGACAAAATCTAGAATTCCTTGCATAGCATGGGCAACGGCAAGCTGCCACAACTCCCATTGTAAAATTGGTTGTCTATCGGTTGCAGACAGGATTGACTTTTGCGCTAGTGGGAGAGTGCGTCCTTGCCAAAGCGGTTCTCCTTCCTGGGGATAAAGTTTATCAATTTCGGTTATATCTCCACCAGTGACAAATCCCTTGCTTAAAAAGCGACGAATTAAGTCCAGCGCTTTGTAATTCTGTGCCCGTTTAAATAAAGCTTCTTGGGTTGCGGGACTAAATAGCCATAAATCTGAAACTTTAGTGGCGATAGAATCACTTCCAGCTTGGCGGGGATAACGCACGTAATCTAATAGCAAGCCATCTGGACGACGGCGCAAAACTTGTTGTACTAATTGGTAGTAATCGCGTTTTGCTTGTAGGTTGTAGGGATCGATAAATAGTTGAGAGCCATTATCTACTACATATAAACTCGTTTGACCTTTGCCATTACGAGCGATCGCAGCTTCTCTATCTGGACGCTGGGCGTAAGTATAGCCGAAATTTGTGGTAAACATCCAGGCGTAGACCTTCAAACCACGTTGCCGACCTTTTTTAATTGCTGTGGCAAGTATATCGATGTTTTCTGTCCCTGGAGTGCGAATCACAGCAGGCCAAACCGTTGGGTTAGCTCTTGCTGGTAATAGTACCTGCCCATCGTAAAATACTTCTAAATAAACTTGGTTATAGCCGCCATTAACAATCCGATCCATAATCTGATCGATTATTCCTGGCTGAATGTCACAGGGATACAAGCGTAACCAAATGGCTTGGGTTTGCGGCCAAGTTCGAGAGCGACATTGCTTTAATTTCTGCGCCTGTTCTTGTATTATGCTTTGGTAGCGTGTTTGAGCATCTTGTTTGCCTTTGAGCGCTAACAAACGCAAATTTTCTTTTTGTTGCGCCGCAGCCGATGATAACTGACAATACTCAGTTACTTGCGCCTTTGCTGGTTCGCTTCCCAAGTTGGGGAGCAACAAACTACCAGTAAAAAAAACAGCGAATAAGCGCCGCCAAAATAATGTTGATCTTGCAACGTTCAAGGGACAGTTAGACATACCTACCAGTAGATGAACAAATTCAAAAGAGTTTCAGACAGGGATTTAAATTCCGACTGTAACTTGCTTACCACAGGGTAACTGAGGAAAGACGTAGTGGCTCTAACTCTGAGCTACGTGTTGACGTTCGGTCTTAAAGCCTTTAATTTGCCATAATCATCGATCCCAACTCAAATAATTGTGGGCAACGTGTATCGAATTATATAGTTAAATACTAAGGGTTTTAAAACGAATGGCACTAAGAAAAGCCCAAAGGCTTGTGTGTCTTGTTCCCAGTCTGGAGGCTAGGAATGTATTTAAACTGGGCTTCTGCCTCTTGTTAAGCTACTGGAGGCGGCAGCCCTTCCAGAATGGGTTCCTAGCCTTTAGGCTTGTTCCAGTCAGAGCAAGGGCTGTATCTTTTCTTAGTGCCATTCGGTTTTAAAACCTATTTTTTTTAAGACTCTCAAAGGTCTATTTCTGTTGCCGTATTCTTGTATAGCGGTTTCCAGTGCATGAAGTAAATATTAAAACTTCACCCTCAATGTTAATGCGTCGGCTTGCATTGTTACAGCAGTTTTCAAGTAAATGAGCTATAAAACAATACAGTTCAGTTAAGCAATTTTTTCTTTCTCTTTCTTCTCTCTGCGTCCTCTGCGCCTTCTCTACGAGACGCTGCGCGTTGGCGGAAGCCTCTCGTAGAGAAGGCGGTTCGTTAAAAAACTGACTTGGATAACAGAGTTTTAGCCTTAACTGAACCGTATTGAGCTATAAAATGTAGGACTTACGCATCAGATATAAAGAGTTTCTGCCTTTTGCCTTCTGCCTTCTGTCTCCTGCCTTGACAAACAAAATAGTCAGGAATCAAAAGTTTTGACACCTGACTATTGATGATGGAGTAAGCAATAGTTAATAGCTAACCGCCACGTTTCAACGCCGTCTCTACCTGCTGCAACTCTTTCTCTAGACGATTTTTGAGTTTTTCGGGTACGGGACGATTTGGGTAAGAACTGTAGTGTCCAGCTAGGGAATTGAGGGCTGTTCGTATGGTTGTAAATGAGCCAAGACCAGAAACAGAGTTAACCCGCTGGTAGCGAGCTGAAAAGTCATTAATTTTTTGACGCGCTTCTGCTTGAATTGCTGTCTTATCTGGTGAATCTTGTGAAAGATCCAGAGCTTGTCTCATAATATTGACCACAGCTAAGGTGTCTTGACGATAATCCCCAGTCAAACTATCTGGACTGCCAGAACAACCCATTAAGCCGATAGCTACAACCAAAACCAGCGCAAGCAAACGCGACCAATAGCGCTTCATATGCATTAAGTAAAAGAATACGTAAATCAACGTCCATCCTATCTTGGATTGGTAACTTGGGGATCAATTGAGTGAGGAGTGAAGAAGGGAATAGGGTACAGGTTACAGGGTACACATTATTCCCTATCACCTTTCACCTATAACCTCTCCCCTAATCGCAATGCCCAATGCCTAACGACTAATAACTTTTTGATAAAGAGTATCTCGTTGTTGGTAAGGTCTTTCTAAAGAAGCGATCGCAGTTTGTAAGGTTTCTACTTCCATACACGTACCGCCTAAAGCACCTGCCATTGTGGTGATATGTTCCTCCATCAAAGTGCCGCCGATATCATTGCAACCCCAAGCTAAGGATTCTGTGGCACCTGCAAGCCCCAGTTTTACCCAACTCTGCTGATGGTTGGGAATCCAATTACCTAAATAAATCCGTGCTACAGCCCCTAATAGTAGTGCATCACTCAAAACTGGTTGATCGCGTCCGACACGGCGACGTAAAGATTTGGGTGCTTCTTGGCCAACAAAGGGTAATAAAATAAACTCTGTAATCCTGACTGGATATCCCCGATTGATGGCAGTTTTTTGGAGAGATCGCAATTTTTCTAAATGTCCGATTTGCTGCTCGTGGGTTTCAATATGCCCAGATAACATGGTGCTAGTGGTATGCAAGCCTAATTTGTGAGCGGTGCTGACAATTTCTAGCCAAGTGGCTGTGTCAATCTTCTCTGGACACAATATCCGCCTAACTTCATCGTCTAATACTTCCGCTGCTGTTCCCGGCATTGAGCCAACACCAGCATCGCGCAAAGCAGTAATCACCTCAGCATATTCAAGTCCGTCAAGTCTGGCGATAAATTGCACTTCTTGGGGAGAGAAAGCGTGTAAATGTATGTGGGGAAATTCCTGTTTAATGGTTTCTACGACTTTCAGGTAGTAGGGCAAAGATTTACCATTTATCTGCGCTTGTGGATTTAACCCCCCTTGCATACAGATTTCTGTCGCACCCCGTTGTACTGCATCTGTCGCTTTTTCCAAAATTTGCGCCGAATCTAACCAGTATGCATCGGCATCACCATCATCTCGACGGAATGCACAAAAACTACAGTGCTGCTCACAAATATTAGTAAAGTTAATATTACGGTTAATTATGTAGGTGACAGTATCGCCTGCTTGTGTGTGGCGGAGTGTATCGGATGTAGCACGTATTGCTGCGATCGCTTCTGGCTCAGTTTGTTGTAACAATACCACTCCCTCTTCGGGGGATAAGTCGTATCCCATCAAAGCACGTTCCAAAATTGTTTCAAACGCAATTTTTGTCAGCATTACTTTCTTAATTTCTCGGTAAATCTTAATTTATGAGCTTGTAAATAATAAAATTCTACTTAATAAATATACCAATTTATCGAAACTCCCAAGCTCGAACATAAATTTTATCTTTTAAGCTATTGCAATAGCTTGCCTTGTCCTGTTGCACTACTTTTTATAGTTTATACAACCCATTAACAAAAAAAATAGTGTGGTTAAACCACAACTATTTTAATTGATTAATATATATCTTTGTATTAGCAGGAATCTTTAGTAAAACTCTGATATTACTAATTTGTCCTTGCTTGTGGTTTTCGTCGATGTTGTATTAGCAATCCAATCGCCATGCCAATACCGACAAAGGCTGTAAAGTAGAATAAACCAATCAGTCGGATGTAAATTGGTGGTGCGATCGCTTCAACTTCAACTTCTTGCGCTACCTTCACTGGTGCAAATTGACGGCTAGATCCTGGTAGAGGAGTGGCTTCCACCTCGACTTTGTGGGGTGAACCGTCAAAAAATTGTTCAAGCCATATTAACTTCCCTTGTTCGTCGGGAATACCTTTGTAGTCAAAAACTGTTAAATTATGTTCTGTGGCGATCGCTTTCACCTGCAATGCTACATCTGTTATAGGCTGTCCGGTTGCAGCATCTTTCACCTGTAACGCTAAATTTGCAAGTTTTCCAACAGTTGCGTTTTTATCTCCGCCAAGGTTAATTTCTAATCCCTGAGATTTTTGAGATGATGGTGCGATCGTTTCAGTACTATTTGAGTGATGTTCACTGCCATGAGCTTCTGCAACTTCTGCACTAATGTTAATAACTATTAGAGTTATTATAGCTACTACAGTTAATGCACTTAATAAAAGCCGGACTGACTGGGGTGCAATTTCTCCTTGTTGTAGTTCTTCTTGTCCACCAATAATCCAACCACCCAACAATCCAAGTGATAGTAATATAGCTGCAATCACAGCAAAATATTTATATTTTACTGGATTTTCATGGACATTCAGATTTAAAGTTTGTTCATAAGCAGCAAAAGTATTTGCTACCAAGGGTGACACTTTAACTAACAGTTGGTAATTACCACGGATGGGTAACATCTGCTGAATTTCTAACTTACCATCAGGTGCGGTGGCATTCATTTGCAACAATTTTGTTCCCTCGACAATGGGAAAATCTGTTGTTAACCAAGGATTACGCGGCGGTGTCAGAATTTGTAAACTAATTTTGGCATTTGCTAAAGATTTACCTGCAGCATCAACAGCTTGTAATGTCAGTTTAACGGGAGACTGTGGTTTTTCTGCCTCTGCTTCAAAGGGGAGAATACGTTCTAAAGGTGGGTTGGTGGAAAGCAAGACTCTGGATGTAGGAATTTGGGAACTTCCCACAAAGGAATAAAGAACTGACAAAGTAATACAAACAGCGCTGATAACTCCAAAAAGCCGATATTTTTTCATAAAAGCTTACGGTAAATGTGAAACTTATGTAATTTCTACAATTGAAACTTTCATAGTAATGGATGAAAGTTACTCCAGATTATTATTAAGTATAAAAATTCTAGCCAACGAATTAGTCAGATATCATCTTAAATTAAGGTGATGTAGAGATGATAAACAAAGCATCTCTACAAAACCTAAAAGTTATTTACCAGCAAAAACACTGGCGCGAAATCCGCTTTATTTTAGCGTCAAAGCTTCATGCACCTAAAAAATCTTGGGATTATGATAATTTAGTGACATGCAACGCCTAATGTGTGGTGACGCGCTGAGTGTGCTGTGTTATGAACCGCAGGATAGGTGGAGAACAAAACAGTCCAGATAACTAAAGAAGATAGCAGCATATAAAGAGTTACCTGCACAGGCTTGGATAAGGTAATACCTGCGGTCTTCTGCAATAGCGAAATATGAGAAAAAGTAGTCATTTTTGACCTCCTAATAATAAATTTGGGTAATTGATCAATCAAAGGGCATAATGCCACTTGATTGCAAAAAGATATACCATCAACTTTGTATTTGACAAGTGTGTATCAAATGTCTTCTGTAATTCGACTTTAGTGAATACTATACTATCCTTTGACATTCGCTGATCGCGATGCAGAAATCTACACAGAAAGTCCATACAAATAACAAAAGAATGACACATGGTTTTGAGTGACGGCATTTTCAGCGCT
Organism: Nostoc sp. JL31; assembly: GCF_017114965.1. Classification (NCBI taxonomy): domain Bacteria; kingdom Bacillati; phylum Cyanobacteriota; class Cyanophyceae; order Nostocales; family Nostocaceae; genus Nostoc; species Nostoc sp. JL31. Next base: position 14,522 of record NZ_JABXKO010000119.1, read on the forward strand.
GCTAACACGAAGGTAACAGATAAAAATTAAAAATTAAAAGTTCTCATATTACCAAGCATTCAAAATTCCTTGAAGAAGCGTGATTTATGTTATCCCTAAACCAATTAAATACACTACAGATTAGCAACAGTTTCTTGCTCGCGTCTATATTCAAGGTGCTATTATACTCATTGTTTATACTCTAAGTACTGCTGAAGCAATCAGCATATCAGGAATAGATATGAAGCAGTTAGTTTTATCTAACTATTATTTATACATAACTCAGCGTATAAATACAGTTAAAATTAAGAAAATATTGCGAGAGTTTTGAGAGCTTGATCTAGATTTAACAACTTAACTGACAATTTCTAAGCGCTAAAAAATTATTGACAATAATTATTAATTCCTCTAATATTTAAAAGCAATTGCAAATCTTTTGCAATTCTTTTTTGGTGCTAACTGTAACTAAATGTCATGCCCAACAACTTCGCTCTAGGTAACGGAAAACCCTGGAGCCGTCGTCAATTATTGAAACTGGGACTAGCAGGTGCTGGAATAACTGGTACAGCTGGACTTTGGCAGATGCTAAATCTACAAAGTAAGTCAATCGTTAAAGTGCCACCATTCGATAGGTCAGCACCAGACGATGTTACTAACCCAATGAAGATGTTAAGGGATTTTGATTATGGGACGGTAAAGCACGAAAATGGGCGGACTATCCGGGAATTTCAGTTAACTGCTGGTTCTTCCATCATAAAACTCAATAGTGCTGTCTCTTACAACATCTGGGATTTAAACGGTCGCATACCAGGGCCAACGCTACGGGCCAAACAGGGCGATCGCATCCGGGTACTATTTCTCAATAATGCGGGACATTCTCACTCTTTGCATTTTCATGGCGTTCATCCGGCGGAAATGGATGGTGTTCGCCCAATCAGCAATGGTAATGCCACAATCTACGAATTTGATGCTGAACCTTATGGCGTTCATTTATACCACTGCCATATTGAACCAGTCACCCGCCACATTGCCAAGGGGCTGTACGGAATGTTTATCATCGATCCACCGACTCCCCGTCCCCCGGCTGATGAAATCGTACTAGTGATGAGTGGGTATGACGTGAATGATGATAGCCATAACGATTATTACGCCTTCAACGGTCTGCCCCACTATTACATGCATAACCCGATTCAGATTTACAAAGATCAGTTGATTCGGCTGTATGTCCTCAACATCATTGAATACGATCCGGCTGTGACGTTTCATCTCCACGCCAACTTTTTTGATGTCTATCGCTACGGCATGACTATGACTCCTAGCGAGAAAGCAGATGTGATTACGATGGGTGTAGCAGAAAGGCACATCTTAGAGTTTGCTTTTCGTTACCCAGGTAAGTATATGTTCCATCCCCATCAAGATGCGATCGCAGAAAACGGTTGCATGGGTCAATTTGAAGTACTTACTGAGAGCAACTCTCAAAATCCTGTTAAGAGTTCCTGACGATATTATTTAATTAATTTATTAAAGTTTAGGTAAGTAGTTGATAAAAAATCGCATTATATGCAACAGTAAAATCTATGACAATCTGTCAAACAAACTACTTTCTAGTAATAGTTTGAAATGTTTCAATTAATACCTTTTAAGTTCTGTGAGGAGAAAAGATGATAAAACTTCGTTATATCTGTTTAACAGCAGCAGCAGCCGTAATAGTTAGCTTGAGTTCCTGTAGTGGTACACCAACCGCAGAAAATCCATCAGCACCAGTTACTAGCCCTCCAGCCACAGAGGCAGTAAGTAATAGCAGTCATAGTGGTCACGGTGGCAAAGAAAAAATTAACATTAACAGCGCTATATTGTCAGAATTGGATAAGTTTGAAGCCAAACTAGGTGTTCCGGCTTTATCGAACAAAATCCAGGCAGCTCGTCCTTATGGTAGCCCAGAAGATTTAGTTACTAAAAAAGTAATTACTCAAGAGCAGTTCGACCAAATTAAAGACCAGGTTGGTGTTCAAGAAGTGGTACTTACAGGTGAGGCAAAAGATGTTGACTATATGTCTAAATTAGGCTTAATGAAAGGGCATCTTTTGGTAGCCAAAGAACTGCTAGATCAGAATCAACCGAAACAGGCAGAACCTCATATTGGGCATCCAGTAGAAGAGATTTACGTTGATGTAGAAGATCAACTTAATGAACGAAAAGTCAAAGAATTTAAGACAACTTTGGTAAGTTTGCAAGATTTAGTGAAATCTAGTCCGAAAGATAGCAAAGTTAAAACTAATTTTACCTCTTCAGTGCAAGCAGTTGATGGAGCGATCGCAGCTTTGCCAGAAGCTCAACGCTCAAAACCAGGATTTGTGCTACAGGTAATTAACGAACTACTAGATTCAGCCAACTCCGAATATGGTGCGGCGATCGCAGATGGTAAAGTAGCCGCGCCAATTGAGTATCAAGACTCCCGTGGTTTTGTCTTTTACGCCAATGAATTATACAAAGGAATTTCTAGTCAAGTAGCTCAAGCAGATCCCGAAGCACACAAAGCGATCGATACTAGTTTCACTGAACTCATAAAAGTTTGGCCCGCCGCCATCCCACCAGCAAAAGCAGTCAAAACACCTAATGATGTTACCAAACTAGTGAAAACCATTGAGGAAAACTCTCAAAAAGTGGTTGACAAATCCAATACCCAAGCACAGCGATAACACTTTAATTTAATGGGAAGTATAGGTTAAGGAGTTTAAAATAGTTAGGAGCTAAGAGTTAGGAGTTATGAATTATGAGTTATGAATCTCAAACTACTAACTCTTAACTTCCAACTCCTCACTCCTAACTAATTACACTCCCTTCGTTACTTTAACTAACAACTGATGCAAGAACTTGACCATAAAAAGACTATTGACCTGCTGAACGCCATCATGGAATTTGAACTAGCAGGGGTAGTGCGCTACACACATTATTCTTTGATGGTAACTGGCCCTAACCGGATTCCAATTGTGGCTTTTTTCAAAGCACAGGCAAGTGAATCTTTACTTCATGCCGAACAAGTGGGAGAAATTCTCACCGGTTTAGATGGGCATCCTTCCTTGAAAATCGCCCCAATGGAAGAAACCTACCAGCATAAAGTCAAGGATATCTTGGAAGAAAGCTTATCCCATGAAAAAAAGGCATTGGAACTGTATAAAAAACTGCTTGATACTGTCACCAATGCCAGTATTTACCTTGAAGAATTCGCTCGCGGTATGATTGGGCAAGAAGAGATGCATAATCTCGAACTGAAAAAGATGCTACGCGATTTTAGTTAATAGTCATTAGTCCTTAGTCATTGGTCATTAGTCATTGGTTATTAGTCATTAGTCATTAGACAAAAACAAAGGACAAAGGACTAATGACAAGGGACTAATGACAAGGGACTAATGACAAAGGACAAAAGACAAAGGACAAAAGACAAAGGACAAAAGACAAAGGACAAAAGATGAATTTTAGTACTGCTCTACCTACTTTTGTAATCACACTCCGAGAAGGAGTGGAAGCTGCCCTTGTTGTTGGTATTGTGCTAGCTTTGCTAAAAAAAGCTAAACAATCCCGACTCAACTCTTGGGTATATGCTGGTGTCGGTGTTGGTATTGTCATCAGTGCCTTAATAGGCGTGTTATTCAGTTGGATAATTCAAGTACTGGGAGCCGCGAATCCTCAATACACCACCGTAGTTGAGCCAGCGCTAGAAGGTGTGTTTAGTGTATTAGCGATCGCAATGCTCAGTTGGATGCTAATCTGGATGACTAAACAAGCCAGATTCATGAAAGCTACAGTTGAGGGAGCAGTAACAGAAGCCCTGACACAAAACTCAAATGCTGGCTGGGGTGTTTTTACTTTAATTTTAATTGCCGTTGTCCGCGAAGGCTTTGAAACTGTTCTGTTTGTTGCAGCTAATTTTCAACAGGGATTAATGCCAGCGTTGGGCGCTATTGCTGGTTTGGTAGCGGCAACTGCTATTGGAGTGCTGCTATTTAAATGGGGTGTCAAAATTAACATCCGCCAGTTTTTCCAAGTAATGGGCGTTTTATTAGTGTTGATTGTGGCTGGATTGGTAGTTTCAGCCTTGAAACATTTTGACGAAGCTGTAGCTAACCTTGCCCTTAGCAGTCGTGCTACAGAAAGCCTTTGTTTCTATTACGAACGTTTTACAAAAGTCCACTCCTGTATTTTGGGGCCAATTGTTTCCAATACTTCCACAATCTTGCCTGACGAACAGTTCCCTGGGATTATTCTCAAATCTTTATTTGGCTATAGAGACAATCTCTATCTTGTGCAAGCAGTGGGATACGTGGGATTTTTACTCACCATTGGAGGATTATATTTCCGCAGCCTTGGAGGTGCTTCTCCTGAAGGTAAAAAAAATACCCCCTTTCCTCAAAAACCAATTAGTTCTGCAAAAGATTAAAAGCACAGTCAGTTACCTCGTTTGCAGTCTTCCTTATTCCCAGTCTATGACTGGGAATCGCCTTTGGATAGCTACGCTAATGTCGATTTAGAAGTAGCTGCCTTAGTTAAAACCACAGTTAATATTTTTGCCATTGTAATTGAATACAAATATTTTCAAGTAATACCAATTTGAAAAAATAATGCAACAAATCAACTATTTGTAAAGACGCGATTCATCGCGTCTTTAGCTAAGGACGTGTTGCAATCATTAATTGAATTGGTGTAATCAAAAAAGTAAATGAGCAAAATTTTTATATTAAATTCCTTATTGTTACTTTCTCAAATACCCAATCAAGAAGCAAAATTTTTAGATTTAAAAAATAAATTAGAAAATAAAGGGTTTCAGGTAATCATTGCATTACCACCAAAGCGAGGAGCTTATGGTTTACTAAGAGAAGCTGACAAAAAAATCTGGATCAATCCCGTAGTGTTTGAATTACATATTGGAACTCAAACACTAATCCATGAAACTGTTCATGCAGCGCAGGTATGTGCCGGAAAAGGAAAAATAAAAGCTTTAGGTTTAAACATTCAACCAAGCAATTATGCTCGACCATTTTTTAGGCGCTATACCGATGTCAAACGACAAGATTTAGAAAAAGAAGCTTATGCAGTGCAAACTCAACCTAATAGTTTTGAATTAGCTATATCTCTTCTTCAACAACACTGTAAATAGCTAGTTTAGTAGATGCAAAAGCTAAAGCGCCTTTATTTAACTGCTTTTTAATACAAAGTGTTGTTGAGTAATAATATTAAGTGCAAAGAATGCTTTAAAACACGAATTTATTAATGATTTTTTAATACAAAATAACAATAAAGATGCTTTGCAGCAGTTTCAAATTAATTTGAATGTTGAAGTAATCATAGTAATTGTAAAATTGATGTTGTCTTACTATCTATCGGGTACACGCATTTATAAGACGGTTTGGAAAACTAGGTTCTCTAGTGTTAACTTGACAATTCTTTTCTCCAACTTCCTTGCTGTTTTTGATAACTCCTATAAAAATTCTCTCTTGTTGTAACTCAAATCGGCAAACAGCGTCATCAGAAAGCTAAGTACCCTGTGGTGCAAATAACGCTTGCTTAAGCTGCTGACAAGCCTTTTCTATTGCATCTATACTACCTGGATTCACCAAACCAAAATAATCAAACACATAGACTCGGTTATTTTTAGTTGCTTGTAGTTGCTGCCAAAAAGTTTCCTTTTTCAACGAATCTAAAAGCGCCGCTTCCGAATTTCCTTGTGGAGCATTAACTAAAATTATCACCTCTGGATTTGCCTCTAAAACTTTCTCAGCAGAAAGCGTCACATAGCCACCAACTGGGCTTTTTCCTTGTAAATCTGCTGCTATATTTTTCACCTGAAACTTCGCCAGCAAATCCCCTGCCCAACTATTTTTATTTGGCGCTAAAATTGGTTGACGACTAACCAGCGCTAGAGTAGAAGGACTCTGAGTTGGCTTATCTGGCAAAAAAGTTTTATAACGGTTTAACAAAGACTGAGGATCGGCATTAATTAATCCAGCCAGTTTTTTAGTAAGTTCTTCTAGAGATTCCCAGCTATTCACCTTAGTGAGCAAAGTTTGAATTCCTAGCTGCTGAATTTTTTGAATTGGAATGTTAGAAAAACCTTCAGCACCAATAACTAAATCTGGTTTGAGTGCTACCACTTTCTCTAAATTTGGCGGACTTTGACCTTCACTAACGCGGGGAATATCCTTGAATCTTGAGTCATTCTTAAATAATTTACTACCAGTGATTCCAACAATTTTTGTTTGATCGAGTCGAGAGATGATATCAGCAGAAAGAGAAGAAAGAGCAACCACTCTTTTTGCCGATTCTTTTGCTAATTGCTGAGAGTTCGTGTTAGTCGCCTCAGTGGTATTTTCCACTTTGGTTTGTGCTTGCTGAGTATTTGCAGTGGTGCAAGCAACTAAAACTATACTCAACAAAATTGCTAAAGCAGATAAGAGCCAACGACGATGCATATTAAAATTCCTTATATAACTAAGAATGGTATAACAGAATGTTTGTAAAGCCCTGGCGACTAGAAGTCGCGGCTACACAGACTTGTGTTGAGCATCTCGACTTCGCTCGATGGAGCCGGAGTCGAAATACAAAACCTGCCTCCGCAGGTTAAAGACCCTTAATTTTTTCTTAGTCCACGGAGATGGACTTTGTTTGTGTAGCCGCAATTTCCAATCGCCCAATACTTTTAAAACATCCTTTAAAATTGATATCGATTAGGCCTGTTGTAACTGCTAAGACCAATGTACGCCCATCTCAATGTAATTCTTCCAGTCCCCAATCCCCAGTTAAACTTACTTCGTCTCCATCCAATTTTCACCAACACGCGCCTCTACCAATAACGGCACACTCAACTGGACTGCATTTTCCATCACCGATTTAATTTGCACGTGTAATTCTTCCCACTCATTAGGGGGAATTTCAAACACTAATTCATCGTGAACTTGCAACAACAAACGCGCCTGATATTTCTTCAAAACCTCGTGCAATCTCACCATTGCAATTTTGATAATATCAGCATTGGAACCTTGAATTGGTGCATTAGCAGCAGAGCGTAGTAAACCTGCATCGAAAGCACCCAAATTCTTCAATTTACTCAGATCGATATCTTCTGGATTACTGCCTTTTAATTTGCGTAAACTGTTATTAGTAAAGTCAAAATAACGACGACGACCGAAAATAGTTTCTACATAACCAAGAGCGATCGCTTCTTTTTTCACTCGCTCCAAATATCCAAAAACTTTCGGATATCGTTCATTAAACCGCTTAATGAACTCGTTGGCAATGTTTTTATCTATCCCAGTTGAGCGCGAAAACCTTAGAGAACCCATTCCATAAATCACACCAAAATTGATAGTTTTTGCCATCCCTCGTTCTTCTGAGGTTATATTTTCTTTCTCAAAAACTAATCGTGCGGTAACAGTATGAACATCTTCGTTTTGCTGATATGCTTGAACTAATATCGGCTCTTGACTCAAATGAGCCAAAATCCGCAATTCAATTTGTGAGTAATCAGCAGCCACCATTAACCAACCAGTTTCAGGCAAAAACGCCTTCCGAATTTGGCGACTAAAAGCTGTACGAATAGGGATATTTTGCAAATTCGGATTAGAAGAAGATAACCTACCAGTTGATGTTGCTGCTTGATTAAAATCAGTATGCACTCGCTGTGTATCTGGACGCACTAATGCAGGTAAGGCATCAACATAAGTAGACTTTAATTTAGATAGAGTGCGATACTCAATAATCGCCTCAACAAACCCAGTGTTATCATCTTCTTGAAGTCTTTCCAGAGTTGCTGCGTCTGTAGAAAATCCTGTTTGAATTTTACGAGAATGTCTAGTACTTAACCCCAACTTTTCAAACAAGATTTGGCTCAATTGCTTAGGAGAACCTAGGTTAAAATTTTCTCCAGCTATTCCAGTTGCTTCCTCTTTTAACCTGGCTAACTCAGTTTCTAAATGCTGCGAAAGTTCTTTTAAATAAGCTGAATTAATCCGAACGCCTGTATATTCCATTTCGGCTAAAACCGCTTCTAGTGGCTGTTCGACTTCCACTAATAGCTTAGACAAAGACGGAACTTTCTCCAGATCATCACGCAATTTTGACACTAAACCAAAGGTAGAATAAGCATCCATCCCGCAGTAGTCAGCTACGGCGGGAATATCTATATCAGCGATGGTTTTGCCTTTAGGAACTAAATCTAAATAACTTTTAGCCGTCAATCCCAAATATCGCTGCGACAAATCCATCAAATTATGACTTGAATCTGGATTTAAAATGTAACTTGCCAGCATGGGATCAAACACTACTCCTGCCAAGTTAATTCCTTGACACCTGAGAACTAAGCGGTCAAATTTGGCATTTTGTAAAGCTTTGGGATAATCGGCACTTTCAAGAATTGGGCGTAATGCTTCTAGCACCAAATTTTTATGCAAATTTTCCCCAGTTTTGTGTCCCACAGGAATATAGGCTACTTCATCTGGTTGCATTCCCCAACAGCAACCAATTCCTACTAACTCAGCATCTCTTGGTTCTAAAGCGGTAGTTTCAGTATCCCAAGCAACGGGTGTTTCTGGATTAGTGAATTTTTCTAAAAGTTTCACTAACTCAGTTAGTTTGGCTTCGGTGTTGATGATGCGTGGTGTAATTGGAGAAGTAGATTGTTGTGGAACTGCTGCTGTATCACTAGCACTGAAAAACCACAGATCATTATCTTCATCAGCGCTGAATTCTGAGTTAGCAGAGTTAGTATTACTTGCGTCTATTTCTGCTTCTTGTTTTTCTTCAACTTTGCCACCAAAACGTTGCTGAAGGTCGTTTATCCTACCTAAAAAAGACTTGAATTCTAATTTTTCTAAAATTGGTGATAAGACGCTTGTATCAAACCCTTTTAATTTGCATTCTTCTAAATCAAATTCTATAGGAACATCTAAAACTATGGTTGCCAAATAGCGAGACTTCTCGGCATCTTCTTTACCGGCTGCCAGTTTTTTCTGAGTTGCGCCTTTAATTTCATCTAACGCAGCATAAACATTCTCAAGTGAACCATAAGTATTCAGCAGCTGAACTGCTGTTTTTTCTCCAATTCCCTTGACACCAGGAATATTATCTGATTTATCACCACAAAGAGCTTTGAAATCAACAATTTGTGAAGGCAAAACGCCCATCTTCTCTTTTACTTGTTCTGCTTCAAATTCCGTGATGCTATTTGTAGAGCGCTTTAGGGCATCTGGACTAAAATTTAGAACAGTGATTTCTTTGTCAGAGTCGATTAGTTGAAATAAATCGCGATCGCCAGTGAGAATCTTTACCCTATAACCAGCCGCAGTGACTCGTTGTGCTAAGGTTCCCAAAATATCATCAGCCTCGAAACCAGGGGCGGTGAAAAAGGGTAGATTGAAGCCATTCAACAACTCATGCAGGTTTTCTAAGTCGGGAATGAAGTCTTCTGGCGTTTCCGGGCGATCGGCTTTATAAGTCTCGTCAGCTTCGTGGCGAAAAGTTGCCTCAGCCAAATCAAAAGCGATCGCCATTGCTTGAGGCTGTTGTGTTGCCATGACCTCCAGCAGGCATTTCACAAAACCAAAACATATACTCGTAGGAATCCCTGCTTTAGTGCGCAGTCCTCCATCTCGCCCTTTGGCGAAAGCAAAGTATGAACGATAAGCCAGCGAGTGCCCATCTACGAGGATGAACGTGGGGCGTGTTGCAGTTGCAGAAATGATTTCAGACATAGCCCTATTTTAGCCAGAAGCTTTGTCACATAGTTAGCAATTTCAGATGCTTGTTCTGCTTGGCTTTGGTGACAATAGCCCAGTTTTGGCGTATCAATTGCTATTGAGTATAATTTTAGACAAATTGATGTTTACGCATTTGCAGCTTTAGTACGGAAGGCAAGTAGAACCAACTTTTGGTAGAGATCCCAGCTCAATTAAGTACGTGAGTATAAGTATAGTAACCAGATAGTAACTAAATGACCAACTTATCACCAGAAGTCGGGGTTCTATCTCCTGAGCCTTTTTATGTTTAATTAGGTTGACCTAGCTTACATCTCAGGAACTAACAAAAACTAGCTTAATATTTCGACATAAGATTGCCACTATGCAAAACCTCTTTGCCTTAACAAAACTTTATATATACCAATCAAAAAGTCTATTTGCCGAAGGAATTTGAACATAATAATTTTACATAAAGTTACGTGTATTTATCAAGACTACAAGAAAAGTTTCAAAGTTACAAATAGGTTAGTCATCCCGTAATGATTCGTTTCAGAAAGGCATCTTTTATCCATGACAACAAAACTATTCAACACTCTAGCTGCTGCTACAACTTTGGCAGGAATTGTTGCAACATCTGGAGCAGCTAATGCAGCTTCTCTGTCCTATACTAGTTCCACTAATTACGATTTCACAAATATCATTGATGCACCTCTGAGCGTCCAAAAATTTGACTCATCTCTGGGTACACTCAAGGGTGTAACGATAAGTTTTACTGGCGACATACTTGGAAATGCAGGTTTTGAAAACAGGAGTCCAACCGCGGCTCCGGTGACAGTCAATCTTGCTAGTCAACTCAGCTTAAAACTAAATAATCAGTCTCTGTTTGCGCTCAATCCACAAGATATATCGAGTTATCAAGCTGCTAAATATGACGGCATCACTGATTATAGTGGCACCTCTGGAAAGACTATTTCTAACTTAACTGCCACACAATCTGCTACTCAGTCTTTCACCAATACCCAATTCTTGCAGTCTTTCACTGGTAATGGCGACATAGACTTTTTGTTCTCAGCTTTAGCCAATTCTGTAGTTACGGGTTCGGGCAACATGAGATCCTATATTGATACTTATGCCAAAGCAGGTATCAAAGTAACTTATGACTACGATGCTAAAGCAGTACCTGAATCCTCTGCCACACTTGGAATTGGTTTAATTGCTGGGCTTTGTCTGTTGTCACAACGCAAAAAAAGCTGGATCAAGGTGTCCAACTAATAGACTTTCTTGAATAGATAGGTTTTTTTCATCCTATCTATCAGGCTATCTAATTTAAATAAAAAACCCGATTCTCGAAAAAATCGGGTTTTTTATTGCGCCTAGTTCATTAGCCATTATTTTTAAGACTTTTTAAGTAAATCCAAAATCCTCAAAACAAGCGTATTGCTCGCTGGGGTCAATCTAAAATCTAAAATTGTGTAAGTCAACATCCTCACAGTAAGGAAATTGGATTGACTAGAAATGCCAATTTTTTTTACTACTCCCCACTGGTCGCTAGAGCCTGTTAACCTCTTACTGGAACTTAAAATCTAGGAAATTATGCAGAAAGCATCTACTGACAATCAGGCTGCTGCAAAAGACATTAAGCTACTAGTTTTGGATATAGATGGCACGATCGCTGGACAGTCTAACACTATCAGCGAACCTGTAAAGCAAGCAATCCTTGCGGCGCAAGCACGAGGAATTCAAGTAGCGATCGCCACAGGTCGAATGTATCGTTCAGCCCTGCGCTTCCACCAAGATATCGGCTCTACCCTACCATTAATGGCATATCAGGGAGCCTGGATTCAAGATCCAATCACCCAAAAAATTCATCGCCATTGGGTTGTTTCCAGGGAAATCGCCCACCAGTTACTCGACTATTTTGAACAACCTGAGTTGCGATCGCTTCTATCTGTTCACTTTTACATCAACGATCAGCTATACGTTCGTGAGTTAACCAGAGAAACCAAAATTTATGCAGAACGTTCTGGTATTATTGCGATTCCTGTAGGTGATTTGCGTCAAGCCTTAACGAATGAACCGACAAAAATTCTTGCTTTGTCTGATGACACTGACTTAATCGATAAACTATTAGGAAATTTGCGCCGCCAATACACACCGGCTGAACTTTATATGACGACCTCTGTTGCTACTTTTTTTGAAGCAACTAACGCCTCTGTAAATAAGGGGACTGCTATACGTTACCTAGCTGAAGAGTTGCTGGGATTACAATTAGCCAACGTTATGGCGATTGGCGATAACTTCAATGATGTGGAAATGCTGGAGTATGCCGGACTTGGTGTAGCTATGGGCAACGCACCAGCAGGAGTGCAAGCGATCGCTAAGTGGGTAGCTCCTAGCGTAGAGGAAGATGGGGCAGCAGTAGCAATTGAAAAGTTTTTACTATAGTGAAGGCATTTTTTCAAATCTAACCCATATAAATCAGAAAGGACACCGACGACTGGCCGTGTTTCGTCTCGGTGCCCTAGCTGGTTCGCTCCTCACACACCTGCTAATGTATCCGAGGTGGTGCATTGAGTCAATAGCTATATAAAAAGTTTTTATTTTTGCCTAAGCAACATTACCGATTTATAACTCCAAGGGCGCAAAAACCCCCAGGTTTTTCTCTAGGACGAATTTTAATACTGACTGAGTAGCCATGAGCAATCCGAGTCTAGCTTGGGCCAGTTCTGGTGACATAATTTTCACCTCACCCCAAATCCGGCAATTAGACCAAAACTTTTCAAAAGCTTGGCTCAAATTCAGCGCTACTTTTTCCCATTTCACAGAACTGCTAACATCAGGGCACTCTATGTTGTCTACCACTTGTATTAATTCGCCAATTAAACGACGCTCATCTGGGTGATTGAGTCGTAGTATTCCGTCGCAATTAAGCCAAGGTAGGGGGTGAGGAGAGATAACATCCCAAAAAGCTGGACTAGTATTTGGAACTGGTTCTCTAAGTTTAATCAATCCCTCTCGATGAGCCAGCAGCACTAGCGAACAGCAGCGTGCATGAGTATATTCAACAGCAAACAATGAATTGGGCATTGGGGATTGGGAAAGAGGAGGCAGGAGACAGAAGTTCTTTAATTTTGAATTTTGAATTTTGAATTTTGAATTGATTTCTCCCCCTGCTCCCTGCTCCCTGCCCCCCATCTCCCCCTCTTCCCCCAAACTCCCGACTACGAGACTTTGTAACCAAGTCGCTAAGGTTAAGTGAGTTAATTCAAAATTTATCCAACCAGGGGGAACTATTTGGATGTTAAAAACGTCCTCACAAATCCCTGATAAATCTGAAGCGATCGCACTGGCAAGCTCCATCGCTTTTCGATTCTGAGATTTTGATAGTCGCAGTGACACATTTGAAGTGTATAAAACTCTTTTATCATCTCTATCTTTATATAGAGGAATTTTTTCCCCTTTTATGCATCTATTTTCTGAATTATAAGTATCAATGCTTAGTGATTTTATTAGATAACTATACAATAGCTGTTTGATTGACGTATATTTGCTAACTGGTAATTTATAATACACGTAATATTATTTAAATAGTCATGTAATATATATTTGTTATATTTCTGTCATCTATCTTGCGGTATAAATTTAATTTAGATGAAGAAAAATGAGAAGAGGATAAAATTTGATGAATAATCGATGAATAGTAAGTAAACTTTACTACCACCATTGTACAGTAGGAAGTATAACAAAAGAGTAGAGAGTAATTTGCTTTCTATTCTTTGGATTGGCTGGCGCTGTTAGGCGTTAAGCCTGCCTCGTCAACACAAAGACACTCCTTGCACCCTTTTATTTACGTCTTTGTCTTCAGCCGAACGCTCTTTGTTACCTATGCAATCTCCATCCTCCTTTTCTGAGGCATCACGGCCTTTTTTGACTTGGCAACGCATTCTTGACTGGGCTCAAGAACACTATCGCTGCCGCACCTTTAGCAAAGATGAGCGCATTCCAGCCCGGCCTGGATTGCTGTATTTGGTGCAAAGGGGCGCGATCCGGATGGTAGGAACCGCCCAAGTTAGTGCGACTGCTAGTCAGCTAACGTCTCGACGAATCAACAGAACTCCAGAAGAAGCGTTCTTGGGTTTTGTAGGAGCGGGACAGCCATTTGAAATCGTTGCTCAATCACCATTCACACTCCAGGCTTACGCCCATGTCGATCAAACTGCGGTGTTGTGGATGTACTGGCACGATTTAGACAATTGGCCTCACTTCCGTCGCGAAGTTATGGATGCCTTTAGGTATCAGCACCAGCGTAAGCTGCTGTGGCTGAGTGCCTTGGGACAACGCCGCACAATTGACCGACTCTTAGGATTTCTCACATTGTTAATTGAGGAATATGGAGAGCCAGCAATGAGCGACACTGATCCTGATGTGATTCGCGGTTATTGTCTGCCCTTTCCCCTCACTCATGCCCAAATTGGTAGCGCGATTGGTTCCACTCGTGTCACCGTCACCCGCTTGATGGGTAAGCTGCGTCAACGTGGTTTAATCTTGACTCAAGGCGATAATCTCATTTGCTTGCCAGCAGAGTCGATTAATAGAGCTGGTTAAGGTACAGTTCAGAGCGGCGATTTCCGCCACTCTGTCTTGAGTGCGATGGGCTAAACCCCGCCACAGGCGATCGCAGGTGTCAGCGAATTTTGACAAACCCCGCTTGGGTAATCAGTTGCTGTCCCTGCTCGGTCAGCAGTAAGTTGGCGTAAGCGACACCTGCTTGCTGCTCAGTCTGACCATTCTGTTTGACCACCACAAACAGATTGCGGGTAATTGGGTATTTTCCTGATTGGAAAGCATCAATGTTCAACTTGTTCCGTTTACCAGGACATTCAGACGGGAGGACAGAAGGTTCTTGGTATGGAGCAATGTATTGCCCTTGCGTGCGCCCCAACGGCAAGGCTTTGATTGAGCATTGAGGAATCACCTCTGGGGCAGAAGCGTAATAGATGCTACCAGGACTATTAGCCAATTTTTGCAAGGCTTGGGTGGTTGTGGAGATAAATTCTACATTGGAGCTGAAAGCTTGACCACCCAAGATGTCTTGGACAAAAAGTTCGACAGTACCGCCATCAGCAATGCGACGGGAATAGGGCTTGATCGGGATATTGGGGCCGCCCACCTGGCTCCAATTATTGATTTTGCCTGTGTAAATTGACTTTAACTGTTCTACTGTTAATCCTGGGATATTCAGGTTGGGGTTAACTGCAACCGCTAAACCATCAATTGCCACAGGAATTTGTTTCAAACTGAACCCACGCTGCTGGGCACGGCTTAATTCCTGATCTAGAACTGGTCGGGAGGACTGGGCAAAGGCTAGTTGACCGTCTATCAAGGACTGAATACCAGTACCAGAACCAGGCGATGCATTGCTGGGTTCTACATAGCGCAGCCGTAACTCTGTCCGCGCGGCTTGAATTGCTGGATCGACTACTAGTCGAATCGGTGCCCAAGATGTACTGCCTCCGTAATTGAATAATCCTGTAGGAACATCCTTGACTGAAGTGAAAGTATTGCCAGTGGGTTGTTCCGATCCAGTTTGGGGCGTTTTGGTGTTACCAGAATTAATAGTATTTAGATCGACACCAGATTTTCTAGTAAACCACCAAAAACCGCCAGCTATTAGCCCAACGGTTATTAGGATGGATAATACAAGAATAGTTGTTTCATTTTTTTGGGACATAGTATAATTACCCGCGCGTCCATTCAATATAAGTGCTTGACTTGACAAGTGCTTGCTACTTGAGATTGTATTTGGAGGACGGGGATTTTGTTAGCAAATCCTAACTTCTGGGTAATTTAGAAGTCAAGGTATAATAAGTTTCATTTGGATTATTTGTCTATTATTTCAAGGTTTGAGTGGTTGTAAGAATAAATTGACAGTAAAATTTTTCCCCATAAAGCTCAATTTCCCATCTTGAGAGGTTTTCCAGGTTAAGTATTGGTTAATTTTTAATTTTTTATTGCTGATTAACGCACTGGTTCAAAGTCATAACCAGTACGAGAGCGAGAACCAGGAACAATTTTTACAAGTTGGACTGGCGCATTGCGATCGCCTGATGCTAAAAACCGAATTGTACCAGAAGCCCCAGTGGCAGAAAAGTCAGATGACACTAATGCTTGCTGGACTCCATCTCGCGTAGGATTACGTTCTAATGCCGTAATTAGAGCTACAGTGGCATCATAACTAAGGGCACTTCGCCAACTCACATCACCGCCCCATAACTGCCGCGATTTCTGGGGAAAATCTGACTTAGGATCGCCATCAATATGCCAGGGAACAGCTACTACCATACCCACAGCTTGTTCTCTGCCAATTTCCAAAGTTTTAGCGGTGTAAACATCATCTCCCGCCAGCAAAGTTAACTTTTTCTGGTTAATCTGAATTACTTGCAGCGCTTTATCCAAAGTTTCAGTGTTAGCAGCTAACATCAATACTTCTGCACCTTGTTTAGTTGCTTGTTCTAGACTTTTAGCTGCACTAAAATCCGCCTTGGATAAGTCAAATTCGCTGGCTACCTGTCCACCCTCTAGGGAAACAGATGAAACAAACTCCGACTTTAAAGATTGGCTATAGTTACTCTGAGAATTAAAGAAAACCACTGCATTTTTTTTCTGCAAAATTCTCACCATATAATTGGCTAAACTTCTCGCAGCCATAAAATCACTGGGAACTGTCCGAAAAACGTAGCGGCTAAAGTTAGAAATTTTGACAGATGTGCTGGTAGGAGATATAGCTACAAGTTCTCCAGAAGTATAGATAGTACCTGCGGCTAAGGTGGAATCGCTAGTATTCGGCCCAACGACACCCAATACTTCGGAATTGCTGACTAGGGTAGAAGCAATTTGCTTGGCTATTTCTGGATTGTCGTCGTCATTAGCTATACCTACCCTCAAAAATACTCCCTTGATTCCTCCAGAGCTATTAACTTGATTTTGGGCTTGGGCGATACCACGTAAAATTTCTAAAGAAGTATTAGGGTCAGTGCCAAATGGTACAGAAGCCACGATGGTATAGCTCTTGGAAGAGTCGATTCGGGCATTATTAAGAAAAATTAACGTTTCTGGATCGTTACGGTTGAGTTTTAAGGCAGCTGTGAAATTAGCGATCGCTTTATCATAGCTTTTAGCAGCGATCGCCTGTACTCCTTCTTTTTTTACTGGAGAAATATCACCCTGACTAAAAGATTTTTCTCCAAAACTAATGCGGTCTTGTAATGATGGATTGCTTCCTGGTTCCTGATTTGGAACGATGTTATTACCAATTTTGGCCCCATTGTTACTAAACCACCAAAAACCACCGCCAACTATGCCAACTGTCAGCAGCAAAGCCAAAGCTAAAATTGTGGTTTCATTCTTTTGTGACATAAATAAGTTTCAATAAAGTAAAAAGATTTATTATGAATAATTCCGAATTCAGGAGTCAGTATGAATTCTGTACGACTAGGTGGTGAATGTTGGGTTAAAAGCGTACTTCGTCTCGCTACACGCTTTCGCCCTTGGTGAGCTAAATTATTATTAAATATACGTTTCGTTTAATTGCGCCCACCGTTCTATAAGAAACCATAGACCACTAAATATTAAATCAATAGTGATGACAACGGCTAAAAAAAGACTAAGTGGTTCCTTTTTTTGAGGCATTTATGTAGCTGTTAGCATTAGAAGTTTTTTAAAGTAAGAGAGATAATAATTTATAAATAAGTCGAAATACAGCTGTTAGTGAAATAGCTACTAAGCTTGCTCCAATTGCTAAAATCACCACTGACGGAAGATCAAGACCTCCTCGTAAAAAAGGGAGAAAAAAAATAATCGCAAAAGTAATTGTGGGAATAATTAATAAATCGAACTTTTCAATCCACCGCCTGGTTTGGGCAAAAATTAGTATACCTAAAATTACGGATGCAACACTGAAAGTAACTATTGGTTCTTTGACTAGACTGAAGAGGGCGATCGCGATCAATGCGCCCTCAAATCCACTGAATGCCGCCCCACCCAATAATTCCAATGTAGAAAACGCTGGTTGAGTTGGTGGACGACGGGGAACGACGGGACTAGAAGCTTTGAGTGGTTGTGGCGGGAGTGTTACAGAGGGTGAATTAAGTTGTATAAGGGTTAGAGGCTGTGAGTTAAGTGCATCTAGAACTTCTTGGGCTGACTGGAAGCGCTGATTGGCAGCAGGTAACAGCATTTTGTCTAATATATCAGCAAGGCGAGGGTTAACAGTCACTTGCGTTGGCGAAGCCTGCACTACGTGCGTTCGCCATTTCCACTGGTTGCTATAGGCATCAAATAGTTTAACTGCTTCCTGATTTGTCAACAAGGTAATAAGAGTTACAGCTAAGGCGTATAAATCTGTAGATGGGAATACTTGACCCCCAGCCATCTGCTCAGGCGGTGCAAATCCCATCGAATAAATTCCTGTGGAAGAAGCGGCAGAACCCAGCGCAACATTTGTTACTTGCTTAACTGCGCCAAAATCTAGTAAAAAAAGTCTACCATCGCGACGGCGCATGATGTTAGAGGGTTTAATATCTCTGTGGATAATGCCTCTATGATGGACAAACTTTAGTACCTTCAGGATTTCTTGCAGCACCTCCAACACTTGCTGCTCAGAAAATTTGCCTTGTTGAACTAATTCTTCTTCTAAGTTTTGCCCATCAATATATTCTTGTACTAAGTAAAAAAATTGGTCTTGCTGTCCTGGTTGCAAACTATTAACTATCACTGGAAAGAAGGCAAACAAGTCTGGTATTTGCTCGTGCTCGTTACCAAGTTGTGCTAAAACTTCTGCCTCTCTCTCAAACATCAACTGTGCTTGTTGCAGTTGAGTTAAGGTTAAATTTCCCGATGGTTGAAACTGCTTAACCACGCATTGACGCATTCCCGGTATTCGGCGATCGCGTGCCAAAAATGCTGCTCCAAACCCGCCCCTTCCCAGTAGCTTCGTTGGCACGTATCGACCATCTAGCATCAATGGCATACCACAGGTAGTGCAATACTTTTGCTGGGTTGTTTTCAGTGTCGTAACATCATCTAAATCGGCAAAATAGTTTTGTGGGCGTGGACAACGTGGACGAGTGCAGTAAACTTCCATTTTCGTGATTAGTCAAAATAATTCGTAATTGATAATACTTGCCTTCTCTACGAGATGCTACGCGAATGGCAAGAAGCAAGCTACGTAATTCGTAATTAGTTCAGGTTACAGATAAACTAAATTTGTTAATGGGGAACACGAAACTTTTTTCCTGATGTCAAACCTTTGGTTTGCCTACAGCACCCTGCACGAACACAATGGGTTCATAATTACGAATTAAGTTAGCGACAGAGGAGCGTCATTACGAATTATTTGGTCATTTACAAAAAACGAAGCACAAATGACAAGGGACTAATAACCTGATTTTAGTCTTCGCCAGATGACGTGGGTGTTGCTACCTCCAATGTAGTTAACACTAGACTTTTTTGTGTTAATTTTAACACATCTTGATTCCATCCTGGGTTAGCAAACTGGGGCAAAATTTCTTGACTAAAGGCTTCTGCGGCCTTGGATCTATAGCGATTGGGATTACAAATCAGCCACAGCGTCCGTTTGACGACAACGCCTTCAATGGGAGTACGGTGCAAAACGCCCATTTGTAACTCTTTAGCGATCGCACTAGTTGAAACAAAGGCAGCCCCTAGACCAGATTGCACAGCATTTTTAATCGCTTCAATGGAATTCAATTCCATTTCAACTTTAAAACGTCTGGTATCGATTTCACAGCGTGCTAGCACTTGGTCAATTACTTTGCGGATAGTTGATTGGGAATCTAGAGCAATGAATTGTAATTTATACAGGTCTTCTTTCTGGATTTTTTCAAGTTTGGTAAAAGGATGAAAGACAGGTAAAATCAGCGCTAGCTCGTCCTCAGCGTAAGGAATAACTTCTAAAGATTCTGACAGTTCACCAGGAATTTCACCACCGATAATTGCCAGATCGACTTGTCCGTTAGCGACACTCCAAGCAGTCCGTCGGGTAGAGTGGACGTGTAATTGTACTGCTACATCTGGATATTTTTGTCGAAACATACCGATCATTCTGGGCAAAAGATAAGTGCCGGTGGTTTGAGAAGCACCGACAATTAAAGTACCACCTTGGAGATTTTGTAAATCCTCGATGGCGCGGCAGGTTTCCTGACAGAGACTGAGGATTTTTTCACCGTAGTTTAAGAGTAGATGCCCAGCTTCGGTTAATTGGGCGCGTCGTCCTCCACGATCAAATAAGGGAACATCGAGTTGCCGTTCGAGATTTTGGACTTGTAAACTAACGGCGGGCTGGGAAACGTAAAGACTATCAGCGGCACGCTTGAAGCTTCCTTCTTGGGCGATCGCTTTCAGGATACGTAACTGATCTAAAGTGAAAGGAAGGTCAGACATAAGGCTCAACCCACAAACTTTTAAAGGAGCAGATGCACGTAATAAATCCGGTTTGGCAGCAATCAGCCGGACATGATTTGTTGCATATTAAACTTGAAGGCTTGACTCGAAAAAGACAGTAGCACAACATCTTGACTAAAGTCCCCTTTTGAATACTTTGTGGTATTGGTTGTACTGAATTCAGTTTTCTTTAAATTACTTCACCTGTGTATATGCTGCTGATTTCTTGGTTGACACCCAGTCATTTTGTCATACTGGGGTTACAAATAGTTTTTGCGATCGCTCACAGTGGAGGCGCTGCTTTACGCCCTTGGGCAGAAAAATATATTGGCCCAAGGTTTTATCGCATTCTCTTTGCATTAGTCAGCCTACCGTTGGCTGTGATATTAATTATTTACTTTTTTGGGCACCGTTATGATGGTTTGCAAATTTGGCAGGTACAAGGGGTGCCAGGAGTGCGAGAATTTGTTTGGCTGCTGTCAGCAATCTCGTTCTTGTTTTTATATCCTGCTACCTTCAATCTACTAGAAATTGCTGCTATTCAAAAGCCCCAAGTTCATCTCTACGAAACAGGAATTATTCGGATTACTCGTCATCCCCAGATGGTGGGACAAATAATTTGGTGTGTTGCCCACACTCTCTGGCTGGGTACTACCTTTACCCTTGTGACTTCCATTGGATTGATATTGCATCACTTGTTTGGGGTTTGGCATGGGGATCGCCGCCTGAGCGCTTGTTATGGGGAAGCTTTTGAAATTGCCAAACAGCGGACTTCAATTATTCCCTTTAAAGCAATTATTGACGGCCGTCAATCTCTCAAATGGCAGGAATTTCTGCGCCCTGCCTATTTGGGAGTTGGCATTTTTATAGTTTTGCTTTGGTGGTCGCACCCTCTGTTGCTGGAAGCAACTAGTAGCATAGGATGGTAGCCTTAGATGATCCCCAGTGTCAGGAGAAAATCTGAAATAGATGGAAATTTCAGCTTATCAATTGCCCCAAATCAATGTAGGATAAATTCAAACATCTATTCAGTGGAGGGTGCATTCAGTCAACTTGAGATTTTATATTGGTAGTTGTTGGTTGCTTGCCTTTCCTTGAAAGAAAGTGGCCAATTCAGTCAAATCCCCAGGCAGCCACGGCAATTAGGAGTTGAACATCCAAAAAAGCCAACGCGACTTCTAAGGTGGCTTTTCTGTCAGAGACACATTAACGCACTCAATTTTTGCCAATTATTTTGTGTCCTGAATATTTTTGCCCTGAAAGCATCTATCGGGAGTTACTGACTTGCCAATCCTCCACTGAAGCAGTAGCTGAGTCCTGAGTCCTGAGTAAAAGCAAGCAACTTAGTATTCACCGCTTGGCAATTAGTCCCAACCTCGGCTTTACTCTAAAAGAAAAATAAAAGAGTTCCTCATTCAATCCGCTAGCTTTAGTTATGGACTTCTACTCAGCAACCAGAACTCGGAACTCAGCACTACTCAGTTCAGTATTGATAGCTAGTTTGATATAAAAACCTTATAATCCAAGAGGCGTCATGGTGTTGTCGGTTAGTGAGCGGACATTTACTCAAGAAGTTTTAGAATCTCCTATTCCTGTTTTAGTTAACTTTGAAGCCCCTTGGTGTGGCTTGTGTCGAGTTATCCACCCACTATTGTTACAATTTCAAGCCCTGTGCGGGGATGAAATTAAATTAGTCGGGGTTAACGCTGATCAAAATTTTAAATTGTCTACTACCTATAGGCTAAAATCACTACCCACTTTACTATTGATTGAAAATGGCACTATTCGCCATCGCTTGGAATGCTTTCGTGGCAGAGAAGATTTGCGTCTAGCTTTAGAAGAGATTAAAGCCAGCTACAGCAATTATCCCAAAATCCACAAAAGTTCAAAAACAGTGGACTTAGAATGTCGATCTGCCTGATGGATATTGGGTATGGGGCATAGGGCATTGGACAAATGACCAATGACAACTGACCAATGACTAATGACCAAATCTAAAACCATGCTTAATACCCCACCCAATCAGCCTTGGGTGGGTTATTTTATCCTAAAGGGTGTGTGTCACAATTATTAACAGTTTCGACACGCTAATCAAGAATTCTAAAAGTAGGCGTCAGTGATGGAAGTAATCTATCAGTATGCCTGGCTGATTCCGGTATTCCCTCTTTTTGGGGCGATGCTGGTCGGTCTAGGGTTAATCTCGTTGAATCAGGTGACAAACCGCCTACGGCAGCTTAACGCTGTGGTGATTATCTCCATGATGGCAGCAGCTATGGGGCTGTCGTTTGCCTTGTTATGGAGTCAAATTCAAGGACACGCGCCTTATCTCCGCACCTTTGAGTGGGCGGCAGCAGGTAATTTTCACCTGAGCATGGGCTACACTATTGACCACCTGACAGCCCTAATGCTGGTGATTGTCACAACGGTAGCCTGCTTAGTCATGGTTTACACCGATGGCTACATGGCTCACGATCCCGGCTACGTGAGGTTTTACGCCTATCTCAGTTTGTTTGGCTCCTCAATGTTAGGTCTGGTGGTCAGCCCCAACCTAGTACAGATTTATATATTCTGGGAACTGGTCGGGATGTGTTCCTACTTGCTGGTCGGTTTTTGGTACGATCGCAAGTCAGCAGCCGATGCCGCGCAAAAAGCCTTTGTAACCAACCGCGTCGGCGACTTTGGTCTATTACTCGGCATTTTGGGGCTATTTTGGGCAACAGGAAGCTTTGATTTTAATATCATGGGCGATCGCCTCGCCCAACTCGTCGAATCAGGTTCTATCAGCAATTTTCTCGCTGTCCTGTTTGCGATTTTAGTTTTCTTAGGCCCAGTAGCAAAATCAGCCCAATTCCCCCTCCATGTCTGGCTACCAGACGCAATGGAAGGCCCCACCCCCATTTCTGCCTTGATTCACGCGGCAACAATGGTGGCGGCGGGTGTTTTCCTGATTGCCCGGATGTACCCAGTATTTGAAGACGTTCCAGCCGCAATGAATGTCATTGCCTTTACTGGGGCGTTTACGGCGTTTTTGGGGGCAACCATTGCCATTACCCAAAACGACATCAAAAAGGGCTTGGCTTACTCCACCATTTCCCAACTTGGTTACATGGTGATGGCAATGGGAATAGGTTCCTACAGTGCTGGACTATTCCACCTAATGACCCACGCCTATTTCAAGGCGATGCTGTTCTTGGGTTCAGGTTCCGTAATTCACGGTATGGAAGGTGTTGTTGGACACGACCCCGCCTTAGCGCAAGATATGCGCTTGATGGGTGGACTGCGAAAGTATATGCCTGTCACAGCAACTACCTTCTTAATTGGTTGCTTGGCAATTTCTGGTATTCCACCCTTTGCTGGTTTCTGGTCAAAAGATGAAATTCTAGGGAAGGCTTTTGAAGCTAACCCACTCCTCTGGTTCATCGGCTGGCTAACTGCCGGGATTACGGCTTTCTATATGTTTAGAATGTATTTCTCGACATTTGAAGGCAAATTCCGGGGTACTGACGAGAAAATCAAGGAAAAACTCAAGAAGGCGGCGACAATTGTTCTGGAGTTAGAGTCAGAAGAACTAGCCCCAAATTTTGGGCCTGGGGCAATGAAGAAAGGAGAATTGGCTGCCACTGGTGAACACCATGACTCCCATGACTCTCATGACTCCCACGGACATCACAGCGACTCGCCTCACGAATCGCCGTGGACAATGACTCTGCCATTAGTATTTTTGGCTGTGCCTTCGATTTTCATTGGTTTGGTGGGAACTCCCTACGCCAATTATTTTGAAGAGTTTATCTTTCCTCCTAGCGAAACTCTCTCCGAAGTTATAGAAAAGGCTTCCGAGTTCAATCCGACGGAATTCTACATCATGGCGGGTGCCTCAGTGGGAATTTCCTTGGTTGCGATTACCTTAGCTTCGCTAATGTATTTGCGCCGTAAAATTGACCCGGCTGCGATCGCTGCTCAAATCAAACCACTTTACGAGTTATCCCTTAATAAGTGGTACTTTGATGACATTTACCATCGGGTTTTTGTCCTCGGCTTGCGTCGCCTAGCTAGACAAGTTATGGAAGTTGACTTCCGCGTTGTCGATGGTGCTGTTAACCTCACAGGCTTTTTCACCCTTGTTAGTGGTGAAGGTCTGAAGTACCTAGAAAACGGTCGCGCTCAATTCTATGCCTTGATTGTGTTTGGGGCGGTTTTGGGCTTAGTGATTGTTTTTGGTGTTACCTGATTTTTATAGGGGTGGGCGGCTGTCCGCCCCTACATTATTTTTTCTCTCACGCAGAGGGGCAGAGTCGCTCCAGAAGAATTGGGAGTTGGGTCTGAAAAGATGACAAGATTTTTTATTTTTAATATTTGTTTGGCTTTAATTATCACGAATTTACTATCTACACCTCAGATATCGATTGCAACACAATAATCCGACTTATCTTCAACAGTTAGGAAGTTGCGTAAAAATAATATTTGGTTATAAATGGGAAGCACGTAGGAATAAAGTACGAGTGAGAATCGGATAATAATTGGTATTCCAGGTTTGGGAATGTATGGAAAGGTTATAAGGTGCAAGCTTTGCGATTATTTTGACAGAAAAATTAAAACCAACGCTAGAAGATGCAGCAAAAAAACTGACTGGAGTAAAAAAAAGAGCGTTGGGGCTTGCGTAAAAATAAAATACCAGCTAGATAATTGGTGTTTAGCAGGAAAATCTCAAACTTGATTGATAGATTATTAAACTGCAAGTCCATAATTGCTTGTTTTAATACTTTTTGTCTTTTACTTTCATAACTGTTTTATGTTCCGACCTTAAGAGGATGTTTGAAAAGTATGGGGTGAATAGAATGAGACTGTTGGCGAATTGCGATCGCTACCCTCAAAGCATTGAGATGTCGTAGCGCCTCACCCCGTAAATTGTGGTTTACATGAATTCGCCAACAGAGTCATAGAATTCGCTACTACACAAAACTTAGTCCACCTCCGGGGACTAATCAAAATCAAGGGTTTTTAACCTGCCTCCGCGGGTTTTGTCTGTATAGCCGCGACTTCTAGTCGCCTGGTGAGTAATAAATTAGACTTTTCAAACAACCTCTAAGGGAAAGGGCATTCTATGTAAAGACAAGCAACCTTGATATCAAGCAGCTAAAACAACGGATGATTCAACAAAAATCCCCTATATTCCCTCATTCCCTAAGACAAATCGGAGGCACCGTTGTTTTGGCGATCGCCTACTATGAAATGGCTGAAATTTCACGTCATCTTGCCTCCACACCTCAGGATGTGACTCCAGTTTGGCCCCCGGATGGAATTGCTGCTGGGGCTGTTCTGTTGTTTGGTAACTGGATCGGGTACGGTGTTTTGTTGGGTTCATTTCTCGCCAATTTCTGGGCGTTCCAAGATCCAACAAATTTCTTATCCTTAGTGATTTCAACGCTGCCAGTTTTGGGAATTGCGATCGGAACAACCCTGGGGACTATGTTGGGTGGGTTTCTGCTGCGGAAAACTAGCAGCCTTCACTATCCCTTAGAACGTGTCAGCGACGTGTTCAAATTTTTGATCTTAACCGGCATGGTGGGGCCGAGCATCAATGCAACTGTTGGAGTGGCTTGCTTGGCCTTGAGTGGTAAAGTTCCCTGGACAGCTTATGGGACAGTTTGGTTTACCTGGTGGATTTCTAATGTTTCGGGAATTTTTATCGTCACCCCGATTCTGCTTAGTTGGGGGCAATTTATTCAAAAAAAACAACATCCAATCTGGCAATGGTTATCCCTCAGTTCAACATCAGAGGATTGTGAAAATCTCTCTGATATTCGACACTCAAGAGCAAACTCACACCGTTTAAGATTCTGGTTCAGCGTAGTAGAGCCAGTTATCCTGATCGGGTTGGTCATTTTCATCGGCAAAGTTGCTTTTGGTAAGGGATATCACCTGGAGTATATGTTAATTCCGATGTTGATCTGGTCTGCCTTTCGACTGGGGCAACCGGGTGCAACGCTGTTAACTTTTATTGTGGCTGCGATCGCTGTGATTGCAACCGTCAATGGCAAAGGTGGTTTTGTGACTGAGGATCTCAACCAATCTTTGATCCAACTGCAATCGTTTATTGGCGTGATTACACTCACCATTCTTGTGCTGACAGCGACGATCACAGAACGAACACAAGCACAAACCAAGCTGCGTTTAGCTTTTGCCGAATTAGCCAGAACTAATGAAACTCTGGAAGCTCGAGTTCAACAGAGGACTGAAGAATTGAATGAAAAGAATACGGCTCTGAAGCAAACCCTACAAACGCTTAAACAGACCCAATTACAGATGCTTCACAGTGAAAAAATGTCTGCATTGGGACAGATGGTGGCAGGGGTTGCCCATGAAATTAATAATCCAGTTAGTTTCATTGATGGCAACTTAATTTATCTTTCTGAGTATATCCAAGGTCTGCTGAGAGCATTGGAAGCTTACCAACAGCAATATCCAAATCCACCTATTGCCCTGCACGCAGAATTGGATAAACTTGAACTGGATTTTTTAAAAGAAGATGTTACCAAGATTCTTCAGTCCATGCAAATCGGTACCGAGCGCATCTCTACTATTGTGTTATCACTGCGTAACTTCTCACGCTTGGATGAAGCAGGATTGAAAGCGGTAGACATTCATCAAGGCATTGATAGTACCTTGGTAATTTTTCAACATCGATTGCAATCGACAGCCGATCGCCCCCAGATCCAGCTTATTAAAGAGTATGGTCAATTACCACTGATTGAATGTGATGCTGGCTCCCTTAATCAAGTGTTTATGAATCTTTTGAGCAATGCTATCGATGCATTAGAAGAATCTAATCAGGGGCGTTCGTTCCAAGACATTTCAGCAAATCTCAATACCATCTGGATTCAAACTCGTCAAATCGATACAAGCCAAGTGATGATTATGATTTCTGACAATGGAATAGGCATTCCAGAAGAGATTCGCTCTAAACTGTTTGATCCTTTCTTCACCACCAAGCCCGTTGGCAAAGGCACTGGCTTGGGTTTATTTATGAGTTATCAAATTGTGACTGATAAGCATGGGGGTAATCTTTGGTGTGAATCCACACTGGGGGAAGGCACAAAGTTTGTGATTGAGATTCCTGTAAAAGCTAGAGGATTGGTTAAGTAAGCACAATTTATGTCTTAACCAGTTTTTTGAGCGCCCCTTGGGTTTGAATGGAAAAATTTTCTATCAAACATTCAATAACCTGCGTCTTCGGTTTCGCAGTCCGTTAGAGCTAATTGTTAAGCGTGAAAAAGTCAATTTATTTTATAGCAGTAGAACGAAGACACATTCAGGTATGACATAACGAATCTGACTTTCAATTTGTGCGATTATCATAGGGGTTATTTTTTATGTCATGCTTTTTTTGCACCAAATCGCTTTTTTCAATAACCACCAAACAGCATCATGTATTTTTAACGATGGGTTGGGCTACGCGATCGCATCGTAAAATTCTAGTCTAGCGGCTTTTTTAGGGTAAATTTTTGACTTGACTGAGAGTATCACAACGCACATTCCGCACCCACAATGGTCAAAAAAGACTCCCAAGAGGAAAAATAGGGGATTGCCAATTTAATTAAATCAACCTAACGAGGAAGACGAAATCCCCAAAAAGCTGTTACTTAATAACTAGTGACTTTTTGCCAAACATGATTTTGATAGCAGACAAATTGTGATGAATACAGCTAATTTCCCGTGGCTGACGACGATTATTCTGTTGCCAATAGCCGCGTCGCTACTTCTTCCCATCATCCCTGACAAAGAAGGCAAAACAGTGCGCTGGTACTCCCTCGTCGTAGGGCTGATAGATTTTGCACTAATTGTTTACGCTTTTTATACTGGGTATGATTTCTCCAATCCAAATTTGCAGTTGGTGGAAAGTTACCCTTGGGTACCACAATTGGGTTTGAATTGGTCAGTAGGGGCTGATGGCTTGTCCATGCCCCTAATTATTTTGACTGGATTCATTACCACGCTGGCGATTTTAGCAGCTTGGCCTGTCACCTTCAAGCCCAAGCTATTTTACTTCTTGATTTTGGCAATGTATGGCGGTCAGATTGCCGTGTTCGCTGTCCAGGATATGCTGTTATTTTTCCTGGTGTGGGAACTGGAACTGGTGCCGATATACTTTCTGCTGTCGATTTGGGGAGGCAAAAGGCGGCAATATGCAGCGACCAAATTTATTTTATACACCGCTGGCGGTTCGCTGTTTATTTTGCTGTCTGCCCTGACAATGGGATTTTACGGCGATACGGTGACGTTCGATATGCGAGCGATCGCCTTAAAAGATTTTGCCCTGAATTTCCAACTTGCACTCTATGCTGGCTTCCTGATTGCTTACGCCGTCAAGTTGCCGATTATTCCCTTGCACACCTGGCTACCTGATGCCCACGGTGAAGCTACAGCCCCTGTACACATGTTATTAGCAGGTATTCTCCTGAAAATGGGCGGTTACGCCTTAGTTAGGATGAATGCCCAAATGCTCCCCGATGCCCACGCTTATTTTGCACCAGTGTTGGTAGTCTTGGGGGTAGTTAATATCATCTACGCTGCCTTAACATCCTTTGCCCAGCGAAACCTAAAGCGAAAAATTGCCTACTCCTCAATTTCTCACATGGGCTTTGTGATGATTGGTATCGCCTCCTTCACCGATTTGGGATTGAGTGGGGCAGTATTGCAAATGGTTTCCCACGGGTTAATTGGGGCGAGTTTGTTCTTCCTTGTAGGGGCAACTTATGATCGCACCCACACCCTGATGTTGGATGAAATGGGCGGTGTCGCTAAGAGAATGCCGAAAATTTTCGCCATGTTCACCACCTGTTCAATGGCTTCTTTGGCATTGCCAGGGATGAGCGGTTTCGTGGCAGAATTGATGGTATTTGTGGGCTTTGCTACTAGCGATGCTTATAGCTCTACCTTCAAAGTGATCGTGGTGTTCTTGATGGCAGTGGGAGTGATTTTAACTCCGATTTATCTGCTGTCGATGTTGCGAGAAATTTTCTACGGTAAAGAGAACGAGGAATTAGTTTCTCACCAAGCTTTGATAGATGCCGAACCCCGTGAAGTATTTATCATTGCCTGTTTGTTAATTCCAATTATTGGTATTGGTTTCTATCCAAAATTGCTGACTCAGATGTACGACGCTACAACTGTACAATTGACCGCAAGATTGCGTGATTCCGTGCCGACATTAGCACAGCAAAAAGACGAAACACTAAAGGTTTCTTTGAGTGCGCCGGAAATTGGTAATTAAGTTGCGATCGCTAGTTTAGTTTAAATATTGATTACTTTGAGGGCGGGTTTTGTACCTGCCCTTTTTGTTACTCACTTGTAAAGTTTGATTTATTAAAGTAAAAAACAAATCATAGAGCTGAGTTCAAAAATACTGTATAGGGTAACTGAGTAGATATATTTATTACAAAAAGTTCTTCCCCTTGGGTTTGCCAAACTTTGACTAGTTGATCGGCATATCTCTTACCCTGTTCAGCTTCAATAGCTATTTGCTGAAATTCTTTATCTAGAAACTCGTATGGGCGTTCTCAATCAATTAATGCAGAAGTTTCTGGAAAAAAGAAATGCATGGCTTGGGGAAAATAGGCTTCTATTATTTCTTTCCAAGGGCTATTAAAATCAGCGCGTAGGCGTAGCCCGTCGTAGACATCGCTAACATTAGTCATGTCATTTTTCATTTGACCAGAATAGCATCAAATTCTGGATAGAGTCGCAGTACTTGCAGTCCCTAGTTTAGAACTTTGATTAATCGGAATCTCTACCCAAAACTCTGCTCCCTGTCCTGGTTCGGAAATACACCAAATAGCTCCGTTGTGTTTTTCTGTGACAATTTGAGCGCTAATTGCTAATCCTAATCCAGTGCCTTTACCTGCGGCTTTTGTGGTAAAGAAAGGATCAAATAATCGTTGCTTAATGACTTCGGTCATACCAGGGCCATTATCTGCAATTTGCACAGTTATACGATCCAAGTTGCGTAACTCAGTACGAATTACAATCTGGCTGGGTTTAGCTTCTATCTCCTCAAGAGTTCGCTTACTGTTATAACTATCCAGGGCATCAATGGCATTACCGATCAGATTCATAAACACCTGATTGAGTTGTCCGGCATAACACTCTACTAAAGGGATATCACCATATTCCTTTAGTATTTCAATTGCGGTATTTCCAGACGTTTGTTTGAAGCGATTTTGTAAAATCAGTAGTGTGCTATCAATACCTTCATGAATATTGACAGGTTTCATATCTGCTTCGTCAAGTCGAGAAAAATTCCGCAAGGATAGAACTATTTCACGAATGCGATTAGCTCCCATTTCCATTGAAGTTAGGATTTTAGGTAGATCCTCAATCATAAAGTCAAGGTCGATTGCTTCTATATGAACTTGTATCTCATGTGTTGGACTAGCATTAGTTTTTTGATAGAGTTCTACCAGTTCCAATAAGCCCAGCATATATTCATTTACATGGGTCAGGTTGCCGTAGATGAAGTTAACTGGATTATTGATTTCATGAGCTACCCCAGCGACTAATTGACCTAAACTCGACATTTTTTCAGTTTGAATTAGTTGAGATTGAGTTTCTTTGAGATTGTGCAAAACTTGGTTGAGTTGTTCTGCCTGAGTAGTGGCAGCAGCAGTAGCAGCGCGGCTTTGATTATACAATTGCGCTTGGTCAATAGCGATCGCTAACTGGTCAGCCACACCTCGAATGATTTCTACCTCATCATCACTCCAAGGGCGAAGCTCTCTACTATGTTCGCAGACAATCACACCCAAGGGATCCGACTGAGTTTGAACTGAAACTGTTAGTAGCGACTTAAAGCCCAATGTCACCAGTAAATTCCGACTCTTGAAATCAAGCCACGAATCTGTTGCAATATCATCAAAGCAAAGCAAATTCCCTTGCATAACAGCCTCACTCAGCGCTTCCACATTCTGGATAGGAGAACAGCCTAAAGGTTCTGTTAAATCGGGAGCGCAAGCTTGCTGACTCAATTCAAAGCTAGTAGATTCATCTTCTTGATGACACCAAAAAAACTGGCATCGATCAATCTGTAGCAGTTCCCGAATTTCAACCACTACTGTACTCAAAATCGTATTTAGATCCAGCGAGTTGCGAATTTGACTAGATAGACGAGTTTTAAGGATTTTCTCCCGCTCAACTAGCTTTCGCAATTGGACTTCAGACTGTTTTAACTCTAACTGGGCCATCTGACGATTTACACTAGCTCTTGCTAGTAGCAAAGAACCAATGCCAATTAGTCCTATTAACCCAGCGTATAGCAATAACAATTGACTCAAAAATCGGTTTAATTTGGTTGTCAACGTCTCTGGCGATACCCGCGAGACAATCTTCCAGTGATAGGATTTAGGATCAATTTGATTTTGGCTTGGCGCAAAAGCTTGTCCTGCTCCCGTACTAGATTTTTGCCCTTCGACAAGTGGGCAAACTGTGGTAAAAGTGAACATTCCCTCAGCAGTTTGGAATTGTCCCGATTCTTGTTGAGAAATCTACTGCCATGCTTGAGGAAAAGCTGTGCCAAAAGTGCGGTTTTTGCGAGCGGGAAACATAAATCCCCATTCATCTTCAGGCTTCGCCCCTTTTAACCAGTAGCCATCGGCATTCAGTAGCATTCCCTGACTAGAGGCGTTAGCAAAAGTTTGATTAAAATTGTCTAGCAGTTTTGCGCCGAAATAATTTAGCACTACAACGCCTCGTTTTTGCCCACGGCTATCAAAAATGGGAGTGCCAAAGCGGATAATTGGCTTCAAGGGTTGTTCAACCTGACCTCGTTCGATGTTGAGGTCAAGGGGAGAGACAAATACTTGTCCTTGGTTTAACCGCAAAGTGTCATTAAACCAGTAACGCTTGGCTTGAACTTGCAGTTTTTCTTCAGGGACAATCTCTGGCTCACCTTGGTTAAAGTTGACTCTGACAACTTCCTTACCTGATTGATCCAAAAAGCGGATTTGGTCGTAAAGTTTTTTATATTGAGAAAATAATAAAAATTCTTGGGAAAGTGCCTGTTGTTGTTTATCCAGTCCCTCTAAAATTTTTTGTAGCTCGCTTTGTTTAGAGAGAACCATCAAATCTGAGACAACCGAGTGAAAGTCTCCGCTGATGACTTTAGTTTCTAAATCTACCTTACGGAGTTCATTTGTTTTGAGCAGAACTTGCTCGGTTTGTACTTGTTGGTAATAGATAGTTCCAATAACAACCCCAACTAAAGCTGACAATGGCAAAAAAACCGTTAGGAAGTTTTTGATTAAAACTTGTGAATGGATCTGTGGTGACATATCAGATACTTAGGTAAAACTCAAAAATTGGGCTAAAAATTA
This sequence comes from Nostoc sp. JL31, assembly GCF_017114965.1. Classification (NCBI taxonomy): domain Bacteria; kingdom Bacillati; phylum Cyanobacteriota; class Cyanophyceae; order Nostocales; family Nostocaceae; genus Nostoc; species Nostoc sp. JL31. The sequence continues at coordinate 47,055 of NZ_JABXKO010000119.1, forward strand.
GCTAAGTTCCAGCTGCGTCACATTTTCTGAGTCCAGGTTGAGAGAAGATTTTTTCTCTTGGTAGGTATAGATAATCAGCCCAGCTACTAAATTAACCATGAAATTGAATACTTTGTGACTTCTGGAATGTTCTAGTTGAGCAATATTCCACCCTTTTTTGCTATTGTCAGTTAGACACTCTGGTAGTCAGTACCGAAAATCCACGAATTTAATGTATTAATTTTACACTTGTAAATATCTAATTACTGAGAAGAGAGATACAAGGCGATTGCTAAAAATGGCTTTTCATTCTTGCTATGCGATCGCACATCAATAGATTACGTACAATCTATCTAAAATCAGATTTGGCAAAACCGCTCATGTTAAACTACAATCCGCTGCATTGTTTGCCATCTTCCGAAGAACTACCTGACTCAGATGATACTGCTGTGGATAATGAACTCCAAAATTTAATTCCCGGCTTGCTAAAAACGATACTAGCTTTGGTTTGGTGCGATCGCTGGGATTGGTTTTTTGGTGTTGAGATGGGTATTTATTATGACCCTGACAGACCAGCCATTGTCCCTGATGGTTTTCTCAGCTTAGGAGTTAAACGCTTCATTGATGAGGATTTGCGACTAAGTTATGTGCTGTGGGAAGAAAAGAAACTGCCAATTTTAGCGCTAGAAGTTGTTTCCCAAATATATCGGGAAGAATATAGCACCAAGAAAGAATTTTATGCCAAAAAATTAGGAATTTTGTACTACGTTGTGTATAGTCCCCTTCGGCGTAAAAAGTCGCCTTTGGAGGTGTATCGCCTAGTTGATGGAGAATATATTTTAATGTCAGGAAATCCTGTTTGGCTACCAGAGATTGGTTTAGGAATTGGGCGAGAACGGGGAATTTATCAAGGTATAGTGCGGGAGTGGCTGTACTGGTATGACGAGGAAGGGCAAAGATTGCTAACACCAGAAGAACGCATCAGGGAAGCTGAAGAACGCACAACTTTTGAAGAACAGCGACGTGTAGAAGCAGAACAACAAGTGAAAATGTTGCTGGAAAGGTTGAAGATGCTTGGTGTTGATCCAGAAACTTTGTCATAGATTTACCAGATTTTGTCATGGCAAGCGATGTCTACGACGGGCTACGCCTACGCGTCTACGACTCACTGATACAGAAATTCTGGATTTCATTGATTACCTGAAGCTACAACTAACCCAAAATTGCTAAACTTAGGTGCTGTTATGTGAACTTTGGATAATTGCGATCGCTTTTAGTCCAAATCTTCTTCGGTAAGTCCAGCATCTTTCATAATGCTTTTCAAAGTTCCAATCGGTAAATCTCGATTACTATGAACCGGAACGCAGAGGATTACATCAACACCTTCTTTTATGTAAATATGATGACTGCCAGTAATCCGTTTCAATTCCCAACCCTGCCGTTCCAAAATTTTACAAAGTGTTTTACCTGAAACCGCTTTCATAGCGATATTTCAACCAACTGTTTCTCCGGATCAAGTTCTTCTCGTTCGCTAGCAACTTCCAACCAACCTTGAATTGCATCTTGCAGCATCTCTAACAAATGTTCATAGCTGTCTCCCCAAGTGTGGCATCCGGGCAGGGCAGGTACAGAAGCACACCACACACCGTCTTCTTGCCAGATAACTGCTTTAATTTTCATTACCAATCATCTCCACAAGATTGCGACTAATATTCTAGCGTCAAGCCGAGTGCGTAGGTGTAGCCCGTCGTAGACATCGCTTGTTTGCTGCACTGAGGTTATTGTTAAAAACATCCAATTTAGTATTGTATTATTAGGTTGACTTCGCCTCAGACGCTGGATAAGCTTTATGTGCTTCTGCATAAATCTTTAATGCTACAGCCATCTGCTGTTCGGCAGTGTCTCCCTGCTCTTTGAACCAAGCAAAAGTTTCAGGATCTACCTTAACTGTTATTGTTACAGGTGAATTGGGCATTCGCAATTGTGCTTTAGCAAAAAATTCTTCTGACAAGGGTGGAATATCTGAGGTATCGATGTCTTCGTCATTCATTGCATCGACTCTAACCCAATCTGTTCTTGAGGTATTGTTCATAGCGTTTTCGTTCATGAGACAGTGCCTTTCTTAATGAGATGATCCGAACCATTTCTTCACCTGGCTCGGTGTAAATAACTACTACAATTCAACCATCAAGTAGTCCAATGCCGAGATACCGTTCCTCTCCATAGTCCTCTCGTTCATCTAGGTAGACAAGCATGGGTAGATTAAAGATGCGGAAAGCATCAGCAAAGTCGAAACCATGCTTTGTGATGTTGCTTTGGTTTTTACGCTCATCCCACTCAAACTTCATGGACACAATATATCAGTGACACCGGGCAAATGAACTCTAAAAATATATAAATTGCTCGGTTTTCTCAGGTGAAATTAATTTCAAGATTGCGACTAATATTCTACTGTCAGTCCGAGTGCGTAGGCGTAGCCCGTCGTAGATATCGCTTGTCCATTGCAGTGTTAGCCTCCCACAGGAATCGTACTCAACACAAAAATGATTGACAACTGCATTAATCGCAGTCTCAAGAATACTTACAGCAAATGGTTTCAGCCTATACTGAATATAAAATAATTGCCGAACAGGAACAGACAAAGAGACGAGAGATTGATGTTTGGGAAAACGAAACAATCACCAAGATTAACGCCCAGCGAGATTTGCTGATGGCGTATCTAGATCGCTCTTTTGATGAACGTGCAGAAAACTTTCGCGCTTTATTTGCTGTCGTTGATAATGCGATCGCATCCGGCAATAATGAACAACTAGCCCTTACATTAAACTCAATCACAGAAATTGCTAAATCAAGCCCTTTCAAAGACCTTGCTAACTTAGCTTCTGTTCGCGCCGCCCTGGATGATCCAGCTCATGAATGAACATTTTGATTTTATAACAGTGCGATCACTCTGCCACAAATTTCTAAAAAAGCCTGACAACGCAGGCTTTTTTCATATAGTGTGAGGCTTACAGGCGTTATTATTTCATAGCGATCGCCACCACCCACGCAGCCACAAATAAAGTTATCAAATATCGCTTGCTTCTGGTAGCCAGTCTTCATCCAACACTAATTCTACAGAATACGGGCATTCTTGTGGAAACACAGAAACTAATATTCCCGTTTGCTTGGCTGCTTGGCGACGTGCCCTTTGATAACTTTCCTCAAGCTGCTCTGTAGGATAGCTCTTAAGACTAAGACTATCTTCTATAGCTAACTCAATTTGGGTGCGAGAATCAGTGATGGAATCGAGCCAACTATCTGAGCGACGCTGGAGGTGATATTGCCACTTGAGCAGATGCAAGAGTAAGCGAGTTAGTTGACTGGCAATAGCTCGCCTTTCACTTTTGCCCAATCCTTCAACCTCTTCAATCAGATGTTCTACATCAACTTCATGCCAGCGATGCGATCGCAATAGTTGGGCTGTCTGTTGAATCCACAAGTTAAAATCTGCTTTATAAGTTGCGCTCATAGCCGTTCTTGATCTTAGGCAAGCCAAAATATCCTTATTTTCCAATACGCTCAAGTTCCTCTCGCAATACTCGCCGTAATGTATCTTCTAACGGTTCACGGCGCTGCTGAATGTACTCACGCAAGGCATCGTTAATCAAAGTTTGGTAATTTCCTCCACCTGCTGCGTGAACTTGGTCACGAAACCATGCTAGTACTTCATCATCTAGGCGAATTGTAATTCGAGTTTTGCCTGTTGATGTTGATTCAATCGCTCCCCGCTTGCCCTGGCTAAAATCATACTCAGCTTCCATCACTTATCCATCCTCATACTGCTTTTGTTCATAGCGCGTAGCTTTGCGGGCAGAAATCAATCGAATCTCATCATTGCGCCATGTATACACAACTACTAAAACTCGACTAAAAGCATCTATCCCAATAGTGATAAATCTCTCTTTATCAAAACGTTCATCTGTGATGGTAATTGCTAAATCGTCAGAAAAAACGGTTACTGCATCAGCAAAGTCAACGCCATGTTTGCGAAGATTGGCTGCTGCCTTATCCCTATCCCACTGATACGCCATCTAAATCTATAGTATGCACGAATGTGCATACTAGCAGATGAAGAGTACTTAACTGGCTTACTTCTGTGTGTTTTTTCAAACCTCAAAAGTCTTCATCGTCAACAAAAAATTCCGCATCGTCTTCCAATCGAGAATTACCCTGCCCAATACCAGCAAGTCCCCACAGAGGTTGCAGCAGCGCCATGCCAATTAACCCGATAACGGCACTAAAAGCTAGCACTAAACCCATTGGTATCTGAATCGATTGGAATGTTAAGAATTTTAACGATACGGGTGTGGCATTTTGGACTGAAATAATTGCGATCGCAATTACCCAAACTGCTACAACTAGAGATGTCAAAAAAGGAGCAAGAGTTTTCATACTTTGATCGAAATGAGGAGTTAGAAGTTAGGAGTTATATTTTGCTCGAAATTAGAAACGAGGAGTTAAGAATTGTTAATTTACAACTCTTAACTCCTAATTCATAACTCTTAACTTTTAATTCCTAACTCTGACAGATTAAACTGCTACTGCCTCTAGTTTAGCAATGGCACTCTCTAACTCTTGGGCGATTTGGGTGAGTTTTTCGGGAGTGTTGGTTTCTAGGTAGACGCGCACCAGTGGTTCTGTACCGGAAGGACGCAGTAGAACCCAGCTACCTTCTTCTAAATAGAGCTTAATACCGTCTTTACGCCCCACTTCCTTGACTTTAATTCCTGCTACCTCTGTAGGTGGATTTTTAGTAAAGGAATCGATGACAGCGGTTTTGTGCGCTTCTGTGAGGTGCAAGTCTAGGCGGTTGTTGTAAAGTGGGCCATCCGCTTCAGCGATCGCTTCTTTAACAAGTTGACTTAGCGGTTTGCCTTCATAGGCGATCGCTTCTGCCACCAGCATATCGGCTAATACTCCGTCTTTTTCGGGAATATGCCCAATAATACTCAAACCACCTGATTCCTCTCCACCAATTAATACGGCAGTTTCCCGCATTTTTTCACCGATGTATTTAAAACCAACTGCTGTTTCGTAAATTTGCAGCCCATTTTTAGCAGCGAAATTATCCAGCAGGTGGGTTGTAGCGACAGTACGGACTATGGCGCCGGTTTTACCTTTGTTTTTGATTAAATGACGTGCGAGAAGTAGCAGCACAGTATTGGGAGTGAGGACGTTTCCTTGTTCATCAACGATACCAAAGCGATCGCTATCTCCATCCGTCGCCAAGCCCAAATCAGCTTGATCTCGAACTACTGCTTCCACTAACTCAACTAACTGTTCTCCTTTGGGTTCTGGCATTCCACCCCCAAATAAAACATCTCTCCAATCGTGGAAACTTTCTAATTGAACCCCACTATGTTGCAAAACTTCATCTAAATAGCCGCGAGAGGTAGAATACAAAGCATCGTACTTTACCTTTAAATTAGCGCTTCTGATCTTTTCTACATCAAGTAGGGTGTAGATAAATTTCAGGTAATCTGGTTTCGGATCGAAAATTGAAATTGAACCTGATGGGTTGCTCCCAGGCAACTCATCCGATGCACCTTCTATATTTGCCACAATAGTATCAGTAATCTCTGGAGTGGCAGGCCCAGCATAATCGGGTATATATTTAATTCCACAGTAAGGTGCTGGATTATGACTAGCAGTAAACATTAACGCCCCAGCGGAATTTAGATGACGGGCATTGTAGGCAATTACTGGTGTAGGGCAATCCCGATCGGTAATTTTCACAGTCCAACCCAAGTCTGCTAATACTTGGGCCGCTGTTTGGGCAAACTGATCAGCTAAAAAGCGAGTATCGTAGGCAATAAGTACTGGTCTATCTTTTGTGTAGGCTGTTTCTAAGTAAGTGGCGATTGCCCTTGTTACTTTTCTAACATTGGGGAAAGTAAAGTCATCGGCAATAATCCCTCGCCATCCATCGGTACCAAATTTTATCTTGCTAGACATTTTTGCCACTTGCTCCGGTACATTATCAGTACTATAAAAGCTTCCCGCAAAGCGTGTGTAGCAGCAAGTATCCTCCGAAGTTCTTTTCTAAGCAAGCCTTAGCTTAAACTTCTCCCCACCGTATTTTCTCTCACTGTTTCTGAGCAATGTCAACCCCCGATCGACCTTTTGCCAGTTATCACCTTTGGTCTCTAGTTGCCCCAGCGACTGGGCAAGAACGCTGGCATTGCCAGATGAGACGGGGGTTTATCAAAGCACGGCAACACGAACCACAAGTCAAAGCGCTTTTAACGCAAGCCACCGCGCCCCAGCGGATTGGCATACTAGCTCAAAAAGGCGTTTACGAGTTTCATCATCACACGCATCTGTTAAAGCAAGCAGATGGTGTAGAAAGAGTTGCCCAGCTACTAAAATTAGGCAACTCAAGCGTTCAAGTCCAGCAACGCGTGCTGCAAATTTTGCAAAAATATCACGATTCGCCGTTGCTTTTGGATAAAGATATTATCCAATTAACTCCGGGTGATGAAGGCTTTCCCAAACCGATAGTAGTTGAGCAAGAAGATTATTGCTTTCGCTTATACGCGGCTATGGACTGCGTTTTTATTGAGTCTGATAGCACTTTACATATTTTGGATTTCAAAACTGGTAAATCGGCTTTTGACAAACGACAGGCATTAGTTTACTTGTTAGCTGCTCGTTATCTTTACCCTGGACGAGAAGCTGTTGCATCATTTTATAATTTAGAAATATCTAAAAAATCAGATTTAATTAGTATTAACAATAGTGAATTAGAATCCTTAAAATTTGAGTTGGCGAATATTGCTCATAAACATCAGCACGATTTGCAAAAATATCAGGAAGAAAATACTAATTTCAGTAAAATATTCCCTCCTAATCCTGGTTCTCACTGCCGCTTTTGCCCATTTAACTCCATCTGTGAGTTTGCCGATTTTAAGCAGCATCAATCATATCCACTGCCCAGTTTAAGAAGTTTAAGAGTTAATAGTTAATTAGTTTATTTATTTACCTTGGTTCAATTTTCCAAAAAATCTACTAAATACTCGTATTTTTACTGGACTGATTCTCTTCTCCTATCAGACAACCTAGATGTCAGATACACCGATTTTTATCTTTGGTTGTAAGGAGTTAAGACTAGTGCGATTAACCGCAAATAAATCTGTATTTAGATTAGTAGGAATTTCGGCGTTTATTTTACTTCTAATTTTTAAGGGGATTTTACATCAACCTGTTTATGCATTGCTGTCATCTCTAGTAGACGCTTGTGCTGTTCAAGCTGAATGTGCTGCAGCTGGCTCGGAATTAGCTCCTACTGCTAAGGCTGCAATTAGCACAACTAAAGCTCAAAATGAGCAGGTTCCAAATAAAGCTCAGGAGAGATATTGTTCTTTCTATCCACTTAATTTAGTTTGTGGGCCACAAGGTCAATCTTCAGTTCTTTATAATTACAAATTTCACCAAACAGTACATTACAGGAGGTCTGGTTCTCCTGACAAATTTGTAACTCATCATTTTCGAAGTTGGCGACCTGTTCCAGGGGCAATTAGAAGTTTAGCTCAACCTCCAGGTATTGAATTTGGTGGTGGTTATCCTCCATCTAGTGATTATGTAACCTGGATTCATTTAAATGATGGAGATGGTAATAATCAAACTCGTGGAGTCGTTTATGAATATTCAACTGGCGACACCATGACATGGGATGATTATGCAAATTATTCTAACAATAATGTTGAGGGAGAATGGATTAGCGATGTGGTTCGTGCTGATACAGGGCCAAATAATTCGTCCCCTCGTGATAGAAAAGATTGAACTTAATAAAAGCGCGATGTAGTTGTTCAATTACTAAATTTTCACCAAATTAGAGGCTGCTAGCATGAAAGAGCTTTTTACGCTTCTCCAAAAGATTAAATAAAATCCAGTTATCTACATAGACAAGCCATCAATTACTTGTCTTCGTTCATTCTTAAGTGGGTACATAGATAGTCTAATTACACTCGGATTTACTGACATAAACTCTTGTGGAATGGAAGGGTTTCAAGAGTGGATACAAGAAAGAGCAAAAACTAATCTGAGTCAATCTTGGGCTGGGATAATTCTCTTTGGCTCTGGAAGTGAACGAGCTGCTTTTAATAGGTTCTTTGAAGAATTTGAGCAGTTCTTAAAGCAGAAAGATGATTCAAAAATTCAAAAGAATGAAGATATTTTAAGGCTTAGTGAGGATATGAGTTTTCCTCAGTTTGATATTTACAACGAGATTCTAAGTAATATAAAGAAAAGACCAGGAATGTTTTTAGGAGCTAATTCAATTACTAGACTTGATATGCTTTTGCGAGGATATAGTCTGGCTCGAAAAGAAGTTGGTGTACCTCCAACTGAGCCAGAAAGGGAATTTGAAGGTTTTCAATCATGGGTTGAAGAAAAATATGGAATTAACTCAGGTCAGTCATGGTCTAAAATAATTCTTTTCTATTCTGTAGACGAGCATGAGGCACTACAGAAATTTTTTAAATTGTTTGAAGAATACTTGAATGAGAATAAGAGCTTAGAAGTAGACGAAAATAATAGTTAAGCAGACAGTATTAAGGTGCGTTAGCCTACGGCATAACACACCCTACTCACTTTCTCATGGTCTTTCCCCAATTCCTAATGCCCTACTTCAAAAGTCCGGTAATTCTTTAAGAATTGTGAACCGAATATGATTTATCGCCAAATCACCGATGGGGATATCTTCTTTGGTTAGCCGTTCACCTTGACTTGTCACCGTTTCAAAGGTGATACCTTTACCAATTTCAATGTGATACCAGCATAAGCCCATAAAAAAGCGCGTCGGATAAGGACCACCTTCACCTATATCATCAGGATTTGATTCCATTGGCAACCAACCAAAATTTGGGACGTAGAATTCTAGCCAAACATGATTAAAGTCGGGTTGTAGCGGCACTCCTACTAAGTCACTATGGGGAGGACATTTGTACCTGCCTACGGTGCGGCAGGGGATGCCATTTAAACGGGATAGGGCAAGTAAAACGCCGACATATTCGCCACAAGAACCAACACCCCGCTCTAAAACTGTATCTGGTGTATCAATGTAAGGTTTAATACCGTAGGATAACTCATCATAAACGTAGTTGCGGATGCTGTGCATTTTCCGCAGCACATTGGTTTCAGAACCAATCGCTTCTCTGGCGGCACGGCGAACAATGGTAGTATCCATTGCTAAATCGTCGTCATCCACTAGGTAGCGTGTTTGTAATTCTGGGGAAAGTTCAGGAACGTCTTCTACATCTCTGGGTGTAATTCGATATTTAATCCCTCGAACTTCCAAAAGTGCTTTCCAGCCAAATATATGCCGTTCACCTGGGGCAAGAGAATCAAATTTAAAGACTGCTACACGTTGCCCTTCTATCACTTGTTCGGTGAAGGGTATACCAATGGGTTCAACGTGTTTCACCTTTTGACGCTCAGTCTCCGATGGTAAGGCGATGCGCCATTCCACATCGGGTAAATAAACCTCGTCTAGGGGTGCAATTTCCTCAGCATAAGACATTTCAATCAGATAGCCATTAGAGAGGGCGTAACGCTTATCTGGTTGGTAATGATAATACAGAGGATGAATAAAAGTGCGATCGCGGAATGTTAGCTCATGACTTGGATCGGCATTCGGGTTATCCCGGATATAAGGCTCCTCTGAGGCGTAGGCGACGTAAATACTTTCTTTGCCTGTTTCGGCATTTTTATGGATTGCTATGCCTGTAGGACATTCAAAGGGTGTCAGAACGCTGAATTGCAGTTCTCCTGTGGCTCTGTCCATCGCGTAAACTGATTGTTCGGTGCGATCGCAAATCCATAGCATTTCTTGGTTGACTGCCAAATTCTCTATCCCAACTCCAGGGGCATAGAATCTGGTAATCTCTTTTCGCGTTTCGCGGTCAAAAACCAGAATGTAGCCCAGCCTTTGGCAACTGACATAAACTGTTGTTTCCCAAACAGCAACGCCATCAGCCGGATAAGGCAATGTTACAAAATGTTCTAGACCCAAAGCATCGAGCTTGCACGAGTAAACACTATTTTCTCGGCTCACCCAGAGGGTATCATCCCACGCCGCTAAACCAGTGACATCGGTAAATTCTTCAACTTGATGGGAATTGAGAATTTTGCTGTTGTCAGAAGTGGGATCGATCTCTAGTAGATGCCCTTTGATACTGTCAATAGCAATCAATCTATCTTTGATGAAAGTAATGCCACACAGCGCAGCAGCAGTAAGCGGTCGAATTGTTTTTTGCCCAAACATCTGGCTAACGGTCAAAGTGGGGAGTGCAAAACTCATAAAACCTTGTGGTAAGTGTAAAAAACCCTCACCTTTAGGTAGGAGAGGAAACATGACTCAAGCGGTTTTACCGCCGTCACACCAATTGCTGGATATGGAAAATCCTAATCGAGCAATGGCTCCCCCGATCGGGGTGGATGAAGAGTGCTGAGTTAAAAGACTACCCACAATGGGCGTTGCTCTTACCAAGTACATCAATTAGTGGTTCTCGATCGCCACGTTTACAGCGGGGTACTAATAATTATCGGTACAATGTGTTCCGATAAACTCTTTCGTGAGAAATAATACTATGTCAAAACGGGAGGAATTTACAAATGTTAAGAATTACATATACACTCATACAACTGGGCGATCGCCTTAATGTAACTTTAGAAGATGGAATTCCTGCCATCACTAAATTATGATCGAATTTTGTAACCATTTGCTGTGACCTACACGATGTCTGCTAATTCTCTGCCTGAAGGTGCCGCCGTTTGGCATAGTTTAGAAGTTGATAAAGCGCTAGACCTGCTTGATAGTAATGCAGACAGTGGCTTAACACCCCAAGAAATTCAACAGAGATTGCAAAAATACGGCCCCAACGAACTTGAAGAAACTGCTGGCCGTAGTGCTTGGGAAATTCTGCTAGATCAGTTCAAGAACATTATGTTATTGATGCTGATTGGTGTGGCTCTGATTTCTGGGTTTTTAGACCTGATGGCTTTGCGATCGGGCAGCTTAAAGCCCGGTGAAGTGCCATTTAAAGATACAATCGCGATTTTAGCAATTGTCATCCTCAATGGCATACTCGGCTACGTCCAAGAAAGTCGTGCCGAAAAAGCCTTGGCAGCCTTGAAAAAAATGACCTCTCCTTTAGTGCGAGTCATCCGCGACACTAGACTGGTGGAGATAGCAGCCAAGGAACTAGTTCCGGGGGATGTAATGCTGCTGGAAGCTGGGATGCAGATAGCCGCAGATGGACGCTTGATCGAACAGTCTAATTTACAAGTGCGGGAGTCGGCATTAACTGGTGAAGCCGAAGCAGTGAATAAACAGGCATCACTAAAATTGCCGGAGGAAACATCATTAGGCGATCGCCTCAATGTCGTCTTTCAAGGAACTGAAGTAGTCCAAGGACGCGGCAAGGTTCTGGTGACGAACACCGGCATGACTACAGAACTAGGCAAAATTGCCACCATGTTACAGGCGGTGGAAAGTGAACCTACGCCTTTACAACAACGGATGACTCAACTGGGTAATGTCCTAGTTACGGGTTCTTTAATTCTGGTGGCGATTGTCGTCGTTGGCGGTGTCATCAAAGACAGAGGTTTTAGCAACATCCAAGAACTCTTGGAAGTTTCCTTGAGTATGGCGGTTGCTGTCGTACCAGAAGGTTTACCAGCTGTAATTACCGTTACATTGGCACTGGGAACCCAGCGAATGGTGCGCCAAAATGCCTTGATTCGCAAATTGCCAGCAGTGGAAACGTTGGGTTCTGTAACGACCATCTGTTCTGATAAGACCGGCACCCTGACTCAAAATAAAATGGTGGTGCAATCGATTTCCACCAATAACAAAACTTTTCGCATCACTGGCGAAGGTTATGCTCCTACGGGAGACTTTCAGTTAAATGGTCAAAAAATTTCCCTAGAGGAGTCTCCAGAAATTTCCGCGTTATCAGTAGCCTGTGCTGTTTGTAATGATTCAGTATTGCAAAAAGAACAAGGTGAATGGGCGATTTTGGGAGATCCGACAGAGGGAGCATTGTTAACACTGGCGGGAAAAGCCGGAATCGAAAAAGACCAGTGGAACAGTAAGTTACCTCGTGTTGCGGAGTTCCCCTTTTCCTCGGAACGGAAGCGGATGAGCGTGATTTCTCAGGTGGAGGGAGTCGCCACAGGTGAAGCATCTTCGAGAGGTGTTGACCCGGCGATCGCCGGTTTTCTCCAATCTGAACCTTACTTAATGTTTACTAAAGGTTCTCCAGAGTTAACTTTGGCACGTTGTACTCAAATTCATTTGGGTAATGACACCGCTACTTTAACCGAAGAACAACGCCAGAAAATTTTGGCAGAAAATGACCTGATGGCGAGTAAAGGTCTACGGGTACTAGGTTTTGCCTACAAACCTTTGTTAGAGATTCCACCGGAAGGTTCAGACGAAACCTCTGAGCAAGATTTAGTATGGCTGGGATTGGTGGGAATGCTAGATGCGCCACGCCCCGAAGTCAGGGCAGCTGTGCAAGAGTGTCGAGAAGCAGGTATTCGCCCAGTGATGATTACTGGCGACCACCAATTAACAGCACGAGCGATCGCTACCGATTTGGGAATTGCCCAAGAAGGCGATCGCGTTCTCACAGGTCAAGAATTGCAACGGATGAGTGACGAGGAACTAGAGCAAAACGTTGACCTAGTGAGCATCTATGCCAGAGTTTCCCCAGAACACAAACTGCGAATTGTCCAAGCACTGCAACGCCGGGGTCGATTTGTCGCCATGACAGGCGATGGTGTCAACGATGCTCCAGCCCTCAAACAAGCCGACATCGGTATTGCAATGGGTATTACTGGCACTGATGTCAGTAAAGAAGCCAGTGACATGGTGTTACTTGATGACAACTTCGCCACCATTGTCAGCGCCACCAAGGAAGGTAGGGTTGTTTACACCAACATCCGCCGCTTTATTAAATACATCTTGGGCAGTAACATTGGCGAAGTTCTGACAATTGCAGCCGCACCCTTAATTGGTTTGGGAGGCGTTCCCCTGACTCCCTTACAAATTTTGTGGATGAACTTGGTGACAGACGGTTTACCAGCCTTAGCATTAGCTGTGGAACCTCCAGAACCGGATGTCATGCAACGTCCGCCTTTTAGTCCCCGCGAAAGTATTTTCGCTAGGGGATTGGGTTCTTATATGATTCGCATTGGCATCATCTTTGCCATTATCACCATTGCCTTGATGTGGTGGGCTTATCAACATACCCATGCTGCCGGGTATCAGGGAAATCCTGAAACTTGGAAAACAATGGTATTTACTACCTTGTGTATTGCCCAAATGGGTCATGCGATCGCTATTCGCTCCAACAACCGACTGACCATTGAGATGAATCCCTTCTCCAATATTTTTGTACTAGCGGCTGTTGTCGTCACCACGATTTTGCAGCTGATGCTAGTTTATGTCCCGCCTCTGCGAGATTTCTTTGGTACTCATTACCTGAATATGCAAGAATTGGGGGTTTGTATTGGCTTCAGCGCCTTAATGTTCGTCTGGATTGAAGCGGAGAAGATATTTTTGCGGATTGTGGGCAAGAAGGCTGTGTAAATGGGGCATAGGGCATGGGGCATAGCGCATAGCGCATAAGAGGCGGAGGGGCAGAGGGGAAAAACTTACTGCAATTTCTCCCCTGCTCCCCTGCTTCTTCTTTGTCTCCCTCCTCTCCAATGCCCAATCCCCAATGCCCCATGCCCAATTATCACTATGTACCTAAAAACTCTAAACCTCCGACAATTTCGCAATTATCAAGACCAAAAGGTTGAGTTTACTGCTGCCAAAACGATTTTGGTAGGTAATAACGCTCAGGGAAAGTCGAATTTATTGGAGGCGGTGGAGTTGCTGGCGACATTGCGATCACACCGCATGACCCGCGATCGCGATTTAGTTCAAGAAGGGGAAGCCATAGCCCAAATTGATGCCACCCTTGAACGACAAACAGGTGTTAGTGACCTGACCTTAACCCTGCGCCGCAATGGTCGCCGTAGCGTTGCTCTCAATGGCGAATCTATCCGCCGTCAAATGGATTTTCTCGGCGTTCTCAATGCAGTCCAATTTTCCAGTTTAGATTTAGAACTAGTACGCGGCGGCCCGGAAGGTCGCCGCAACTGGTTAGATACACTATTAATTCAACTGGAACCAGTTTATGCTCACATTTTGCAGCAGTATAACCATGTGTTACGCCAGCGCAATGCCTTTTTAAAAAAAACTCAAGACTCAGCACTGGATACAGAGCAATCAGAACTAGCGGTGTGGGATGCACAGTTAGCGACCACAGGAACCAGAGTAATTAGACGACGCGATCGTGCCATCCAAAGATTAGCTCCCATTGCTACCACCTGGCACAGCAGTATTAGCGGCAGTACAGAAGTTCTGCAAATCAAGTACATACCAAATATTCCTTTAGAGGATAACCAGCCAGAAGAAGTACAGCAAGCTTTTTTAGCAAAAATTCAGCAACGAGCCGTTGCTGAAATGCACCAAGGCACGACTCTTGTCGGCCCGCATCGAGACGAAATAGAATTAACTATTAACCAGACACCCGCTCGCCAATATGGTTCTCAAGGTCAACAACGAACGCTGGTTCTAGCTTTAAAATTAGCCGAATTACAATTAATTGAAGAGGTCGTCAAAGAACCACCATTACTATTACTTGATGATGTTCTTGCCGAACTAGATTTATCCCGCCAAAATCAATTACTTGATGCCATTCAAGACCGCTTTCAAACCCTGATTACTACCACTCACTTGGGTTCTTTTGATTCCCAATGGTTGAAGTCCTCCCAAATTATTTTGGTGAAAGCAGGAGAATTAACAATTAAAAATTAAAAATTTATTTAAAGACACATGACTTACGCAAAAATCACCAAAAACCTTAATTTATCGAACCGCCATCTCTACGAGAGGCTTCCGCCAACGCGCAGCGTCTCGTAGAGAAGACGCCATCGCGAAGCGTCTCGTAGAGAAGAATTCGTAGAGTGTGCGTAAGTCCTAAGACATTTTCATCCGGGAATTTATAGCGTCCATCTGTATGCCTCTACTCTGATTTTTTATGATGTTTTTCAAACCTTTTAAAAACATTGAGAACCAAAAAAGTTAGCATAGCACTGATTAATCCTAACTGCCATAAACCACAGCCAGCAGCAATTCCCAATGCAGACGAAACCCAAATAGCCGCTGCTGAGGTGAGTCCGTGAATTTCAAGTTGCTGTGACTCTTGGGAAGATTGGCGCACAATTTCTCCAGCACCGAGAAATCCTACACCAGCGGCAATCCCTTGAATCACACGGCTAAGTGCATCAGGACTAGCTTGCAGTCCTCCTGTTTGCATGATTATTAAGGTAAATAAGGCTGAACCTAAACTCACCAGCATGTGAGTTCTTAAACCAGCTGGTTTGTGCCTAATTTGGCGTTCTAAGCCGATGATTGCTCCAATAAGCAATGCAACACATAGCCGGAAGCTGATATTCAGCCAATCATTAGTTGCAAGGTAGTAAGTGTTTGACAATGTTTAGTCTGATATGGAGAATTCTATATACTAGGTTAAATCGTAATATTTTTATAAAAATAGTACAAAACTATTCTAATGTTTTATTAATGGAGTTTGATCCAATGGGTGTAGTGCAATAGCCTACCTCAATATTTGGAATCTATCAATTTATGAATGGTTTTGAAACGGAGAATTAATATTTTCCATTATTAGGATTATTTTTCAACAAGATAATATTATTTTGGTCAATAAATGGAGATTTGCATTGTTAAATTGTGGCAAGGATCGTCATGGCAAACTATATGAATTTTAAGTTTATTAAATAGTTGTTTGACTATTTAAAATGAATGGGCAACAAAATTATACCTTAAATTGTTAGATTTAACCCATATACTCAACAATTAAATATGATACGACCATGTATAAGTAGAGCAAATCAGCTATACAGCGCATTTCAAGTTACTGAAGTACACAACGATTCGTCTCAAAGCCAGCTATCAAGCCTGTTTTACTTCTGATTTCTGACTCCTGTTAGCGCAGCGGGGCGTAGCCCATTCTGAATTTTCCTCTATCCTGCTTCAAAAACCGTAACTTTGTAATTCATGCAAAAGAAAACTGCTGTCATCCCTGAGTACTTTTTTTCAGAAGTCAGTGGATTAACCTGATAACATACCAAAAAGAAATGGCTGTGGCTACAAATAGACAACTAACAAATTGAGTGAATAAACTCTACTGGCTAGATCAAATTAAACTACAAGACCGTGCCAAAGTAGGTGACAAAGCCTTTTACTTAAGCAAAATTATCCAGCGTGGCTATCCGGTGATGCCTGGTTTTGTAGTTTCGGCAGAAATTTTGCGGCAATTTCTCGAAAATCTTAATAGTTCAGAATCATTAGTAGCTGACTTACCCCATTCTTCGCTACACCTGGATGTTACTAATTGGCGACAACTTCAGCAGGTGGCTAGCCGCTTGCGCCAAGAAATTCTGAGTGCGACTGTAACCCAGGAGTGGGTGAGTACAATTTTCCAAGCCGCTAGGGAATGGCAAACTAGCTGTTTGATTCTTCGACCTTCCTTGGCAGTATCAACTGCTACTCCAGGTATAAACAACAATATATCGGGTTTACTGGAATCGGTATTTTGCCAGTGCGAACCGGAAGCGATCGCTTTGGGGTTAAAGCGTACCTGGAGCCAAATATTTCGGGCCCGCAGTCTATTATATTGGCAGCACTTAGGAATTAATCTGCAACAAATTAATCTCGCAGTTTTGGTGCAACCTGTTGAAAATGCGATCGCCAGTGGCTCGCTCACAACCAATGCCTCTGGGTGGGAAATTGAAGCTACTTTGGGATTAGGAATTGCGATCGCTCAAGGGGAAGTACAGCCAGATGTTTACTACATTCAACCGGGAACTGGGGTTGTGCTTGAGCAACAACTGGGCAATAAAATGCTGGCTTATGGCGTTGATGATGCAGCCTCTGGAGCTTTTTTGCAACCCATGCCGAACTCAGCGTTAACACCAGATCATACCTGTCTGATTACCTATATGCTTCCAGAAGCCCAACAAAAACAGTACTCTTTACAAGAAGAATACTTACAACAAATAATTGCTCTGGGAACTCAACTGGTAAGCGAACTAGGTAAAACCTTTACCATTAAATGGACTATCGCCGGGCAAACTACATCTGGAAAGCTCTACATCACACAAGTTAGTCCTTCGCAATCTATAATTCCCCACTTACACTTTATTCGGGGACTAGGGGCAGCCGGGGGACGTGTTGCAGCCACTGCCCTGGTAATTATTAATCCGCAACAGAAACCCGAACAACTACCGAAGGGAGTCATTTTAGTAATACCAACAATTACACCTGATTGGTTGCCATTATTACAACAAGTTGGTGGTATTATCACAGAACAAGGGGGATTAACCAGTCACGCGGCAATTCTAGCTAGAGAATTAAGTATTACAGCAGTAGTAAATGCAACATCTGCCACAACTTTAATCCAAACTGGCGAGCGATTGCTGCTTGATGGCGACAGAGGAGAAGTCTATCGCATCAAAGGAGACTCAAAGGAGGAGATGGAGAGAGGGAGAGAAGAAAATCTTCTTTCCTCCCATTATCCCAATCCGAAAGCGCCTCATCCTGCTGTTACGTCTCATCTACCTATGATTGCTACCCAACTGCTGGTTAACTTGAGTCAATCCACTTTAATAGAACAAGTGCAAAACCTGCCTGTGGATGGAGTGGGATTGTTGCGTTCCGAATTGATGGTACTAAATATATTGAACGGGCAACATCCTAATAGTTGGATTTTAAGCGGGCGTCAGGCAGAATTGTTAGAGCTATGGTCTGAGCAGATTATGCAATTTGCTCGTGCCTTTGCACCAAGACCAGTTTTTTATCGTTCTTTAGATTGGCGATCGCAAGATTTACCATCATTGCGTGATAGTTTAGAATCTTCGCCACAATCGATGTTAGGTGAACGCGGCACCTTTAGCTATTTACGAAATCCCGCAGTATTTGACCTAGAACTGAAAGCTTTGGCAAGTGTACAGCAAGCTGGTTATACCAATGTCAACCTACTTTTGCCTTTTGTGCGGACTATAGAAGAATTTATTTTTTGCCGTCGCAAAGTTGAGCAAGCTTTTTTAACCGAGGTAGCGCAGTTTCAATTGTGGATGATGGCAGAAGTGCCAAGTGTCTTGTTTTTATTACCAGAATATGTGAAAGCAGGTGCAGCCGGAATTTCTATTGGTACAAATGACCTGACCCAATTATTGCTAGGAGTGGATCGAGAACAAGGACAGTTAGCAAAAGTATTTAATGAACGTCATCCAGCTGTTATGAGTGCGATCGCTCAACTGATCCAAATGGCTAAAAGTGCCGATATACCTTGTTCAATCTGCGGTCAAGCACCAGCCCTCTATCCAGAAATTATTGATAAATTAGTGGAATGGGGTATTACTTCCATTTCTGTTGAACCGGAAGCAGTCGAACGAACATATCAAGCGATCGCTCGTGCTGAACAACGTATAATTTTAGCAGCAGCACGCCGAAAACTTAATTAATTAGGAGTTAGGAGTTAGGAATTAATTGCTCACTGCTAATTTATTTAATGTAGCCAGTTTCGCGCAAAAACTTCCGTAAATCGGTGAAGAATTTGGTGCGGTCGCTTTTTTTATAAGCTTGTTGCACTCGCCCCCATCCATCCTGTCCTTGATTCAGCAGATATTTATCTGCCAGATAAGCTGCTAAAAATCCCTTGCCATCATCGCCTTGTTGTCGTGCCTGAGTATAAGTTTGCCATAGCTCTGAGGCATGATTGGAGATTAATTTGGGATAGCTACGAGTCACATCGACCATTTTACCTTGGCGATAACGCCAAATTTGCAGAGGGTAGGCAGAAGCAGCATAAGCTGTAAAAGCATAGGCAAAGCGATCGTCTCGACTATCAAACTCTGGCAGTCCATCTTTGTCTAAATCTTTAAGTTGATAGCCACCATTACCCCATTCATGACGAATCTTAAGATACTTTTGGGATTTGCTGTCGTAGCGGTAAATCAATGAATAAGTACAACAGTGCGCTCCACCTGTAAAGAAATCGGCAATTATTTCTGGTTCTTTGTTACCGTCCAAGTCTCGCACTGGCAAGTTGTTTTCTTGTCCAGATATATTCCCCACAGGTCTGTCATATTCATCTTCTTGCGGCAGTTTTTGATCCAAAACAGTTTTATCCGCCCGGATAATTTTCAACCGGACATTTTTATACTGATATTCCTCTAGCTTCTCGTAAGATACTTCTGCCCGCACATTGCCCAATTCTCCAGTTATTGTTTCTGCTGTTGCAGTCTGGGTAAATATAGTCGTTGCACTCAAAAGAGCTAAACCGATTAGAGATTGACTGCTAAAGGAGCGAATAGTAATCATCGTTGGTGTTGTACATAGCACATTCAACTTTATACAACACCAGCAAAATGTTCAATATCGATAAATTGCCGCAACGGCTGTGCTATATGGAATCTGTTCAAAGGGAACAGCGTAAACCGTGCCACCGTTTAATAAAGTATGAGCAGCAACAAAATCCAACAAATCCTCATCACCAGCTTCTTTTTCTGGATGCAAATAAACCGTTTCTGAGGTTGGATCGAATAAACCCCACTGTTGCTGACCAACTGCAACTAGTAATGAATCCACGCGTTGGTAATAAGCCGCGGAGACAACTTCTTGGAGCTTGTTAGATGCCTTACCAGTATCACCACCAAACAGTTCGTGAAATTGCTCCAAAACTGCTTGCTGTGACTTTTGGAAATCAGCCTCGACAATCGGCCAAGCTTGGTTATGTAACTCTTGGGCGCTGAGAATTTCTGGATTACCGGTAATAGCTTCATCCATCAAATGCTGGTAAGTATTTGCCTGTCTATACAAAGGCAAGAGATACTCTACGCCAGCCAGCACCAAAGGCGCTTTTTGCAATTTCAGTTTCTTATGTAATGCGCGATCAATAATCTGAAAGAATTGTAGTATGTATTCTTGTTGTTTATCCTTGTCAGGGCTTCCCTGTCCGTGAAACGTGCCTGGTTGCGAAAAGGAATTGGCAGTTGTTCCCCCTCTTGATGTTGCCAGCCGGAACTGCCCTTCTTTAACAGTCTCGTCTTTTTGCAAAGCTTCATCTAGACTTTTAGGGAGATTTTCGACTTCCACTTCATTGATGCTGTAGCGTGTTCCTTCAAAGAACCTGACATCTTGTTGGCTCAAAGCCAGTATATAGAAGCGACCATTGCCATTTAAAATTGGCAGCAGTGGCTTGATGTGAAATCGGTCTGTAACCACGACCAACTCTTGAAAATCAATTGGCAGGGGATAATAGCGAAAAATATCTTCCGAAATAAAAATCGCCAGCCCTTGCTCTCCCATTTGCTCCCAAAACTCTTGGGTATCTATTTCATGGGATTTTTCTAACAATGCGATCGCATCTTTCTCCTCCAAGCCCGCATCAATTAAACGAGTCTCCGCTTCCTTGACCAAATTTTTAAAGCGAATTGGATCTTGTCGCACTTCTGGCCCGGCTGGGTGCGTTGGCATATAAATGGAAACACAATTTCCTTTTGGCTGTTCTATTAATGTCTTTATTTCTTCTCTAGAGATTAATTGCATATTATATCCCTCCTATCAACGTGACTGGGTACATTAGACCAGACCATCGATATTCAACGATCTGATAGAACGTTATTCTCAAGTGATGGCGGTTGAAGTTCAACCGGTTGCTTCTGAGTTTATTTCACCTTAAGGAGAGTTTAGTTGCATCTTTCTTTTGATAGGCAATATTCATCAAAGGAATTACTAATTAAAACCCCAAATTTAAAAGCTAAAATCGCCATTAATATCAAATATTTGGCGTGTTAGAGTTTGCGCTTTCTGAGTTTATGTCTATTCTACTGTCTGGTCGGCTAAGACCTAAAGTTACTCGTTTCATAATCCAGTACAAACCTGCAAGTACCACAAAGGTGATAGCAATAATCACCAAGGGCTGTTTTCCTAGAATTTCTTCTACCCCTTTGGTTATTACGGCATCGGGTTGAGTAATAAAATCCCAACTGTTGAAACGCAAAAATCGCCCCCAATAGACACCAACAGCACAGAGAAAATGTGTAATCGTCTCAACGCGCCAAATCCATTGGCTCTTACCGATGCGATGTAAGTAGTGACCCCAATTAATTAACGATATGACATAAGCTTCAAATCCACCGAGAATTACTAGCAAATACACAGGAATGAGTACCAAAGTAATCATCCAAACCGATTGAATCGTGCGGATATCATCTATTAGGTGAATTACATCAGTCAACAAATATGGTGCATTTGGTAAGAAAGCATAGAAAACTAAAAATCCTAGCCACCAAAGCCAAGTGCCACCACGCTTAAAGCGAAATAGCCACACACTCAAAGCTAAAGGTATAAAAGCCAGAAATAAATTCCAAGTCATCCACTTCATATTAATTTGTAAGACCTGCACAACTCTGGCGATCAATTCTTCTTTCATAGGTGCTAACTCAGAAGATGTTTGATTTATCTAGATTCACTCTGTAGTGTTTAGTCTGACTGATAAATTTTTTGTAGTCCCCAAGAAAACTAATTTCCTCCAATAATATTAGACAAAATTTTTGTCTTATTTAAGTCTCATTTATAAATAAATGCTCACTAATCACTAAATATATGTCTAAAATTTAGATTTTTTATATATTTTATACAAGGGGACAAAATTTATCAATCAATTGGCTTCAGCCACTAGTACCGCAAGGCGGAATTAAAAATTAAAAATTAAAACAGCGTAAGCATTTCATTGATTTGGAATTGGTGGTTTATTTCCGCCGTGTTGTACTAGTATAGCCAGAAAATGATTATGGTAAAAAATACTACCGAAAGGTAGTCTGAGCAACAAAAACACCGCGCATAACTTATTGTGGACTTTTTTAATTGCAATGTTGCCCCTATGCTGACTATTATATTGATTTCATTTTGCCCTGCTATGCTTTCAGAAGCACCTAAAGTTTTTGTCAAGTCAGCCTTTGCTTAAAGGCGGGCGAGACGCCCACCCGACGAGAAGTAGTTGATATTTTTTATTGGAAAGTCCCTAACTAACGCAACGTGAGTTCGACAAGTCTTATTTGACCTCTCCCCCAGCCCCTCTCCGACGCGGAGAGGGGAGCAAAAAGCGGAATTATTTCTTGCTCCTCCCTTTCCGTTTCGGAGAGAAAGGCTGGGAGGGAGAGGTTCATCGAACTCACGTTAACGCAGTAGCACTCGACTACGAGGTCCGATCGCTTGTTTGGGTGAAGTGGGTAGTGTACAACTTTTGGCAGAATCCTGTGAACAAGTAGCTTGAGCAAGGGTTGCAGGGTTGACAATTACTTGATTGACCTCTAGGGAATTACCGTTACTCAATTCCATATTAGGTGTAGTAGAAATTGATGGAGAATGAGACCCAGATGTGTACGTTTTAGGTGTTGAGGAAGCGCCACTATCAACTATTGGTGTAACAGTGAATGTGTTACCACCATCAACTATTGGCGTGACAGTGAATGTGTCACCGCCGTCAACTATTGTTGCAAGGGTGGGTGTGCTACCACCACTAACTACAGGTGCAGGGGTGGGTGTGCTATCACCACCAACTACGGGTGCAGGAGTGGGTGTGCTACCACCAACTACGGGTGCAGGAGTTATAAGAGTTGCAGTTGCAGGTACTTTGATTTGTATTCTTGCTAGGGGTGAGTTAGTCATTTCCAAAGATGTCACCTTTGGCGAACCTGGAAGATCGGATTTGAAATCAAAGACTGTGGGGGTTGCACCACCATTGCGTAGGCGTAGCCCGCCGTAGGCATCGCTATATCGGGCTCCATATCCACTCACTTCAAAAGTGCCCTGATACTGGTTTCCATGCCTTTAAAGTCAACAAAATAATGCAGACTACCATCAGCACGTGTTTGTACCTGCACATAGTCTGACTTGTATATAGGAACGTAATTAGGATTATTCTTAGTACCTAAGTTTTGCGCGTAAGTCCCCGTGTCGTCTGTATCAACACGAGTAATGCTTTGATTGAAATTGGGATTATTTCTGGGAAGTTGGATAGTACCCGATAATGTACCAGTACTTTGAATTGTGATTTGAGCAGAAGCACTTGTTCCACCTAAACCGATGAAGACTGCGGCTAAACTGCTGCTGCTAACAAGAAGACAACCCAACTGAACTGATAAATTTAATTTCATGAAAAATTTGCTCCTTTAATCACATATAAAAAAAATATGCGTGTGTTTACGCATGACTTTTCCTTGCTCTTAATGGATCGTCAAAGCATCCAATACTGAATTAGTCAGTGTAAAAATAGCGTATTTTATTACATTTACGTCGGTATAAAATTAAAACCGGAAACTTGCTCTTAATGTCCCAACGATTAATGCATCGTTAGCAGCATTGTGATCGAGATTGAAAATAACGAATAAGCCTGGAGTCAAGGCGATATTGTCGCTTAGTTGGGCGCGGTAAAAAACTTCTACGTGAATTGATGTGTCACTACGTCCACCTGCTGTCCCCCCATCAGAAAAGTTAGGAAAATTGAAGCCGTCGGGTAAAGTACTAGAAGTCATTTTGGGCGGTTGTCCGACAAGAACGCCCCCTAAATTCCCAAAACGCAGCAAATTAGGAAAAGCTGCGAACACCATCCAGTTGGTGGTTTCTACAGTTCCAGAAAGTTTCAATGGCTTGGAGGAAGTAAAGCCACCCCAACCGCCCAATTGCAAGTTAGGGTTAATTCGCCAAGCAACGGTAGTGCCAATGGCTTGGGTATCGAAAGCTGTAGGATTTGCAAAAGGTGAAATCAGTTGAGAATCGCCAATACCACCTCCCAGTAAGCCATCTGGGGAGTGGGAATAGAGATAATGTATGCCGACATCTATCTTATTTGTGGGTGCCAAACTTAACTGAGCGCCAGCAGTATATCTACCGCCAAAGAGTCCGCCCTGCTTGGTGTCACCAGGAAAACTGGGTATTTCGGCACTATAAACGCCTTGCAAACTGATGCGATCGCTAATTTGCCAGTCAAAGGCTATACCACCACTGCCGTTACCAATACTTAAAATTGGGTTACGCTGACCAAATAGAGAAATTGCACCATCGCTAGAACCTTCTAAAGGGCTAATACCGCGAAAGGTGTTGATTGGGTTGACTCCCGCCGTACCTACCACGATTCCCAAGTTATTTGAAGCGAGAAATCGATAAGATAAGTCACTAATAACTAGATTGTTGTCTGTATTTGACTCGAAACCCAACCGCCCCATATTGGTAGATAACAAAGATGCATTAGAACCCAAATTGCCCGCAGACAGTCCTGTTAACAGTAAATCTCGTCCTGTAAATGAAGTTGCTAAGGTTAGTTGGGCGCTACTTGTAAAAGTTAGATTGGTTTTTCCCTGGCGTTCAGGTACTCTATCTCTAGGAAACAAATCGACATCGGGGCTATTGGTTCCCTGAACGCTAAAAATTGCTTGACCAAATAATCTAGTAGTTGGGGAAAACTGATTACCTTGTAATTCACTAGTCCGGCTTTCCACAACCTCAACGCGCTGCTGTAATTGCTGCAACTCTGCTTTGAATTCGCCTTGCAACCTTTGCAGCAAGATTAAATCTTCATTATTAACAGTATTAATTTTATTGTTAGCGTAGGCGTAGCCCGCCGCAGGCATCGCTTCGTTAATCTTCTCTAAACAAGCATTTAAACCAGCCGCAAATTCATAACGGCTGATAGCACGATTTCCCAGATAAGTCCCATCAGCATATCCCGCAATGCATCCATAGCGTTCTACTAAAGACTGCAAAGCACCAAAAGCCCAGTCTGAGGGTTGCACGTCTTCAAGTTCGGATACTGAGGTGACTTGAGACATTTGGTTGTCTGAGTCTGGAGGATGAGGAGATTGGGAAAATTCTTCTGTACTTTCCTGATTCTGTACAACTTCTGCTACAGGTTGAGTATCTTTTAATTGAGGTAAATTAGGGTAACTGATGAATTGAATTTTTTCTCTACTTCTTCTAAGTATATTCTCGTACTTGTTTTTTATAGCTGACGAGGTGGTTATATCTGGTTGCACGAATTCAGGTGGTGTAATTTCGGCAGGTGAGACAACTTGAGATAAATTATCTTGTCTTGACTGCTGCACCGAATTGTCTGGCAGAATTACGGACTTTTCTGGTAAATTGACCGCAGATATTGGCACTGTTGTCAGCACACTCGCCATCAGTAGACTCATATCACTCCTGGTATTTCATTTGACTTACACCAATACTTCTTTTGACAAATAAAGTTGGTGTATATCAGGGAAAATTTTGAAAAAAAAGTGATAAAAGTTACTGTTGTTCTGAGAGCTATCGCTGTATCAGTGGGAGAATGAAAGAGCAGAGGAGAAGTTGCAGTAAGTTTTCCCCTCTGCCCAATGCCCAATGCCCCAGATAGATTATTCTGGCTCGCTACAATACTTATTCATCTGATTCACTAATGTATCTGACTGTTTGCCAAGAGTTGTAGCTGTTGTCAGTGCTGAATCAATTTCGGCTCTAGCCTTTTGGATTTTTGCTCTCCCAGATTCTGAGGCTTGTGCTGTCTTGGTTGCACCAAGCGCCTTACCTGCCTTAGCGATCGCTTGACTAAGATTTTGAAAAATCTTCACAAAACCGCTTTGAAATTCTTTCAGCTTCGGATCTTTTAGCTTCAGTTCTCCAATGGATTTAGTCACAAAGTCTAAATCTTTAGATAGCTGGATGCTAGTTATCACTTGCGTTCCCTTATTTTTATCAATTAGAGAAGTTCCAGCATTCACAACTCGAATCAGTCGCTGGCACTGGGAAACTTTATTGTCGGTGCAACCAGTAACGAACAAAGCAATACTTAGGCTAACGGGAGCAAGAACAGTATATTTATGTAAAACAGACATTAACACCCCAACAGCAATTCAACCCACAATATAGTATCCAATATTACGGGTAAATGAGGGGATTGGGCACAGGAGGCAGAGGGGCAGAAGGGAAAAACTTACTGTAATTTCTCCCCTGCTCCCTTGCCCAATGCCCAATGCCCAATGCCCAAATCACCAATCTATCGGCAAACCCAACTGGTCTAAAGTAGCACCATCTTGCAACAGTGGTTGAATATCGCTGTCTATTTGAATACGACCACTAGACAGCACCAAAGCGCGTTGAGTAACTCTACTTAACCAATGTAGGTCATGGGAGGCAATTAAGATCACCTGTACGGGTAACTTTAATAATACTTGCGCCAAATGACGCCGCCATGCTGGATCGAGACCGTTAGTTGGCTCATCCAAAATTAGAATTGTTGGTTCTAGGGCTAAAATCGAGGCTAGGGCGGCTAGGCGTCTTTGTCCACCAGAAAGTTCGTGGGCGGAACGATTGGCGTAAGCTTCTAGACCAAAATCAGCTAATAACTGTCGGGCGCGATCGCTAGCCTCTGCTGGTGGCATCCCATAGTTACGTGGCCCAAAGGTAATATCTTCCAAGATGGTGGGCATAAATAGTTGGTCGTTGGCGTCTTGGAAGCTAAAGCCAATTTGACGACGCACTTGCGGTAAAGTTTGCAGTTCTAAGGGGATACCATTAATGGTAATTTTTCCTGATTGTGGTTGTTTTAAGCCGATTAAGTTCTCCAATAAGGTGCTTTTTCCAGAACCAGTTGCTCCCATTAATGCGACGCGATCGCCTTTTTTCAAGGTAAAAGATATTTCCTGTAATACTGGCTCTTGGCGAGAATATGCATACACCAGGTTCTCAACCTCGACTACGGCTGTATGGGGATTATGGGTTGATAATTGGGGATTAGAAGTTAATGATTTCAAAATTTACAAACTCAATATGTAAGGGAGTAGAGACGCGATTAGTCGCGTCTGTAATGGGGAGTGGGTTAAATTTTGTAAGAAGTTAGGGTTACACTAGCAGCGATCGCCCAAGCTAGTAATAGGGCAAAACGTTCTTTTGGTCTGAGGGTAGAATCTATGGGTAATTGTCCGTTGTAACCACGAGCTACCATTGCCGCATAGACTCGCTCTGCTCTATCTAAACTACGGAGATACAAAGCTCCAATCATCGCAGCACTGGCATAGCGCAACCATCCTGTAGTTCCATTCAGACCGCGTAGCTGGGCGCTGCGCCGCATTCGCGTTACTTCTGAGAGCAAAATTTCCATATATTGCCCAGCTAATAACAAGTTTTCCTTTAAAGGTGCTGGTACTGGTAAGGTTTTCAGGGCAATGCCGAAACTGTGGGGCGGTAAGGTTAACAAAAAACTATTCATCGTCACTAGACAAACCAGCGAACGAACTAGCAAAAAACTGGCTCGTTCCCATCCCAAGGGCAATGCTAGCAATGACAAAAAAATCAATTCTGTACCGAGTAATCCTCCCAATTGGCGAATTGGTACGCGCAAGAAGCAAGCCCATAAAAGTGCGATCGCGCCATATACACTTAGTCCATACCAGGCATGATGCTTTAATAAAGCTGCTCCCACCACAATTACTAGAGACAGTTGCAAGCGTAGCGGTAAGGAAAGTTTAAGCATTCTTCGGTTTCACTACCTTGGCAATTCCAAAGGCAACAGCAAAGCAAACCGCAGCTCCCACCAGTCCGGCGATACTAGTGCCAATTGGCCCCAAACCTTCAATTCCATAGTTAGCTAAGGGAGTCGGCACAATTATCCGTACTTTCTCGGCTAAGTTGAGGAAGCCAGTATTTTCAGCAACTTTCTCCAAACCATCGGGCCATGCTGAAGCAAAGAGTGACAGCACTCCCGCAATCAAGAAAATAGTGACAATGGGTACTGACCAGCCGCGAAACTCGTGTTGTTCGCCTGGTAACAAATCTGGTCTGGCTCTGGCCAGATAAGTCAGCACACTCCCGGTAATCATTCCTTCACCAATGCCAATCAAAATATGCACGCCAGTCATGGCTGGTAAAACTATGGCTACGGGTGCAGTTCCAGAGAGGGCTAATTCAATGGCACAAGCGATCGCAGCTACCACTACACTCACACCAGCTGCGATTCCAGCAGCCAAAGGTAAGCGCCCTTTTGATCCCCCAAATAGCCGTTGCAAGGTTTCGGTTAAAACCCAGCCAACCCAAACTCCAACTACTGCCATGTTAAAAATATTTGCTCCCAAGGCTGTAATGCCACCATCAGCAAATAGCACGGCTTGAATAATTAAAACTGTGGCGAGACACAATGTTCCTGCCCAAGGACTGCCCAAAACGATCGCAGCTAAGGTTCCCCCTAACAAGTGACCACTAGTACCTCCTGCTACTGGAAAATTGATCATCTGGGCAGCAAAAATGAAGGCGGTGGTTAGTCCCAATATTGGGGCACGACGAATACCAAAAGCCTCTTGCGATCGCCCGAAGGCAACAAACAGCGCTGCCGCACTCGCTAAACCAGTAGCCCCTGCCACCGGAATAGAAACAAATCCATCAGGAATATGCATGATCTACCCTGTATTCTTAGAGGTTCATTTACTCAAAACAAGCAATAAAACTACGCCATCATTTTAATAACAAACAAAATTTTTCTCTTTTTTGCAATGCCCTATTGGGGGATTTTATAGTGTTACTTTTGACATATTTTCAATCCAGTGCCTACTAAATAGTATACTTATTTAGTAGCATATTAATTTTTGTTAAGCTTATTTTTTATATTACTAAACGTTGACAAATCTGGCAAAATGGGACTGTAAATATCTAGTCTCATTTTGTCGATCAAATTACTCCTAAAAACAGGTAATAACAAAACATTAACTGCCTCTTACCTGATGGAGTAGTTCGTTTTTTTTTAATCAAACAGGAATATCTAGCTTTTCTTACAATTAATAAATAGCTATAAAAATTTCTCAAAAAATTATTTTGATTTTTCTTTGTTTTGTAGTGTCTAATTAATTCAATAATTGTTGCATCAAAAAGTATATTTTTACAGGTATAACAAGCTTATACAATTAGCATTTGCACTTTATTCTTACCTTGCTGTAACAACAATAATATACAAGCACATCACCACAATCTCCGATACTCAATATTAAATTAATATTTCCCCTAGTATAAAAAATCATCAAAATATGCTTAATAAACTGTATATTTATTGACTTTGTTTACTTAAAAGTACAGGATGTTTCGCTAATAAATACGTAATTTTTCGTATAATATCATAAAAACAAGGGGTAAGATGTAAAATTTAGATGAAATTTAGGAAAATACTGTGAATCGAAGTGCGGGAATTACTAAACTTTCAGGGCGGCTAACTGTAACAAAAGTATTCCTCAAGTTTTGAGTAACTAGGTTGAGTCAATAAAGTCAGCAGATGTTTGACTCTATTTTCCACGGACTTTACACACCCTCGTTTTGCAATTTGGAATATGAAAACAAACTCATCCAACTCGCTGTTAACAGTCTCAACTGGCCCACTAAAGATTTCCGAGTTGCCCCCCAACCCCGTGGGTACAGATGATAATTATATTCATCTTTCTCTAGTAATTCCTACTTATAAAGAGCGTGACAACATCAAGAATGTAGTCAGCATATTGAGCCAATTACTGGATGAATCTATTGCAGGAAACTATGAACTAATAGTGGTAGATGATGATAGCCCAGACCGAACCTGGGAAATAGCGCAATCTTTGACGACAGAATATCCCCAGTTGCGAGTGATGCGACGCCAACAAGAACGGGGATTGTCCTCAGCGGTGATTCGTGGGTGGCAAGCAGCTACGGGGAGTGTGTTGGGGGTGATTGATGGAGATTTGCAGCATCCACCAGAGGTACTAATACAACTGCTGGGTAATATTGAGCAAGGAGCAGATTTGGCAGTAGCTAGCCGTCATGTAGAAGGAGGCGGTGTTAGTAGCTGGAGTGTTGTTAGGCGTTTTTTGTCTCGTGGCGCTCAGTTGTTAGGCTTGGTGATCTTACCGGGGGTATTGGGCAGAGTTTCTGACCCAATGAGTGGTTATTTTATGGTGCGCCGGAGTGCGATCGCAGGTGCAACACTCAATCCAGTCGGATATAAAATTCTCCTAGAAGTAATTGGCCGGGGAAAAGTAGACCAAGTTGCCGAGGTTGGGTATGTATTTTGCGAACGCAAAGAGGGCGAGAGTAAGGTGACATGGAAACAATATGTAGATTACATCCACCACTTAGTGCGATTGCGGCTCTCCACAGGGAAAGTAGGACGATTGAGTAGAAAAGTCAATTTCCCCGTCGGTCGATTTGTCCGTTTTGGGTTTGTTGGCTTTAGTGGTGTGTTTGTGGATTTAACGGTGTTTCACTTGCTGCGTACTGTAATTCATTTAGGTTTAACTCGCAGTACGATTCTTTCGGCCGGAGTGGCAATCGTAAATAATTTTTTATGGAATGATGTATGGACTTTTAGTGATATTTCTCAAGGTCAACGTGCTTTGCATCAACGTTTCAAGCGATTTTTGAAGTTCAGTGCAGTCTGTTTGGCAGGAGTTATATTACAAGCTCTAATAATTAACTTTCTCTATAATGTTTTGGAAATAAATCAGTATTTAGCTAAGTTGATCGCGATCGCAGTTGCTACCATCTGGAATTTCTGGGTTAATTTGAAACTTAGCTGGCGCGTCACAGACGTGAAATAATCACAACGAGGGATTTGAGCTTTAGATTTTTGTTTTTAGATTTTAGAACGAACTTAAATCTCAAACGTCAAATCTACAAATCCATGAGTGTGAGGCCCAGCAATGAGAGTTCTTTTCCAAGGTGCATTTTATTTTTACAAACAAATTATCTCGTTGCTATCTGCATCTGCTACCCATTTCCTGCCTCTGGCAGATAAAAACTCTGGCTCACAACGCAAGCATTGGCATAATTGGCATCGCCTTCGTCCTTCCTGGGTTAATCCCTTGCTGATCTTAGTGTGGTTGATTGTCGGCATCAGCTTGCGCCTGGTCAACTTGACTGCAAAGCCTCCTTGGACTGATGAGTTTGCCACCTTGGTGTTTAGCTTGGGGAATACTTTTTTATCAGTTCCCCTCGATCAAGCGATCGCACCTGATATCTTATTACAACCACTGCAACCAAACCCAGCGGCTACTATTGGTGATGTTATTCATAACTTAGCCACGCAAGATAGTCATCCACCACTGTATTTTGTGCTGGCTTACCTATGGATGAAATTATTTCCCAGCGATGGAGGATTAGTATCGCTGTTTGCGGCGCGATTGCTACCAGCGATAATCGGTGCTGCATCTATCCCGTGTGTTTACGTATTAGGTAGAGTAGCGTTTCGTTCGCGATTAGTGGGACACTTGACTGCTGCCATGATGGCAGTATCACCTTATGGCGTATTTTTAGCACAAGAAGCGCGTCATTACACTTTGGCAATTTTATGGGTAATTGGTTCCTTCACCTGCTTAGTAATTGCCACACGTCATATTCAAAACCGCACACCTTTACCTATATGGGTAGCGCTTTTCTGGATAGAAGTTAATGCTTTAGGTATTGCTACTCATTATTTTTTCACCCTTACCCTCTGCACAGAAGCCGTAGTTTTGATTTTTCTGGCTTGGCATCAATTGCAAACTAGCAGCAAATTTTCTCTCCTCCTCTCTCCTCCTTGGCGGCGCATCTATGCCGTTGCTGTAGGTACTTGTGTGGCGGGTTTAATTTGGATACCAACCTTGTTAGAGAATGAAAATCGTGGTGCTTTGACCGAGTGGATTCGAGGTTCGCGCGTTGGACTAGATTGGTTAAGCCCAATTTTTCAAGCTTTAGGAACATTGATTGCAATGATTTCCCTATTACCAGTTGAATCTTCACAACTATTGGTTGTGATTCCTTCTGGAGTAGTGATGCTGACTTTCTTTATTTGGGCAGTCCCAATTTTGCTGCGTGGGATTAAAATTCAACTACAGCACCCAGAAAGCCGGATAATGATTCAGGTGCTTGCGGGAGTAGTTACCGGTGCGATCGCTTTATTCTTTATCTTTACGTACTTTTTGGGTATTGATCTTACTAGGGGTGCTAGATATAACTTTGTTTACTTTCCCGCGATCGTGGTTTTACTAGGCGCAAGTCTTGCAGTTTGTTGGCATCCTCCCCAGATGGAAACAAAGCAAGGGAAAAATGGGATAACAAGCATAGGTAAATGGGGAATAAGCGGGAAAAAAGCCGTAATGTTAATTTGGTTAATGGGATTTTTCAGTGCAGTTACAGTAATCTGCAATCTCGGCTATCAAAAATATTATCGCCCTGACCTGTTTGTGCAGCTAATTCAACAAACATCCCCAACACCAGTATTGATTGCCACCACCCACAAAACTTATGTACACACTGGCGAAATGATGGGAGTTGCGAGGGAGATTAAACTTGCAAATTCACTCCAAAATCCTCAGTTTCTCCTCGCTCATCAAAACCAAGATCCGAATGCTTCCACCATTGCTCTAGAAAATACTTTAAAAAAATTACCACGACCTTTTGACTTGTGGCTGGTAAACTTTCACGCACCCGTAGCAGAAACCGTCAAAACATGCGTATCTGATACTCAATCTTTGCCAACCGTAGACGGCTACGAATATGAACTTTATCATTGCCAATAAGCTGGGGAATGGAGAGCAGGGGAGCAGGGGAGCAGGGGAGCAGGGAAGCGGAGGAGCAGAGGAGAAGTTGCAGTAAGTTTTTCCCCCTGCCCCAATGCCCAATGCCCAATGCCGCATGCCCAATCCCCAATCTATATGCATCTTGTGGAAGTTCCTCAAATATGAATATCCATAGGAGACTAGAGAAAGAAGAACAAAATATATCTGACACGTTTTCAAGCAGCGAAAGCTGTAACTAGTTAAGGAGGATTTATGCGTGCAGTACTCATGGCAGGGGGTTCGGGAACGCGGCTTCGCCCGTTAACTTGCGATCTGCCCAAACCGATGGTGCCGATTCTAAATCGACCAATTGCCGAACATATTATCAATCTCCTCAAACGACATCAAATTACAGAAGTTATTGCGACATTGCATTATTTACCTGATGTCTTGCGAGACTATTTTCAAGATGGCAGCGATTTTGGTGTCCAGATGACTTATGCCGTCGAAGAAGATCAGCCTTTGGGTACAGCTGGCTGTGTGAAAAACATTGCCGAACTTCTTGATGAAACTTTTTTAGTCATTAGCGGTGATAGCATAACAGATTTTGACCTCACAGCAGCGATCGCATTTCACAAACAAAATAAGTCAAAAGCTACTTTGATTTTAACCAGGGTTCCCAACCCGATTGAATTTGGAGTAGTGATTACCGATGAGGAAGCCCGGATTCGGCGATTTTTAGAAAAACCCTCTAGTAGTGAAATTTTTTCTGATACCGTCAACACTGGTACTTACATTCTCGAACCAGAAGTTTTGGAATATCTGCCAGCAAACGTTGAATGTGACTTTTCCAAAGACTTATTCCCCTTGCTACTAGCAAAAGATGAGCCAATGTATGGTTACATCGCTCAAGGTTACTGGTGTGATGTCGGTCACTTAGATGCCTATCGTGAGGCTCAGTATGATGCCTTAGATCGGAAAGTACAATTAGATTTTGCCTACAAAGAAGTTTCCCATGAATTATGGGTAGGCCAAAATACTTATATTGACCAGACGGCTGTGATTGAAACCCCAGCAGTGATTGGTGACAATTGCCGGATTGGGGCAAGAGTACAGATTGAGGCAGGAACCGTAATTGGGGATAATGTGACTATTGGTGCTGATGCTAGTCTCAAACGTCCCATAGTGTGGAATGGGGCATTTATTGGCGATGAAGCACATCTTTCTGCCTGTGTAATTTCCCGTGGCACTCGTGTAGACCGCCGCGCCCATGTATTAGAAGCTGCTGTTGTGGGTTCGCTTTCCACCGTGGGAGAAGAAGCCCAAATTAGCCCTGGTGTACGTGTTTGGCCCAGTAAAAAGATTGAGTCAGGGGCAGTTTTAAACATTAACTTGATTTGGGGAAACACCGCCCAACGGAATTTATTTGGGCAACGTGGTGTCCAAGGTTTAGCGAATATCGACATCACCCCAGAATTCGCTGTGAAATTGGGATCTGCTTACGGTTCTACTTTGAAACCTGGTTCTAAAGTAACGGTTTCCCGTGACCAGCGTAATGTTTCTCGGATGGTGACGCGATCGCTGATTGCTGGTTTAATGTCAGTAGGTATTGATATTCAAAACCTCGATGCCACAGCTATCCCCATCGCCCGTACGGTTATACCCACAATGTCGGTAGCTGGTGGTATCCATGTGCGGGTACACCCCGATCGTCCTGACTACATTCTGATTGAATTCATGGATGCTAAGGGCATTAATATCTCCAAAGCCCTGGAAAAGAAAATCGAAGGGGCTTACTTTAAGGAGGATATGCGGCGGGCGCTAATTCATGAAATTGGCGATGTATCTTATCCTAGCCAAGTCATGGAGCGCTACTGCACTGCTTTTGAGAAACTGTTGCATGTTCATACACTCCGCAACAGTCGCGCCAAAGTGGTGATTGATTATGTTTATGCAGTATCCGGGGCAGTTTTACCCCAAATGTTGGATAAATTTGGCGCTGATGCAGTCGTACTGAATGCCAGTGTCAATAAAACGGCGATGTCAATCACCGATCGCGAAGGATTGCTGACTCAGTTAGGTCATGTAGTAGAGGCATTAAAAGCTAACTTTGGCGTGCAAGTATCTGCTAATGGAGAACAGCTAATTTTAGTTGATGAATCCGGCTACCCAATTCGTGGGGAAATGTTAACAGCACTGATGGTAGACATGATATTAACCGCTAACCCCAGAGGAACAGTAGTTGTACCAGTTCATGCTTCCAGTGCTATTGAACAAGTTGCCCGTCGCCATGATGGCAGAGTGATTCGCACTAAAGCCAACCCGACAGCTTTAATGGAAGCTTGCCAGAAAAACCCGAATGTGGTGTTAGGAGGTAGTGGAGAGACTGGTTTTATTTTCCCGCAACTGCATCCGGGATTTGATTCCATGTTCTGCATTGCGAAGATAATTGAGATGTTGACTATACAAGAGCGATCACTTGCTGCTGCGCGGTCAGAATTGCCCCGTGTCATTCACAAAACTTATACAGTCCGTTGCCCGTGGACAGCCAAGGGTGCTTTGATGCGTTATTTAGTGGAAACTCACCCAGCGCAAAATCTAGAATTAATTGATGGAGTGAAAATTTGTCAACCCTACGATGACAGTTGGTTGTTAGTTTTACCAGATGCTAGCGAACCACTGGTGCATTTGTATGCAAATAGCAACGATCGCGAATGGGTAGATGAGACTGTGAGAAACTACCGCACCCGTGTACAGGCGTTTGTGGAAAGACAACAAGAATATCAACCAGCCGAAGTGTAATTCGTAATTCGTAATTCGTAATTGAATTCTTTAATTACGAACTACGAATTAGCAATTACGAATTATATTGAGGGGGGTTCAAAATTCTCATCGAGGGCATTCTGGTAAACTTCTCTCAGCGTAATTGCAATCAAAATAAATTAGAGCTTCCCTAGTAGAGGTGAATGCTCCATTTGTAGAGTATGCGTCACTGTTTGGACTTGCTTCAGATGACCAAATTTTCAAATAGTAATGACTATTATCATCGCTAGACCATAATTCATAACGGTAATTACCTCCTGAACCCTGACTATTTAAATAGTCAGCTAGTGCTGTATTTGATGTAGACACAAAGCTAAATACAGTCAAAACCGGAATTACGGCTAGTTTTAGTATTTGGATTAATTTCATAAATGCACAAAAAACTTACACCCTCTAGCCTCCTTTACCGAAGTGATTTTTGAAACCAGTAATTATAGGGATGTTTTGTGAGGATATCGTAAGACGCGATAAATCGCGTCTCTACAAGCGTTATCGATATTTTGAGCAGCGATCGCACTATTTATCAATTTTCTTGATTAAATAGCTGAAAACTGCTTTCAGCAAATTGTTCTAGAAAAGAGTCTGATTCATTCTCCAGAGGTTTGAAAAACTGGCTGTGCTGCTCTATTTGGAGTGCCGGAAAACACGAATAACTGTTGATTCTCTAGTAAAGCCGAACCTTCACCGAGATAACGATGAAGTCCTACTGCCATATCTCCTGTAGGAGTGAGCTTAAAACTAACTTCTTCAAAATCAGCTTCACGTAAAAGTTTGCGGACAGTATCAGAATGGCGAATATCTTTAGTCTCTCCACGAGTCCAAATTATTAAGGAACCTTTTTTACTTAATAAACTTAAGTTCCGAAGTAAGCGATTCAGTTCAGCTTCGTCAGCTAAATTGCCGAATATACCACACACAATCACAATGTCTGCTGGCACTGCTCCTGCATAATTGGAGGAATTTGTGGCATCGCCATTAACAAACTCAATTTGCTTTGCCAAACCAGCTGATTCTATAGCTAGTTTTCCACGTTCAACTAACTTCGGATCTAGTTCAACGAGTCGTGCATACACATCTTTTGCACGGGGGTGCTTTGATAACGTCCCTAATAAATCTCTCCCATCACCCGCGCAAACACTGACTACACGAATGATTCCCGGTAAAGATACATCCAAACTATGAGAAATATATTCCCGAACAATTTGCAGTCGTTGCTGCAATTTTGGCTCACTATTGTAAAGATCGTGCCATTCAAACCAGTCTTTTGGCATAAGGGGCAATTTCCGTTTGATTTAAACTATCCTCTTGCAGAGTGCATTATTCACTCTTAATATAAAAGTACGGTAACTCGACACAGTTACCGTACTTGAATCAGCTAAAGAACAATATCACATAACTCTTCCAAGATCAAGTCTTGTATCGCTTTTTGTCTAAACTCCAGTAACTGAGAAATGCTTTTTGTTCAGGCGTTCATCTCACTACTTCTATTCGAGTAAGTGCGAGGTTTCTGACCAATTAAGGTACAAGAGTTCTTGCTGCCTCGTCTAGTTTTCGGTTTGTTTTCTGAAATACTTAACAAAAGTTTACCAAAATAAATGAAAAAGACTCTCAATAAGTCTGGTAGTATATCTTCAGAGTTATTGAGAGTAATACTCATTAAGCGGGCGATGTATTTCAGCTATTTGCAAACTTTCTAAAAAGATAACGCTTTTGACTTGCGTGGCTGTTCAAACACTGGAGTCGATGCCTTGATGAGTAGGAAACCTTGGATTAACCAACTTCTCAGGGCGACTTTTCAGCAAAGCACACAACTATTTATTTATCAGGTGTCAATATGTCAAAAAAAATTGGTTTGTTTTACGGTACTCAAACTGGCAACACTGAATCGGATGCTGAAAAAATTCGGGATGAGTTTGGTGATGATATTGTGACATTGCATCCCATTTACGAGGCGGATAGTAGCACTTTTGATGAGTATGACTTGCTGATTATTGGCTCTCCTACTTGGGATATTGGTCAACTTCAGAGCGATTGGGAAAGCTTTTTCTCCGATCTAGATGAAATAGATTTTAGTGGTAAGTTGGTTGCCTATTTTGGTGATGGAGATCAATATGGCTATGCCGATAACTTCCAGGATGCAATAGGAATTCTAGAAGAAAAAATTTCCCAACGGGGTGGTAAAACTGTTGGTTACTGGCCAACTGAGGGATATGACTTTGAGAATTCTAGAGCTTTGAAAAATGGCAAGTTTGTTGGGTTGGCACTTGATGAAGGTAGTCAATCCGATCTAACAGACGAGCGAATTAAAACTTGGGTTGCTCAGTTGAAGACAGAATTTGGTTTGTAGAGATTTGCGGCGCACAGCTAGCTGTGCGCCTTTATTGAAATTGATAATTTAGAAGTTATAGGTATTTATGTCTGATTCATTTGATGTTCTGTGGTTAAATGCTAGTCCTATTTTGAAGCGTTTTGATAAACCATTACTTGAATATTTATCTAGGTATATAAATGTCGCCCAGTGGGAATATCAGCAAAGCAAAGATGAAGCGAGTTCCATAGATCAAGCAGTGGATTTGCTATATGAGTTTTTAGAATGGCGCGATCGCCCCGTGCATTTAGCAGGTCATGGTATGGGTGGTGCGATCGCCTTAACCTTTGCGCGGCGATTTCCCCAAAAAGTGCGATCGCTTACCCTGCTGGCTGTAGCAGCTCAACCTGCAAACAATTGGCAAGCTCACTATTACTTTCAACGACAACTTTTTAGCATCAGCCGTGAATTAGTTTTAGCAAGCAGCGTTCGCAGTCTTTTTGGAAATCAACCAGCTCATACCACTAAAAAGTTAGTAGCTGCCTTAGATAAAGATTTAGAACAATCTCCCACGTCACACTCTTTATTTAAGTTGGTTTATTTACCCAAGGGTGGAGTTTCGATACCAATGATGGTATGTGGTAGCAAGAGTGATCCGGTAGTCAACTCAACTGTATTGCATGATTGGTTAAATTGGTTGAAGCCAGAAGATAAGCTCTGGGAATGCCCAGAAGGATATCATTTTTTTCACTACTTCTATCCTCAACAGGTTGGCGAAGAGATTTTGAGTTTTTGGGAACGCCACCATCCGCATCTACTGGAAGCATCTGCACTATCTTTTAGCACTTCTACAAATTAGTAACTTTGAAAGTGCAATGTCTGACGATAAGCCTTACAGCTACGCACTTGTGGAATTTGGGGTGTAATGAGGTGCGTAGCTTGCCGCCGTAGGCATCGCTACTTTACAGTTGAAAGCACTTTTTTACCAAATTGATTAATAAACTATTTTTACTAAAAATTAAGAATTTTAAACTTTTTTCTAAAAGCAACCTTTTGGTACATTTATACTATAATATTCACCAGATAAGCGTAAGTCTTCAAAACTAGCGATATAGCTGAATTAAAATTTTCGGGTTATAAGATAAGTCTTACAAACTCTGAATTCATTCTACCAGGTTACTCTGTTGGCTGCTATTTAAGCGCATCAATCTTCCAGGATAAGTCACAAAATTGAAATATTTCTAAACAGTGGTTGCATCATGACATCAACATCAGGACATTCTATTGAAGAAAGTTTAAATCCCTTAGCAAAATTAGATTATATTCCATTATTAGACACAGTTTTAAAGTTAATTAAAAAAAAGACTCTTTTCAAATTTTCTCCAGATAGACAGAAACTCAGAATATCAGCTTATGAAATTGCCTATGAAATTGCTACCAATACCAATCAACGTCCACAAAGTCCTTTAACGCAGAATATAGGCATTAAAGCAGCAACTGTCAATTTTAAGTTGGAAACAGAATTTTATTCTAAAATCCAAGCTATTAGAGATGAATTGAGAAGACAACTTGTTACTGCTTGTGGAGAAAACCAAACTCAATCTTCCTTAGACAATCTTTGCACACCATTATCTGATTTTATTAGCGCTCAAGCTGAGTTACCATTTAAATATCCTTTTAACAAGCCTTATAGTTTTACATCTCAGCAATTAGTTATTTAGAATAGCTTGGCTCAAGAGAGGCGAAAGGGTACAGAATCAGTCATAAAAGCTCATCACTTGAACGTCAAATTTGAAGGCATATCTAATTTTAATAATAGGTTTTTAGAGAGCCTTAAAAGCTACATAGATACTATAACTAGACCCGATTCACAAGATTGGCAAAAACTTACAGAAATTTTAGATAATATATCAGAGCAAAAAGAATCTGAACTTACTAAATTTCAAAAAATAGTAGATACTGAATCTCTTCCGAGACTACTACGAGATATCAAAATAGATTATTTGGATTATTTGAGAATAGAATGTGCCAAAACTAATCTACGTAATTCCAATACACAGGGTTTTGAATATTTAGAAACATTGATTAAGCGGCTGAGATTATTAATAAATTATATCAACGATCCAGATTTAGATGATCCCGATTATGAAGTAAGTTATTTACTTGATAAGCCTGTTAATCTCAGGACAGCTTTTTCTCAAGCAAATGCCTTTGATATCTTGCCTATTATTCCTGAGTATGAAGGAATGATAGGAGAAAGCATAGATCAAGACAGAGGTATCCAAGAATTCAACTTGGGTGTGAGATTAAAGCTCAATGGTTCTGTAAATTCTTATCATGAAAATTCAGTCGTGAATTACTATATGACTGAACTTGACCCCACCAGTCCACGTCATAAAGACCAACTAAAAGATCCTGTAAAAGCCAAGAACTTTAAAGAAAAAGTTTTGAAAATTGCTTGTCTTTATTACTTCGTTTTCGCTGTTGATGAAGAAGGCGAGATACCTGATAAAGATTACGATCCTACTCCTAAATTTAAGGACGATATTTTAAATAAATTCAAAGTCGGTATTTCTGATGAGGAAGTTACAAATTTATTAATCAAAATTCACGCTTTGATATTGAATAAGGATGTTTGTCAAGTCGAACGAAAATTAGCAGCCTTAAGAAATCTGCTGCAAACCTTTCTTAAGAAAAAAGAAATATTGCCATCTTTTTCTAAAAGAGTACAATTATGTATTAACAAAGCGGTTTTGCATAAAAATGTCTCAAAAATTATTAATACTCATAGTTTTTTGAAACTTGATTTAAATCAAGAAAACCAAGCAAATTTTAAAGCCCAAGCTAGAGAAGCTCTGGCTTATGTGGAGGTTTTACCACCTACTGTAAATGAACAATCTCTTAGTTCATTATCTGTTACTTTTACCTTTGATGATGTTCGCTATTTTACAGATAGTGATAAGCAAAATTTCTCGATGGAGTATGATATCACAGGTATTAAAGGATTACCTGTAATATTTTCTCCAATAGGAGAGAAAGATGGTAGGTCTATATCTCTCCCAATATATGATGAATACTTTGCAAAAGAAAAAATCATAGTTATTTATTATAAAATTAAGGAAGTAAGAGAAGTAATATTTAAAAATACTCAATCACCAGAAGCAACTATATATCAGCAGGTCTTCACTTTATTAAGTTACTTGTGCATTAGTATTTGTCGAGAGCAAATTAGTCTAGATAGTGAAAAACAAGAAAAACTTTTTATTCCAATTTTTAGATTTCATCTCCAAGATACTCAGAAAACAACAGAAGATGAAGTTTTTCTTAATTCTTTATCAAAGTCATTAGCACATATTCTTCGTCGAGATTGTATGGCTGATGCTCAAGGATTAAATCTTAAAACAACAGATAAGTATATAGATAAGTATAAAGTCCAAAATGCCTTGTCATCATTGTACGCTTTAATTCCTAAAACTTTCGAGTTGCAAG
Source organism: Nostoc sp. JL31 (assembly GCF_017114965.1). Classification (NCBI taxonomy): domain Bacteria; kingdom Bacillati; phylum Cyanobacteriota; class Cyanophyceae; order Nostocales; family Nostocaceae; genus Nostoc; species Nostoc sp. JL31. The sequence goes on from NZ_JABXKO010000119.1 coordinate 88,366, forward strand.
AAGGTTATCAGGCTCAACTGGATAAATTAGCAATTATTGTTGTTTCTAGCTGGTTGAGTGATGCAGTTTGGGATGAAAAAGATAAACCTGTCAGAATTTCAAATATATATGGCGAAATTATTGTTATTAATCAGGTATCTGATACAGCAGTCAAGGTTGAACCTATCAAAACATTTGCAGACAATCAACCTCATTCTAAAATATCTACAGAATCAGAGGTTGTGAGAGATGAAATTAGTAAACTTTACCAACAAGGTTATCGACATTTTTTATACATAGCGAAAGCTCCCTATACTAGGAGTTTGGGTATAACTAAATTGGAATCAGACCCAGATTCATTATTTTTCATGTCTCAGGATGTAGTTAAGTATCTCAAAGCAGGTAAGCCAGATATCAAGCTATATCCAATATTTATGGATAACTATCCTGCTATCAACTTGGTTGAGGGGAAAGCTGATTCTTTTTATATTCCTGATATTGAAGAATTAGAGAAGTTATCTGTGGATAAAAGTCAAAAAACCAGAGTGTTTCTCAACCTCTTTACAGGTCGTTGTGTAGATAAAAAGCGCACTATATTTAATAGTGTAGTTTGCTACAGTACTTTATTAAATATTTATGACGTAGGTGATACAAAAGATATTATAGAAGGGTTATTAGATAAAGATTCGCCTTTACAAAAGACGATTTTACAATACATTGCTTTATTTCATTTTTCTCGATACGAAGTAAATATAAACATTGCTCTCAAGCTGAACCCTTATAGTAAACTAATTGGTGACGAAGGTATCGGTAAAATATCTACTTATACTTACTCGGTGAAGAATGTTAAGTTTAATAACTTAGCCTTTTTGACTGAAATTAGGAGTGTGCTTTATGGGAAATGATTTAGGCATTAATTTAGGTCGAGTATTTGAAATAAGTTTTAATATCGGCATTTTAACTTACTTTCAGCATTCCAAGTTAAAACATTACTACGGCGATGTTTATCTTCAGCCTTTAAGTAAGTTATCTTTGCATAATATCCAAAAGTCTATAGCTAATAATTTTATAGATAAATCTCATCAAGAAATTATTGGAGATTGGGTAAAATTATTTATTCAAAAAGGATGGACTTCAGGCTACAGCTTTGTGCGAGAATATATAGAAGCATCTGGCTGGCTAATTAAAAACAAAATAGAAATTATCTATTTTCAGTGTGATTTTCACAATGAAAATGCCTTTGGTATCAAAAATTTAGAGAGATATACTCCTGACTGCTACAAGGAAATTTTAGAAATTCAGGGATTTGAAAACGTAGATATCAGTCGTTATATGGATGGAGGGGAGTTTCTGAAAGCAGATACTCTCTTATTGCTGCGGTATATGGGTAAGTATCGAATTTTAGTTGTAGACTTATCCACTTTTACCACTTCTGCTATTCATTCTATAACTGACTTAAATAACATTCAAAGTCTGGTAGAATCATTAAATACTGAGTTAAATTATGTGCGTTCCAAGTCTAGTTTTTGTGGACTCGGTATCGATACTGGAAATAGTAGCGACAATAACAATAAACTTAACGAGATATATTCTAAAGAATTGACTCGCTTCTTCTGTGCTTTCAAGACTAAAGACAAGGAAGCAGTGAAGGTTATCCAAGCTTCTAGTTATGCTTGGAGTTTTTATAAATTTCTGTTGTCATCAGGTAAAATATCACGAGATGATGCAGTGAAGTTTAATTGCTTTGGCTATAGTGACAGAATGATTAACGGTATTGCTTTGACTAAAGATAAAGACAATGCTCAAAATAGCCTAGAAATATTAAAAAATTGTTATGAAATATACAAAAATAAAAGTGACAAAGATATTAGTGACAGCCGTAACACGTTACTTGAAGTCATTAAAAGTAATGCAGCTAGAAACTTTCAGGATGGCAACAGGTTTGTCAAAGATATAGTTGAAACCAAAAAAGATACAATAAATTATATTCCAAATACTGAAGTATTTGAAGCAGGGCAAGATTTTTTTAATACGGCCGGTATTGTACCTGAATATATTAAGCGATCGCTAGACCTAAAAGAAACAGAATTTAGAAATGCTCATGCAGAGTTGATACATCGAGCGCTTGCAGATTCTAGAATACCATTGCTGTTTTTGACGGGGAATCCTGGAATTGGTAAAACTACAGCAGTTGCAAAGCAAATTATTAACCACTTGCATGAGGGATCACTCCTAATATATGTCAGTCCTCGAATTCAGGTTAACCGAGATATTATTGACAAGTTTACAGAGGAAAATAGCTTAAAATTAGTTTCGGATAATTTAATTTGTATTAACACCAATAAAAGAATAGTTGATGATGCCAATGGAGGTTACGTTGTTGAGTACTATAATAATAACCTGACTAACGAACATCAAATAGGGCAAGTAAAATTTTTAGATGCTAGAAATTTAAAAGACAAAGTATCTGACTTTCCTAGTCGCTTGGTTAGACATACAGATAACTTGGTACAAGTAGAAAAACACCGTGAGGTTGGAGTCTTAGCAAGTTTGTGTGAAGCAATTCACACCTGTATCATTAATCCTGATTTACCTAATAATATTATTGCTACAGCCTCAATGCAGTCTTTAAAGGAAACTCGCTACGGTAATACTTTAAAGCATTTCGGCAGAATATTTAGTAGTGCTTATAATTCTTCCAAAAAGCCTCCTGGAGTTATTCCAAAGAAGATGAAAGAAATCGCCAGTCGCATGAAAAATATTTTCATTATGATTGACGAAATTACAGGTTCCCAAGAGGGAGTTGCTTTTCTACACGGGATTTTAGATTTTGTTGAAGATTATGATTTGTTAAATCCTGAATACGGCTTTAATCTGAAAGTGATTACTGCTGACGCCTCACTGACAATACAAGACGTAGTTGAAAATCATCTTTTTCTAAATCAAATTCAGGGAGATAGAATATTTGTTAGACAAGTTTCAGATTCAATTGGTCAATGTTTATCTTTTAATGAATTTCAATTTTTGAGTAAGCCTGCAAGTCTGATAAATGCAAATTCTTATCCTGCTGACAAGCTGATATTTAATTATCACATATTTGTCCAGTCAGTAAGCTCAGACGAAATTACAGATGAAACTTTTACTTTAGATACTAAGGTAGCTAAAAAAATTGAAATAAGTCCTTATTCTCAAAAAAAATCACTTTCTGAAAATAAAGAAGTATCTTATGTTTCAATAGGATTTAATTTGTTATTAAAAATCGAGACTAGCCTTGATAATTTGCTGAGTCTACCACCAATTGAAAAAACCTATGTTAGAGGTAGTTTACTCATTGTACCGTTATCAGAGAAACTAGTTAAAGAAACTAATTATATTGACTTAGAAAAAATTCTCGACCGAGAGCGAAATGAAGCTTTTATTAAACAACTTCAACTTTTAGTAAAGTCAGGAAAATATCCAAAACAAATTATTAGTGCTGCTTATTCTTTAATAGACTTGACTAGAACAATTTTTAGTGAATTAGAACGCTCACAAAAATTAACCCAAACTTCTCTTTCGTCAGAACGTTATTATGCTTTGCCTATACAGACATTTTTATCTTTTCAGGCTTTTGAAGACTATTTTGAAAATGAGAGAAGAATTGATAATGTCTCTTTACGGGATATTTTAGCTCGGTACGTTTCTACACTTGCTTTAGCATATAATATTTTGCCCATTGACTCTAATTATCAAAATATTCCTTATGTAGTTTTTAATAGTGGTGCAATGGATAAATTAGGAAAAAACCTATTTAATGAAAATCAAATATTCCAGTCTAAAGAAATGAATATTCTAAATTTAATTCTTTCTCAAGAAGATTGATTTTCAATGACATTTGATCGTACTTGTGAAAGTTAGGATGCTCAATCCAATAACCCCACTGCTACTCTACAAAAATTATGCAAAATCTCACTAGAATTACTCGCAATCCTGAAGTTATGGGCGGCAAACCCTGTATTCGGGGAATGCGTGTCACCGTTGGTACTGTCGTTGGCTTAATGGCATCTGGACATAGTAATAGCGACATCCTTAAGGCATATCCTTACCTCGAAGAAGCCGACATCTATGAAGCACTTGCCTACGCTGCATGGCGGGCTGAAGAGATTGAAGTTCCTCTCAGAAGCGCATGAAAATTTTGATTGATATGAACCTTTCTCCTGATTGGGTTGCGGTTTTTGAGAGGTATAATATCTCCGCTGTCCACTGGTCTACCATTGGCGATCCCCGCGAGAAAGATTCAATAATTATGGAGTGGGCAAGAACTAATGGATATATCGTCTTTACTCACGATTTAGACTTCGGTTCCCTGCTAGCTGCGACAGGTGTCGATACTCCTAGTGTCATTCAGGTTCGTACCCAGGATGTTTTGCCGAACAGTATCGAAAATCTAGTTATTTCAGCCCTGAATCAGTTTGAGTCTTCACTAGAAATAGGCGCATTGGTCACTGTTGACCAAGCCCAATCCAGAGTGCGTATTCTACCAATTAGGCGCGGATAGTCTTAAGGAAATATAGCCAACTCAGTTTCCGGGTCAAAAAAGTGAATTTTCTCTGGAGTTAGCGATAACCAAAGTTGCTCGCCAGGTTGTACAAATCGGTCTGGTGGGATTCGCACTTGTAGGAATTTGGCTGTAGTAGCAGGTTGAGATCCTGGGTCGGCAATCTTAACAGCGAGAAAAGAATCGTTGCCGAGATTTTCTACCACATCTACTTGCACTGGTAGATTTTTGGTGGCAGGCATACTCAAGTTCAAGTGTTCTGGGCGAATGCCTAAAATTAGAGTTTTCCCATCATATTTTTGTAAAGCTTTTCCCCAAACTTCTGGCAGAGTGAAACGCAACTGGGAATGAGTAATCAACTGCGGGGCATGAAATTCTACAGGAATAAAATTCATCGGTGGTGAACCAATGAATTCTGCTACAAAAAGGTTGGCAGGACGGTTGTAGAGTTCTAAGGGAGAAGCAACTTGCTGAATTTTACCCTCAGACATAATCGCAATGCGATCGCCCATTGTCATCGCTTCTGTTTGGTCATGGGTAACGTAAATTGTCGTTGTCCCCAATTGACGCTGCAATTTGACAATTTGAGCGCGGGTTTCCGCCCGTAGTTTGGCATCTAAGTTAGAAAGCGGCTCATCCATTAAGAATACTTGAGGGTCACGCGCGATCGCTCGTCCCAATGCAACCCGTTGTCTTTGTCCCCCAGATAGCTGTTTGGGTAAGCGATTCAGCAATGTTTCGATTTGCAACAGTTGGGCAACACTACGCACCTGCTCATTCACTGCTCGTTCTTTGTCAGAAATGTAGCGCAATCCTTTAGGTAACTTTCTGGTCGCCCCCACAAAAAGATTTTCTGCCCACGCCTGAAGATATTGAGACGAGGAAGTATTTTCTCCTCTGCTCCCCTGCTCCTCTGCTCCCCTGCTTTCCCTACGGCGTAACCCAAAGGCGATGTTGTCATACACCGTCATGTGAGGATAAAGGGCGTAATTTTGAAACACCATTGCGATGTCGCGTTCCTTGGGCGGTAGGTCATTGATTAAGCGATCGCCTACCCAGATATTACCGCCAGTCATCACTTCTAAGCCGGCGATTAACCGCAGCAGAGTGCTTTTACCACAACCAGAAGGGCCTACCAACACCATAAACTCGCCATCTGCGATCGTCAGGTTAATCCGCCGCAAAACGTTAACACTTCCCGCACGTTCTTGCGCTGCATCAGTTTTCTCCCCAGGCGTGAGGGGAGATTGGGTTTGTGAGGTAACACTTTCCTCTTTACGCGAGGAAAAACTTTTATAAACGTTTTCTAAAATAACTTGGGACACAACTAATTTGGGAATTGGGCATGGGGCATTGGGCATGGGGCATTGGACAAATGACTAATGACCAATGACAGTTTAGCGCCCATCATAATACACCTTCTATGTAAATACGAAAAGTTAAAAAAACAGCTTGCACCATCAAAAGCAAACTACCCTAAATTTTAGGGCTATCAAGAGGTGTTGTGATGACTACCGATGTACCTAAAAATCTTTCCCAAGACCCAAGCGTTAACCTTGTCCATACATTACAATGCTTCCCCAGGTGAAATTTCTGGAGTTCATCACCCAAGAAGCACAAAAATATCCTAATTTCCATCTGGTGATGGGTGCGAATGTACAGGAATTAATTGCCGAAAATGGCTTAATTCAAGGTGTCCGTTATCGGGGAGGCGGTGGTTGGCATGAAATCCGGGCAATACTGACAGTGGGTGCAGACGGTCGCCACTCACGTTTACGCCACCTGGGTGAGTTTGAGTCCATCGAAACCTCGCCGCCAATGGATGCTCCTCTGGTTTCGCCTACCGCGTCAGCCAGAAGACCCGGAGGGGGGAATGGGGCGCTTTGGTCAAGGTAAAATCATTGCCATGCTTGACCGTGGTGATGAGTGGCAAGTTGCATATATCATCCCCAAAGGAGGCTATCAACAACTACGCGCTGCGGGTTTGGAGGAATTAAAAAAATCTGTTGTCGAAGTTGTGCCAGAATTTCTGCAACGCATCCAAAATTTACATGATTGGTCACAGATAGCTTTTCTCTCAGTCGAGTCCAGCCGTGTCAAACGCTGGTATCATCCGGGACTATTACTCATCGGTGATGCAGCTCATATAATGTCCCCCGTTGGTGGAGTTGGCATTAACTACGCGATTCAAGATGCTGTAGTCGCGGCGAATGTACTCAGCAAACCACTCAAAAACGGAGAAGTACAACTTAGTGACCTAGCAAAAGTACAACGTCAACGTGAGTTGCCCACACGCATCATTCAGGCGTTTCAAACTTTTATCCAAAAGCGGGTATTGGCCCCGGTTCTCTCCTCAAATCGCACCTTTGTACCACCTGCATTTTTGCGCTTACCCGTCTTGCGCGACCTTCCAGCCAGGTTGATCGCCTTGGGTGTTTTTCCAGTTCACGTTAAGACTTAATTCTTGGCAAGAATTTTTTCTATTTAATCAATAAGTGGTACAATTATACTACTCTATGCAGAATTGAATGCTCAATTTAGTCAAGCGAGGGTGGCGAACGGTATACTCAATGCTGTTCAAAGCGATCGCTTGGCTTTTATGCTAGAAAGGACTAAAAACTCAGAGCGGATGTAGAAAATTTGTTCAAACATTATTAAAAAATGCAAACAATTAAACCTATATAGATATTAATTGGCACTACATAGAAAAACCCTCTCTTTTTCAATCAGTACTTTTTGCAGTCAGGAGTAATTTTAATGAACAGCTGCGTTTTGATGGCGGAAATTATTAACGAACCGCAACTCCGCTATACGGCGGATAATTTGGGAGTAACGGAAATGCTAGTGCAGTTTCCCAATTCCCAGAAACCAGAAGATCCGCCAGCGACGCTGAAAGTTGTCGGCTGGGGGAATTTAGCGACAGAAATTCAGCAAAACTACCACCAAGGCGATCGCGTCATCCTGGTAGGACGTTTAACTATGAATACTGTTGCGATGGAAGGTTTTAAAGAAAAACGTGCTGAATTTACGGTGCAACAAATTCAATCTGTTGGAGGTAGTTTTAATACCGATCCATTGCCTTCAGCAACCGTAACTCCATCATTCACTGAAACTGCTCCACGACAACCATCAGCATCTCGTCCTGCACAGAAAGACGTTCCCAGCTACGAGTCACCGCGTCCAGCACCTACCCCAGCGACAAATCCTGTTGGTGTTACTCCCCAAACGACAACTTACGAACCCGTACCCCAACCAACAAATTATGAGCGAACCACTTATCCAGCAGTGAAAGAGCAAGAACCAGATCCAGATGATATTCCCTTCTAAAGTTGGTAGTTGAGCGTGTATTCAATTTAATAACTAACATTACAGTTAGATAATTTCTGCAAATAGCCATCCTTGAGGGTGTGCTATTTTTTTGTCTGCGTTGACGCTTTACATCTTGTCGTGAGACATCGCTTAGTTTAGCTATCCAGCAGTTAGGGTTAGAGAATTTTAATCTCTCAATCCCAAGCTTCAGCCTCTATTTTACAATTTAATAAACTTCATCATGGCTGCCAATATCAATCAATAAAATAACCATTTCTAATAACTTCTCATCCTCGGATAAATTAAAGATAATTCTACAATCATAAACAACAGAACAAGACCACAAACCCGCTAAATTTCCTGTTAACTTATGAGACTTCAAAGACGGTGTAAATGGATCATCTGCCAAAAGCCTTAATACATTAACAATTTGATTCTTTAATTGCGGGTTTTTCTTTGTAATCTTCCTAAAAGAGCGCTTAAATCCACTACTCCAGACAACTTCCATCATCATCTCCGAGTAAATCAGCGATCAAATCGTCAACGCTTCCCCTATGAGCTGTCCCATCCTTAAAAGCCTGTATCACCTCCTGAGCATTAGCCAAAATTTCAACCCGCCGATTCTCAATTCGTTGCTGGCGAAGAAACTCAAATAAATACTCTCGATCTTCTGTGGGCAAACTTTCAATAGAATTAATAATTTCTTGTAAAGTCATCATAGAACCTCCTAATCAAGTAAATCCTACCTTTACTTACTCTATTTTAATCTCCAAATCCAAAGCCTCAGCTTCTTACATTTGGTCAATTTTGGCAAAACTTATGATATAGCACAGTGGTGGCAAATGTTTTTGGAGGGCAGAACAGCGATTAGCGTAGGCGTAGCCCGCCGCAGGCATCGCTGGATTATTTAACTGTCCACTTTGACGGAATAGGGTTATTTGCTTCCAGAAGGAGGAAGTAAATTCCGATATCCCCAGTGTCCGCGTTTGCCCAAATCTTGAATAATCCTGCCGTACTTCTGGCATTTCATCAAAACCTCTCTACCATACCAACACAATCCAGACCTATACTGGCAATGATTACTGGAGATGTTTAATCAGAAAAACGAGGACAAGCACTGCAAAAGCATAACTCAACATTGCAGACTGGCGATCGCTCCTTAACCAATTTACGGATTTCCTCTCCTGGCTGTTTTGTTCGTGGTGGCAATTTTCTGTAGTTAATGCTGTTACGTAAAGACTGGAACTCTGAAAAAAGAGGATACCATAAGCTGATCGCAATTTGCATAAGTCACAAGCAGTTCTATATCGCAAATGCGTGTATATTGTGGAAGTATGTGATAAAACTGCCAAAAAGTGTAAAAACCATATTTACTTACATATACATCAAAACTCTTGTTAAAATCCAGATAATTTTAAGTTAGAATTCCTACCCAACTCCTATGAGAGAAACTGTCCTAGAGGTTCGCAATCTCCAAGTTGAATTTCCCGGTGATGGCAACATTAACAGAGCTTTGGATGGTATTTCCTTTGCGCTGCATCGAGGTGAAACTCTAGGAATAGTAGGAGAATCGGGGAGTGGTAAATCAGTGACAGCCTTAGCTGTGATGGGTTTGTTGCAGACTCCCGGTATAGTGACTGGTGGTGAAATCTGGTTTCGTCCGCAGGAGAATGGCAACGCAATCGATTTGGTAAAATTGCCTCCTGAGCAAATGCAGTTACACCGGGGTGGCGACATCGCCATGATTTTTCAAGAACCGATGAGTTCGCTTAATCCAGTTTATAACATTGGGTTTCAGCTAACAGAAGCGATTGTGCGCCATCAAAATGTGTCAGCAGCCCAAGCACGACAAATTGCGATCGCAGGTCTACAAGAGGTTAAACTTCTACCTAGTGATGAAGATATCCAGCAGCAGTATATCGAAACTTCGCATCAAACCAACGACAATACATCGAAACTAGAACCATCAAAGTTGGCACAGTTGGTTAAACAACACAAAGAAGCCATGCTGGAACGCTACCCTCATGAACTTTCTGGGGGTCAGTTGCAACGGGTGATGATTGCAATGGCAATTTCTTGCAACCCATTAATCTTAATTGCCGATGAACCAACCACAGCTTTGGATGTAACAGTGCAAGCGACGATTTTGGACTTGTTGCGAGAATTGCAGCAAAGCCGTGACATGGCAATGATTTTCATCACGCATGACTTGGGGCTAATTTCAGAAATTGCTGACCAAGTAGCGGTGATGTATAAAGGCAAAGTTGTTGAATCTGGTACTTCTCGGCAAATTTTCAGCAGTCCCCAGCATCCATATACTAAAGGTTTGATAGCTTGTCGCCCCACACTTGACCGCCGTCCCCAAAAATTACTCACCGTTTCCGACTACATGAGTGCAGAAGAGACACCAACGGGACAAGTAGTAATTCAAGCGAAAGAACCTGCACAACCTATAGAAGTCACCACCGAAGAGATTGCCGCAAGATTGGCAAATTTTAATGAGAAGGAACCCCTGCTGCAAATCCGCAACCTGAAAGTTGGTTTTCCAGTGCGTGGGGTGTTTGGTGGGACAAAACGCTACAATATGGCAGTTAATGGCGTTTCCTTTGATGTCAAGCCAGGAGAAACAGTAGGTTTGGTGGGAGAATCTGGTTGCGGGAAAACCACCCTTGGCAGAACCTTGCTGCGCTTAATTGAACCGATGAGTGGTCAGATTATCTTTGAGAAACAAGATATTACTAGCCTCAAAGGAGAACCGTTGCAAAAACTGCGGCGGGAAATGCAAATAGTCTTCCAAAATCCTTTTAGTTCCCTCGATCCCCGGATGAAGGTTGGGGATGCGGTAATGGAACCTTTGTTAATTCACTCCGTGGGGAAGACAAAGCAACAACGACGCCAACGAGTAACCGAACTCTTAGAACGGGTCGGGTTGAGTGCAGATGCAATTAACCGCTATCCTCATCAGTTTTCTGGCGGTCAACGTCAACGGATTTGCATAGCCCGTTCTTTGGCGTTAAATCCTAAGTTTATCATTTGCGATGAATCAGTTTCAGCGCTGGATGTTTCAGTACAGGCGCAAGTATTAAATCTTCTCAAAGAGTTACAGTCAGACTTTCAGCTTACTTATATTTTTATTTCTCACGATTTAAGTGTAGTGAAATTTATGAGCGATCGCATTTTAGTCATGAATCGCGGTCAAATTGTTGAAGAAGGCACAGCCGAAAGCATCTACCAACAACCCAAAGAGGAATACACACAAAAATTAATTGCTGCGATTCCTACTGGTAGTGCTGAACGGGTGCGAAGTCGGCATCTAAGGGCTTTATAGAAAGAAAGGGCGGTTAAAAACCGCGTCTACACGAGACTTTACCCACCTCCGTGGGTTATAAAATTCTTTTTAACAGATATTTGTGCAAACAAAGTTAATTACATCTGCAAGTCCAGACTGAGTTTTCAAATTAGTAAAAATAAAAGGTTTATCACCGCGCATTTTTTTAGCATCTCGTTCCATCACACTTAAATCTGCACCAACATAAGGCGCTAAGTCAGTTTTGTTAATCACCAACAAATCAGATTTCGTAATACCGGGGCCACCCTTGCGGGGAATTTTATCACCAGCCGCAACATCAATGACGTAAATTGTTAAATCCACCAATTCTGGACTAAAGGTAGCAGCTAAATTATCGCCGCCACTTTCCAAAAATACTAAATCCAAATCGAGAAAACGTTCCTCTAACTGTTCAATTGCCGCCAAATTCATCGAAGCATCTTCGCGGATAGCAGTGTGAGGACAACCGCCAGTTTCTACACCCAAAATGCGATCGCTAGCCAACGCCTGAGAACGCACTAAAAACTGAGCATCCTCCTGAGTATAGATATCATTCGTCACCACCGCAATCTGATACTGCTCACGCAATCCCTTACACAAAGCATCCACCAAAGCCGTCTTCCCCGAACCCACTGGCCCAGCAACCCCTACTCGAAATGCGTTCATTGTCATTTGTCATTTGTCCTTTGTCCTTTGTCCTTTGTTATTTGTCACTTTCGCTTGGTAGATGGTTATTAGTTATTAGTTTTTGACGAATGATCAATGACCAATGACTAACTCCTAAACAACCTTGTATACTGCGTTTCATGCTGCATACTCGCCAGCGACAAACCCCAACTACAACAGGCGAGTTGATCATCCTCCAACGCGAGAATTTCTAAAGCCGCAGCATTGAGTAATGGGTGCAAATCTAGCAATAACTGCTGTCCTGATGTTTGTCCAAGAGGGATGAGTTTCACGCCAGCAGTAATCAAATTACTTGCCCAACTATGCAGATATCCGAGTAATGCGGCTTGGATGCTAATTTGCCAATGGGCAATAGCAATGCCAAAAGCGATCGCATAATTGCAAGGATTACCCACAGCATTGGCAATAGGTATAATCTGCGGTTCTAGTTTACCAAGTAATTGGATGAGCGATCGCCCCATCTGCCAACTAGAGGCGCGTAATTCTTCTGTTTCCCTAGCTGCGGATAACCACAGATTCCAACGGCATAGCGACTCTACATCACCCATTTTTGCAGATTGCTGCGATCGTACCATCACTGCCGCCTCTAACCGAATTGCCCCATAGAGTAACTCTGCTTTTAACCAATCTTTGAGATGTGTGTGGTTAGCGATCGTACCATTTTCCACCAACATTTCTAAGCCTTCAGAATAACTATATGCTCCCACAGGTAAAGCGGGGCTAGCCAACTGTAAAATACTCAAAAGATGACTATCAGTGAGCATGATGCTGTTGTCCATAAGCTCCTAATTCTGGCTGAAACAATGAAATTTCCTCTTTAACTTCTAACCCAAGTTGTTCCAACATAGTGCGTAAAACCGAATCTGAAGACAAGCGTAAATAAGTCGGAGTAATTTCTACAGGTACATGGCGATTTCCCAAATGGTATGCCGCCCGTAATAATAAAAGTGGTGTTTGGGCAAAGGCAGTCAGCACTAGTTCTGGTTTGGCAGTAATTCTGATTAAACTGCTATGGCTTTCTTCTAGCAGAATATCGCCATCGTGTAAAACAGTTCCTCTGGGTAAATGTAAAAACACAATACCATCTTCCGTTTCAAAACGATGACGGCTGCGGGTACGTTCTTCTGCTGTCAGCGCCAGAGTAAAAGTAACTGCGGCATCGTAATTAGGTGGTTTAAATTGAGTAAATTTGAGCATACAGAGTTTTGCCTGAGCTTCCGCTTTTCATTATGCTTATAATTTAACTAATTACGAATTATTTTAATCCTATATATATAGCAGTCATAAATAATTTCTGAAAATTATATATCTCTTTCTTATTTCTTCCCTTTGCTCCCTTCTCTGACGAGACGCTCCGCGAACGCGTCCTTTGCGATTCGTTTTCAAATTTTATATTTTTCACGAATCAGATAGGACTGCTATAACAGTCTTTAGGGACTTCCAGAAATTAAATTATTCAACTGTGAATGCAAATAAAATGTTCAGATTCTTTCTCCCTCTGCTCCCTCTGCCCCCTCTGCTGACACAGGGATGGAATATTTTTTTACTTGGAAGTCCCTTAATAAGACTTACGCACAGGTAACGGAAAATCGAACCACAGAGGCACAGAGAACACGGAGGAATAAGAGTTTGAGAGGTATTTTGCGTAAGTCCTATTTAATTACGAATTACGAATTACGTTAGCGCAGCGTAAAGCCTTTGGCATGGCTTCTCTACGAGACGCTACCGCGAACGCTTAGAGCGACGTAGGAGCGTCATTACGAGTTATTTTAAACCCCATAGTTAGATGCAAATGTTGATTTCAAACATCATATTAGTCATAATTTGCATAAAAAGCGCCTAATTTTTTGAGCAGCGCCTTGAATAAGATTATTTTGGCATTAATTTGAAAAGATTTATGCAAACAAAAAAAGGAGAGTAGCAATACTCTCCTAACGTAATATGAGGGAAAATTTTCAGCTTAGGAATGTGAGTTAAATAAAATGCAAAACTTCATCTTGTATCTACCTTCCCTCTCCAATATATAGGAGAGGGATTGAAGGTGAGGTAAGCCAAAGACATAAATTGTCTGTTATTTAATTCTTATTCCTTAGTGATTAAAACGGACTTGACGTTCACGCAATTCACGAGCGCGTCGTTCACGGGCTTGACGTTCACGCAATTCACGAGCGCGTCGTTCACGAGCTTGACGTTCACGCAATGCACGAGCGCGTTGTTCACGGATTTGACGTTCGTGTTGGACTTTATTAGTATTAAAAGCTACAGTATTATTACGATTAAAATGCTCTTGCTCAGATTTAAATTCAGCAGCATTAGCATTTTGAGAAAGAGCAGCAATTGAAGTAGCTGCTAATAAGCCTCCAAGAAGAATAGATTTTAAGCGGTTCATATATCCTTTAATTTCCGTTGCATTGATTTGTATATTCTCAATATAATTGGAATAATCAGGCACAAGCATGTATCTAAAGTCACCTTTCAATAGTTACTTTAGTCACTAATACTAAGATTTACAGTAGAATTCATCAAAAGTCAGAATTCAGTTGGGTATTTTGTACGACACTTTGGCTATGCTCAGTGCATCGCTGGCGGATAAATAACCGGAGGTCAGCTAATAGGCAATGTAAACCAAAAGGTTGCCCCTGCATTCAATGCGCTATTAATACCAATTTCGCCGCCGTGAGCATGGATGATTTGCTTACACAGATACAACCCCAATCCCAAACTTACAGAATTGCGGATACTTGCACCCCGAAAATAAAGGTCAAAAAGCCGATCGCTTTGTTGTTGACTAATGCCCACGCCGTTATCATTAACAGTACAATAAATCATCTCACCTTCACGGGTAGCGTTAATTGTCAAGAGCAAGCCAGGGGGATTATGTTTCAGAGCATTCACGATTAAGTTAGAAAAAACTCGCCATAGTTGCGTGGGATCTGCATTCACTAATGGCAAATCTGCGGATACCAGATTTGTCAGCTTGGCTTGATTTTGCTCTAGCAATGGCTCTAAATCTACGATCGCAGCTTCGACAACTGCCAGTAATTGTACGGTTTGACGCTGCAAAACAACACCTTGCACCTCGCTGATATGAGTTTCCATCAACGAATTAATTAAGTTTAGTTGGCGATCGCTACTTTGAATCATCCGCTCTAAAATTGAACGGGAAATCGCAATATTTTCCTCTGAACGGGCAAGCAAATTCTTCAGCACCATTAAAGTACCCAGTACTGGGTTGCGTAAGTCGTGGGAAACTGCATGGAAAAAGACTCGTAGTTCTTCTTCAGTTTGCTTGCGTTGGGTAATGTCTTCAATCAAACCTTCGTAATAAAGCAATTTTCCCTGTTCGTCACGGACTGCGTAGGCTTTTTCTGAAATCCAGACAATACTCCCGTCTTGGCGATAAATTTGGGATTCGAACTCGGAAACGCTACCATACTTTTCCATCAGGCGCACAAATTCTGCCCGGCGGTTCGGGTCAACGTACAATTGTTCAATATCAGTGAAATTTGCTGTCACCTCGTCTACTAAGGAGTAGCCATAAATTCTGGCTAAAGCAGGATTTGCCGTAATGTAACGTCCATCAGGGCTGCTTTGAAAAATCCCTTCAACAGCGTTTTCAAAAATACTGCGATATTTGGCTTCGGCAACCTTAAGTTTTTGGTAGGCAGATTCCAGTTCTTGACGGGCGAAAAATTCAGAACGTTGCAGGCGATCGTACAGATAAACACCGATGTCACATATAGTACAAAACCAAAAAATGTATAAAATGAACGTTACATTATATATTTCTGGGTGTTCGGGGATTGGTGTTTTTAGCCCAAGAGCGGTATTTACACCAAAGTAGTAAATCAGCACACTCACTTGAGTCAGCAAGTGAAGAATCCAGCAGACGGGCATCAACACAGCTTGGCTCAAGAACAACAGCGACCAACCGATGGTATCAGGTAGTGCAAAACCTCTGATGGTTGCAAACAACTGCGACGCTAAACTAATTGACCAAGAAGACCCCAAAAATAATAAATCTGGACGATGACGACCTAATTTAGTTTTATGTAAGGCAAAGCAAATAATTATACTTGCAAGCATTGCAACATTAATGACCAGGCGTTGAGTTCTAAGTTCTTCTGGCAGCTGCTGCAACTCTGCAAAAGGAAAAAACAGTCCGTAAATGTCTCGCAAAGTAAAAGACAACAGACAGATCAGCGCTAGCCATAACCATAAACGCAATCTCTGCCACAAAAAACGGTTACGCCAAGCTCTGTAAAGAGTAGTGACTTCATCTGTTATTGGTGCAGAAAAGGTTTTTCTACACCAGCTTTGCACTGTTGTAAATGGAGTAGCCATTAGCATCCGAGCAACTTTGCCCATACCTTGAGGGTGTTTCCTTTACTCAACATTGCCATAAATAACACCCTCTCATTTTTTGGTGATTTATGGGCGATTTGTTGCGGATGAAGTGAACACAGGTAGTGTAAACCAGAAAGTTAATCCACGCTTGCGGTTATTCATAACATCGATTTCGCCGCCATGCGCCTTAATAACTTTCCGACAAAGATACATTTTTAAGCCAATGCTTGTAGAGCAACAGTCTTGAGGATCGCGGACATGGAGATCGAAGAGGCGATCGCACTCTACTTTACTCATTCCCACACCGTCATCTTGAATCTGAGTGCGAATCATTCCGCCCTCAACGGTAGCGCTCAGAGTAAAATTTAATCCTGGTGGATTATTTTGTAAGCTATGTGCGATCAAATTTACTAAAACTTTCTGCAATCGAGTCTCATCTGCCATTACTAACGGTAAGTCTGCGGCAACCAAGTTCTTCAGAGTGGCTTGATTTTGTGTCAGCATGGGTTCCAACTGGGCGAATGTGCCTCCCAGTAGGGTGCTAAATTGCACAGGTTCGATTTTGATCTCAATACCCTGTTTTTCACAAGAATTAATTTCTAGCAATGAGTTAATCATTGTTAGTTGGCGATCGTTGCCCTGAATCATCCGCTCGATGATTGAGCGAGATATTGGAATTGGGGATTGGGCATTGGGGATGGGGCATGGGGCATGGGAAAGAGGCAGGGCAGAGGGGATGGGGGGCAGAGGGGAAAGACTTGCTGTAATTGCTCCCTTGCTCCCCTGCTCCCCTGCTCCCCTGCTCCCCTGCACCTGCCCCTGATTTAACAAATTCTTTAACACCATCAAGTTACCCATCACCGAAGTTCGTAAATCGTGGGCAACTGTGTGCAAAACTACATCTTTGACACGATGCAATTTTTCAACTTCTTGCATTTTCTGCTGCAACTGTGCTGTCCGTTCTTGGACTTGGTGTTCTAAATTAGTGTTGAGTTCTGCTAGCTTTTGGCATATCTGGCTTTGTTGAATCGCGATCGCTAGCTGTTCTGACATCTGCTGTAACAAATCAATTTCTATTGGCAGCCAATGACGCGGCCCTGAGCATTGATTGGCAATTAATGCACCAAATAATTCGTTGTTTAACATAATTGGTACAGCCAAAGTTGCCCTTGTTTGGAATTTTTGAAAGTGCGCTTTTACTTTAGGAGATAATGTTACTTGTTTTATATCATCAACGACACCCACAACATTATCTTTTAGTAAGTTTCTTAATTCTTGTAGATAAGCTTCATCATTTGTAGACCAACCGGAGACTGATGGATACTTAGGATCTCCTGATTCAGCAAGAGTTTTGACGGTATTGACGGTATTATTTAAACCAATAAAAACCCGATCTGCTTGCAGAAAGTGCCTGACTTCCGTCACGGTGGTTTGAAGAATTTCCTCTAAGTTAAGGGAAGACCGAATTCGTACTAGGGTTTCTGCCAACAAGCGATCGCGTTGGGCACAAAAGCGTAATTGTGCTTCTACCTGTTTGCGTTCTGTAATGTCGTGATGCACTGCTAAAATGGCAGGAATACCATTCAAGTCAATGACTTCGGCTGACAGCAGCGTTGTAATTATCTCGCCAGATTTTTGCCGGAAATCAATTTCTAAGTTACGAGCAACTCCCGTACTTTGCAACTCTTGCACTAAGTTTAAGCGATCGCGATCGTTTACCCAAAGATTTAACTCAAACGAAGTTTTCCCAATTGCCTCATCTCGCCCATAACCGGAAAGATTCACAAAACTGTCGTTAACTTCGATAAAGCGTCCTTCTTGCAGGGTGCTAATGGTAATTGAATCGGGGCTACAACTAAAAGCTTTAGCAAATTTTTGAGCAAGATTTTGTAAGGCGATTTCTCCTTGTTTACGATCTGTGATATCTCGAACAATTGCTAGTACTTCATCTGCGCCACTCACTACCAACCGCGCCTCATAATCTCTGATTCCCAAAGGCGTTGTTAGCTGATATTCACAACTTTGTAAAGTTCCAGAATCTAAAGTTTTAGCGATCGCTACTTGGCTAATGGCTGCAACATCACTCGGCAATAACTCTTGCAAATTTTTTCCAACTATTTCTTCTCTCGATAGAGTGATATTTGCACCCTCACTTTTCAAATCTAGATACTCGCCATCGCGGCTGATGCGAAACATCAAATCGGGGATAGCATCCAAAATTGCTTTATACCGTGCCTCACTCTCTTGCAGTTTTTCTTGGGCTTGTTTTCGGTCTGTAATATCCATAATCAAGCCATGCCAAAGACAATCGCCTGCTGCTTGTAATTCGGGTTGCGAAATACCTTGAATCCATTTAAGTTTGCCACTAGGCGTAACAATCCGGCCTTCCCAATGCCAAGGGGTAAGAGTATTGCGACAAACAGCAATAGATTCTGTAAAAGCTTTTATATCCTGTGGATGAATCAGTTTACATAACACCTGAAAGTCTGCCTGTACAGCTTCTGGTTCTAATTCATACAAATATTTACAACTAGAACTAATATAAGGGATAAATATAGAACCATCCTGCCGTTGCAGAATTTGGAAAATCATCCCCGGTAAATTGGCAGCAACTGTTTCCAACAGAGGGATCTTCTCTGGTTGAAAATCTGGTTTATGCCGTGATTTTACAATTTCATCCACTCTTAGACCCTTTGATATATAAGCAATTGGCATAATATTCAAGGTAATCATAGCCATTGTAAAAGTTTTTTAGCTGTCGGCGAGATCACTAACAGCAAAAAAGTGGCTCTACTTTCAGAGTAGTTCTGGATGCTGCGATCGCATTCACCCAATCGGGTGAACCATTTGTCAAAGAGCAAATCAGTTCAGGAGTGCTGATTGGCTTTGAGCAAAGGTTTCAATCCTCTTCTAAACACTAAGTACAGTTTTGCATAAATTCGTAGCTTTTTTAAACGCAAAGAAATACAAAGAGAATGTAAAGATGTAGCAGTGCTACGTTTCTACGAGGTTTATGGATAATAATTAATTTCTGGGAAGGTCTAATAGGTGATTAATTAATAAAATTTTGTAGTCAGCTAATCGTCATTCAAATAGTATCTCCGTGTCTTTGCGTAAGAATATCTGCACATCAGCTTATTCTCATATCCTTGAAAAACAAACCCTGATTTTGGGAACAATAACTATATATGTGCTGATAAAAGTCAAACTTTTGAACAGCAGTGTTGATTATCGAGAGCATAACTATGACAACAGCAATTCATGAAATTTATAGCATGAGCGGCTATAAATTAATAGAAACAATCTACCAAGGTTCCAAAACTGTAGTTTATCGAGCCATCCGACTGGTGGATGAACAACCTGTTGTCATTAAAATACTGCAAGTAGAATCCCCTACCTTTAACGAACTCTTACAGTTTCGTAACCAATATACTATTGCCAAAAATTTAAATATTTCTAGTATAGTTCGTCCCTATAGTCTAGAACCATATCGCAATAGTTATGCTTTCGTAATGGAAGATTTTGGGGGAATTTCTCTGAGAGAATATACCAAAACTCAATCACTAGAACTTGGGGAATTTCTCACAATCGCCCTGCAACTTAGTCAGATTCTCCATGAACTCCACCAAGAACGGGTAATTCACAAAGATATCAAACCGACTAATATTCTGATTAACCCACAAACTAAACAAGTAAAACTCATCGATTTTAGCATTGCTTGTTTGCTCTCCAAAGAACACCAAACTATGACTAGTCCCAAGGTTTTAGAAGGAACTTTGGCTTATTTATCTCCCGAACAAACTGGACGCATGAACCGGGGAATAGACTACCGTAGTGACTTTTATTCTTTGGGTGTGACATTTTTTGAACTACTAACAGAACAATTACCCTTTGAGTCAGAAGATTCGATGGAGTTGGTACATTGTCATATTGCTAAACAGCCACCAATATTAAGAGGTAAGAGGGAAGAAATCCCCAAAGTGGTTTCGGATATTGTCATAAAATTGATGGCGAAAAATGCTGAAGACCGTTATCAAAATGCTTTAGGATTAAAACACGATTTAGAAAGTTGTCTCTGGCAACTAAACGAAACGGGTAAGATTAAATACTTCCAAATTGGACAACGGGATATTTGCGATCTCTTCATTATCCCAGAAAAATTATACGGGCGAGAAACAGCCGTCCGACAACTATTAGAAGCTTTTGAAAGGGTTTCTCTAGGAAAGCGTGAAATCGTGTTAATTGCTGGTTGTTCCGGTATTGGTAAAACTGCGGTGGTGAATGAAGTTCATAAACCAATCGTTCGGCAACGCGGTTATTTTATCAAAGGTAAATTTGATCAGTTTAACCGGAATATTCCCTTATCTGCCTTTGTGCAATCCTTGCGTGATTTAATAGTGCAGTTATTAACAGAAACCGATCAACAACTGCAACAATGGAAAAAAAATATCCTGGGAGCATTAAGAGACGATGCACAGATTATCATTGAAGTGATTCCAGAATTAGAAAAAATTGTCGGTAAACAACCGCCTACACCAGAATTATCAGCAGAAGCGGCGCAAAATAGATTTAATTTATTATTGCAAAGCTTTATTCAAGTTTTTACTACAAAAGAACATCCCTTAGTTATTTTTCTAGATGATTTGCAATGGGCAGATTTAGCTTCTTTAAAATTGCTCCAATTACTAATGAATGAGTCAGAGTGTGGATATTTATTACTAATTGGTGCTTATAGAGATAACGAAGTATTACCTGCCCATCCGTTAATGTCAACTTTAGATGAGGTAAGAAAAATAGGCACGACTATTAACTTGATGACTCTGCAACCTTTAAGTCAATTAAAATTGAATCAGTTAGTCAGCGATACATTAGGCTGCAAAGAAGAATTAGCATTACCCATTTCACAATTAGTATTGAAAAAAACTCATGGCAATCCATTTTTTGCAACACAATTTCTTAAAGCTTTGCACCAAGATGGATTGATTATCTTCAACTTTGCAGAAGGCTGTTGGCAATGTGATATTGCAAAAATAAATCAGCAATCTCTGACAGATAATGTTTTGGAATTTATGGCATTTCAATTACGGAGGCTGCCAGAATCAACTCAACAGACTCTAAAGTTAGCTGCTTGCATCGGTAATCAATTTGATTTAGCAACATTGGCGATCGTTTCTGAACAGGTGGAAACCGAAACAGCAGCTTGTTTATGGAATGGGTTACAAGAAGGTTTGATTTTGCCCCAAAGTGAAGTTTATAAATTTTATGTTGGGCAAGAACAACAAATATTTACTCAACAAACTTCCCAAAATACTGGATACAAATTCTTACACGATCGCGTTCAACAAGCGGCCTACTCGCTGATTCCAGACGACCAAAAGCAAGTCACCCATTACAAAATTGGGATGTTATTGTTACGCAATTCCTCAGATTCGGAACGAGAAGAACGAGTATTTGAAATTGTCACTCATTTGAACGCGGGTAGTTCCTTAATCACTGCACCTTCAGAGCGGCAAGAACTGGCACAATTAAATCTGAGCGCAGGACGGAGAGCAAAATCTGCAACTGCATATACAGTAGCCGTGGAGTATTTTAGCACGGGAATTAGTTTGCTGTCCCATTCTTGCTGGGAAAGCCACTATGACTTGACCCTGGCGCTGTATATCGAGGTAACTGAAGCCACTTATCTCAACGCCGATTTTGAGCAGATGGAGCAATGGGTGACAATTGTGTTGCAACACGCTAAGACCTTGCTCGACAGCATTCCCATCTACGTCACCAGAATGATGGCAGGAAGATCGCAAGGTCTTCCATTGAAAACGCTAAATATTGGTTTACAGGTGTTGCAACTGTTGGGTATTGAATTTCCTCAACAACCAACTCCGGCAGATATTGGCCAAGCAGCCCAAGCAACTATGCAGTTATGGGAAGGACGGTCTTCTCTGGATTTGCTCAATTTATCCACTATGAGCGATGCTCACCGCTTGGCAGCTATGAGCATTATGAGCAAAATGGTTCCGGCTGCCTATCTCGCAAGACCTGTTTTAATGCCCCTACTGATATTAAAACAAGTAGAATTTTCGATTAAATATGGTAATTGTCCTATTTCTGTCTATGCTTATGCCGACTACGGCATCATCCTCTGTGGTGTGCTTGGTAATCTGGAAGCTGGTTATGAGTTTGGACAATTGGCGTTAAACCTGCTGGAACAGTTGCAGTCCAAAATCTTTAAATGCAGAACCTACTTTATTGTCTACAACTTTATTCGTCATTGGAAAGATCCGCTGCGTAAACAACTTGTGCATCTACAAGAGGGCTACCAGAATGGACTGGAAACCGGAGATATCGACAGTACATCATTGAATGCCCAAGCGTACTGTCACTATGCTTATTTTGCGGGGCGAGAATTAACCGGGTTGGCGAACGAGATGGCAGCCTATCGCCAAAGTATCCATTCACTCAAGCAAGAATCGCCGCTGCAATATCTGGATATTGCCTATCAAGCGGTACTCAACTTGCTAGGACATAGCCAATCTCCCGATCGCTTAACGGGGACGATTTATCATGCTGAACAACGACTATCCCTTAATCAGACAACCCAAGACCGAACGGGATTGTTTCATTGGCAAATTAATCAAACGATTTTCTGGTATTTGTTTGGGCAGTATCAAGAAGCTGCCCAGCAGTCTGCTCAGGCAAAGCAGTACTTAGACGCTGGTATCGCCCAATTCGGTGTTGCACTATATTTTTTCTACGATTCTTTAATTCATCTGTCACTTTACAAAACCGCAACTGAGTCAGAACAGCAGCAGATTCTCGCCCAAGTCGAGGCGAATCAAGAGAAGATGCAAAGATGGGCAGCATTTGCTCCCTGTAACCATCAACACCGTTGGGATTTGGTAGAAGCTGAACGGTATGCTATTAGCGATGTCTACGACGGGCTACGCCTACGCGCCGTAGCAATGGACTTTTACGATCGCGCGATCGCTAAAGCCAAGGAAAACGGCTTCCTCCAAGACGAAGCCCTCGCCAACGAACTCGCAGCCAAATTCTACCTTAACTGGGGCAAAGAAAAAGTCGCCCAAGTTTATATGCAGACAGCTTACTCTGGCTACGCCCGCTGGGGAGCCAAAGCCAAGACAGATGACTTAGAAAAACGTTACCCGGAATTGCTGTGTCCAATTTTGCAACAGACAGTACAAACAGTAAATCTGTTAGAAGCCTTAGCAACAATTGCTAACCCAGTCAGCTCATTTACTAGTACCGCGACTTCTTCCGGCGGCAACATCAACAACATACTTGACTTGAGCGCTATCCTCAAAGCGTCGCAAACTCTTTCTGCAACAATTCAACTCGATGAATTTTTACAGCAACTTACCCAAATCATTCTCGAAAATGCTGGTGCTGATAAATGTGCCCTGCTTTTACCTGAAGATGGAAAATGGCAAATACGCGCAATTACTACCCTTGATAGCACTAGCTTAAAATTAGAACCGCTCGAAAATAATCCTAATGTTCCGACTGCGCTGATTCAGTATGTGAAAAATACAGCGAGTGTGGTTGTGATTGACGATCTCAAAACTAATTTACCGATAATTGATGATTATTTAATTCAGCATCAACCCAAGAGTATGATGTGTTTACCGATACTCAATCAAGGGCGTTTAGTAGGAATTTTATACTTAGAAAATCATTTGACGAGTGGGGTATTTACCAGCGATCGCATTTTAGTACTGAATTTCCTTTGTACTCAAGCGGCAATTTCTCTAGAAAATGCTCGGCTTTACGCGAATCTTCAGCAAAGCGAAGCCCGTTTCCAGAAAGTTGCCGATAATGTTCCTGGAGCTATTTATCAACTCCATGTGACAGCAGATAATTTGGCTTCTATGCCCTATATTAGTTCTGGCTGCTATAACCTTTACGAAGTGACAGCAGAGGAAATAATTGCCGGCAAAGAAAACCCTCGTTCTCTAGAACATCCCGATGATATTGCTGGTATCGAGCAAGCAATGATGGAATCTGCCCAAAATCTGACACCGTTTGTTCACGAATGGCAAATCATCACACCATCAGGAACCGTGAAATGGGTACAAGCGGCATCTCGTCCAGAGCGACAAGTGGATGGTGCAATTGTTTGGGATGGTTTAATTTTAGACATTAGCGATCGCAAAGCTGCCGAAGCTATCGTTCAGCAAAAATCTCAACAACTAGAACAAGCAATTGAAGACTTACAAAAAGCCCAATTACAAATTGTCCAAAGCGAAAAAATGTCAGCCCTGGGGAATTTAGTTGCAGGTGTCGCCCACGAAATCAATAACCCAATTGGCTTTATCGCTGGAAATGTCAACGAAGCGAAGTTGGGATTAGAAGATATCATTGAACACTTGCAATTGTACCGTTCTGGCGCATCTACAACAGAAATTGAACAACATGCCCAAGAGATTGAGATTGATTATCTCTTGGAAGACGTACCCAAAATGATTAAATCTATGAACGTCGGGTGCGATCGCATTAAAAATATCAGCACTAGCTTGCGGACTTTTTCGCGCGCAGATAAGGATTACAAAGTTCCCTTTAACATCCATGAAGGTATTGATAGCACTATTTTAATTTTGAAACATCGCCTCAAGGCTAATGAAGAACATCCGGCAATTGAAGTCATTACTAACTACGGCAATATTCCCCAAATAGAATGCTTTCCTGGGCAACTCAATCAGGTATTTATGAATTTAATTGCAAATGCCATTGATGCTTTAGAAGAATCAAATCAAGGATACACTTTTCAGGAGATTGAAAATAATATTAACCGCATTACTATTACAACATCAATGCATAAGAATTCTCACGTTAAGATTCAAATAGCTGACAACGGCATTGGGATGAATGATAATGTTAAAAAACGTATTTTTGAGCATTTGTTTACTACTAAACTTGTCGGGAAAGGTACAGGATTAGGATTAGCGATCACTCGACAAATTATAGTTGAAAAACATGAAGGTACTTTGGTAGTAAATTCTACTTTAGGACAAGGCTCTGAGTTTGAAATAACACTACCAATCGGTAATTGACCAAATAATTCGTAATTCGTAATTCGTAATTAATATTATATTTGCATAATTACTTATGATTCCCACAGTAATTGTACCCTACATGCCAAATGCTCTCTACGTTCGCACAGCGTGTCGCAGACAGAAGCTGCGTGTAGATTACTTCTTTGCGGAGTACACAGGCTCGTTAACAAGGCAGTGGAAAGTACAGAGCAAGCAGTGATTGCAACTACGAATTACTTTGACAGACTACTAGAATAGATATATTGCTTCCACCCAAACTGATAACATGAATACTACCAACGTCAGTTTACCTCCTACCCTCGAATTAAATATCGACTTGACTGACGAGCAATTTTTCCAGCTTTGTCAAAATAATCGAGACTTAAAGTTTGAGCAACACCGCAGGCACCGCACTTCATATCGTTTAGCCTTAGTTGCAGTAAACCGAGCCGACTTTGATCGCAACAATCAGATAGAAAGTAGTTTCTCGATACAGCTAATCTATTCTCATTTAGAACATGAATAGATTTACCAACATGGAGAAATTAACGATGGGTTTTTAGGAGTGGATAGTTTCTGTATTATGGGAAGGCTCGGTCTTTTTTATCAAGAAAGGCAGGAGGATGTTTGGCGAACCCTCAATCGAGCCACAGAGGTTAGGAGGAAAACCCACCATTTTTTGCCGCACTAGCCAGTATTTCATATTCAGGTTGTAAAACGGACATCATAATCAGGGAATCATAACCATTTTCTGATTTTAGACATTCGCGTAGCTTTCCTTCGACAACAAAACCAGCACCTTTGTAGACAGCCTGAGCGCGATGATTTTGCTCTTTAACATCCAACCATAACCGATGTGCTTTGTATGTCTCAAACACCAATTTTTTAATTATTTCAACAGTGTCTTTGCCATAACCTTGCCCTTTTTGTGTGATGACAATGCGACGAAACTCAATACTCTGATTTAAATTAAGTAGTCCAGCCAAAATAACGTAACCAATTTTTATTTCTGTTTGCACAATCAGATGAGCAATATCAGAATCAGCGATCGCTTGAAGATGCTGTTGATATGACCAAGGAATGATGTACTGTCGATTATCGTCATCATACTCGGCTTGCAGAACATAATCGAGATCAGCTTTTTGTGTTTTGCGTAGACTTAAACTGTGCATGATCTCACTCAACGACGTATTATCATCACTTTGTTCATTATTGTGAACAGTTATGTTTATTTTAGGTAAATATTCACCAGCATCATGCTGATCTTTGCAGATCATCTAGTTGTCATTGATGGTAGGGTGCTAAAAACAAATGAATTCCTTAATAAAAAATATATTGAAGGAGGCATCAATGCAATTACAACAAACACCAGTCTTGGAAGAAGCACTTTGGCAAGCAGTTCTCAATCGAGACTCCACTTTTGTAGGTAAGTTTTTCTATGGTGTTCGTTCTACAGGCATTTATTGCCGACCGATTTGCCCTAGTCGCAGACCAAATCGCAATCAAGTTTGTTTCTTCAAGTCGGTACAAGAGGCTGAAATTGCAGGTTTTCGAGCTTGTAAGCGCTGTCAGCCACAATCTGAAATAGTTTCAAATACAGCCAAAATCTTAGCAGTATGTCGATATATTGAATCACAAGTTGACCACATACCAACCCTCTCAGAATTATGCTCTCAGGTGGAAATGAGTCCCAGTTACCTGCAAAGAATATTTAAGCAAATAATTGGCGTATCCCCTTTTCAATATGCAGATGCGCTGCGTAGCCAACGATTGAAGCAGCGTTTACAGTCGGGGGAAGAAATTGCTGATGCAGTTTACGATACGGGGTATGGTTCAAGTAGCCAACTCTATGAGAAAGCACCTAAACAACTGGGAATGACACCAAAGACTTACCAACAAGCTGGAAAGACAATTAGCATTGTCTATGCGATCGCTCCATGTTCACTAGGATATTTGCTTGTGGCAACAACAGAGAAGGGTATCTGCGCCGTAAAATTAGGTGATGAAGCAGACAAACTTGAACACATTTTGAACCAAGAATTTCACCAAGCGCAGATTGTGCGTGATGACCACACACACAAAGACTGGATACAATCAATCCTTGACTTTATTGCGGGAGATGCAACCCATCTCGATTTACCACTTGATATCCGTGGAACAGCATTTCAGAAACAGGTTTGGCAAGCATTACAAAAAATTCCATACAGCGAAACGCGCACCTATGGCGATATCGCCCGTAATCTTGCCAAACCCCAAGCAGTCCGCGCGGTTGGTAATGCTTGTGGCGCTAATCCGATCGCGCTGATTGTACCATGTCACCGTGTGCTGCGGAGTGATGGCAGTCTTGGTGGTTATCACTGGGGAATTGAGCGCAAACAAAAACTGCTTACACAAGAGTCGAAATCTGACAAACATGACTCAAACACCTGAACTAGAATCCTTGACTGAAGAAAGTCTGACCCGTGGTTTAATGGTGCTTGCCAATCTTGATAGCGATTTGGCTTGGATTTTAGAAACACTGGGGCCTCCACCAATATGGTCAAGAGAACCGGGTTTTGCAACGCTGTTGTGTATAATTCTGGAACAACAAGTTTCCGTAGCGGCTGCAAGGGCTGTATTTACGCGGCTATGTGCGGTTGTTGTAACTTTAACGCCAGAAAATTTTCTGATATTGGATGATGCTCAATTAAGAGCGATTGGATTCAGTCGGCAAAAGATTTTATACTGTCGTGGGTTGGCGAATGCTATTGCAACTGGTCAGCTTGACCTCAGCAAGCTCCAAACAATGGACGAAACTACTATTAGAACTGAGTTAAAGCGTCTCAAAGGCATCGGAGACTGGACAGTTGATATTTATTTGCTCATGGCGCTGCAACGTCCTGATGTCTTTCCTAAAGGCGATTTAGCGATCGCGATCGCTCTACAAAAACTCAAAAACTTGGCAACGCGTCCAACACCACTGCAATTAGAAGCCATGACACAGTTCTGGCGACCGTGGCGAGCAGTTGCGGCAAGACTTCTATGGCATTATTACTTGAGTAATCCCAAATAATTACTACTTCTCCCTTGGCGCACTTGGCGCACTTGGCGGTTCGTATAATAAATATAAACTAAATGGCAGAAAATCAATTAAGCCTAACACCAGAAAAATCTGATAAAACTTCAAAAATCCTGCCTCATAGTAATAATTGCATTATTAGCTTTATCTTCAACAGCAATATTTATTAAAATTGCTGTTAGAGAAATGAGCGCTGTAGCTACATTATTTAATCGTTTATGGATAGCGACTATTATCTTTGGATTATGGAGTGGAATTAACCAAGTACGGACTCAAATTACAGAAGATAAACCTGTATTAGCACAGCAGCCTTATCCAATCAAAGAGATAGCGCTTTTAATAGCAGTGGGTTTAGTTCATGTATTAGGTCGATTATCTTGGACTTGGGCACTAACTCAGACTGGTGCTGCTAATGCTAATGCTTTAGGTAGTCTCAATCCGCTATTTACTACTTTAGGAGGATGGCTATTTTTTAATCAAATTTTTGGGCGTAAATTTATTATCGGTCTGATCTTAGCCATAATCGGTGCGATTGCTGTTGGATTTGAAGATTTATTGCGTTCTAATAATAATATTACAGGTGATGCTGTTGCCCTAATATCATCAATATTTTATGCAGCAAACTTTTTACTTATTGAGCAGATCAGCAATAGGTTTTCAATTATCACCATCCTCGTGTGGCGCTGTGCGATCGCAACTTCATTGATGATACCTGTAGTGCTAATTTTAGAAAAACAAGTTTTTCCAGTTACTTTGTCGGGGTGGTTAGTAGTCTTTGCCCTAGCTGCTATTTGCGAAGCTTTGGGTCATGGGCTAATTATATACAGCCTCAAAAACTTTTCATCAGGATTTATCTCTTTACTTTTACTACTCAATCCGGTGATTGTTGCTATTCTTGCTTGGATACTTTTCTCGGAAAACTTGAGTATTTTTAACTTGTTAGGTTTGGCTCTAATTTTAGGGGGTATATATCTAGCAATTTCTAATAAAGAAGCTGTGCAATCTAAAGTTAATACCCATATCCAATCTCCAGCAGAAACAGATTCATCCGCCAGTTCCCCAAAATAATATCAATTTGAAAAAATAATGCAATAAATAGACCATATTGTAGAGACGCGATTCATCGCGTCTTTACCCAAGGATGTGTTGCAATATTATTAAATAGCTATAAGAAACGATGGCACAGCCCGCCACAGACACCGCTGTTATGGCACTACTACTTGAGTAATGCCAATAGTAAGTCGGTTACAGTTTTCCAGTGAATACTCGTTCAGCCGGGCCTGTCATATAAACCCGTTGGTCTACTTCTGACCATTCAATTTCCAAGGGGCCACCTGGTAATTCTACAGTTGCGGTGCGATCGCATTCTCCAGTTAACACACCAGCTACCAAGGAAGCACAAGCACCAGTCCCGCAAGCTAAGGTAATCCCAGCACCCCGTTCCCACACCCGCATTTTCAAATAATCACGGCGCACCACTTGAATAAATTCAGTATTTATGCGTTGGGGAAAAGCTGGGTGATGCTCAAATTTTGGGCCGATGGTTTCTAACTCAATTGCTGCTACATCTTCTACAAAGGTAATGCAGTGAGGATTTCCCATATTTACACAGGTGACTTCCCAGGTTTTATCCGCCACCTCCAACGGCTGAGAAATTACTTTTTCTTGGGCGGGTACAAGATTAGTCGGAATTTCGCCAGCGAGTAACCTGGGTAAACCCATGTCTACTTTAACTTGACCATCAGATAAGAGTTGGGGAGTCATTACACCACCCAAAGTATGAATGCGATATGAGTCTTGATTGCGGGATTCGCCTTCTAAGTCCGCTAAAAAGCCAGCTAAACAGCGAATGCCATTGCCACACATTTCTGGTTCTGAACCATCAGAATTAAAAATCCGCATGGTGTAGTCAGTGCCGTTTTCTCCGGGGAGGGCAAAAATGACACCATCAGCACCGATACCAAAATGGCGATCGCACAACTTGATGGCTTGCTCTGGAGTCACTACAGGCACAGATGACGAGCGATTGTCAATCAAAATAAAGTCGTTGCCTAGACCATGATACTTAGTAAATTCGATTGCCATTTCTTCAAGGATGAATTATCAAGGATTAGTTACTCTTTATTTTGCCTTGTAGGTTCATCTTTACTAAAAATGCTTACCGAATTTGACACCACTTTACCCAGTATTAGACAAGTCCAAAACCTGATTAAACAAACAACGCCAGTAGAGTTAAAGCTGGTGACTCAGGATGTACTCACAGGAAAGGTTTTATGGCAAGATCCACAGTGTATCTGTATTGCTGATGAAAACAGTCAGCAAACCACCGTTTGGAAACAAGCGATCGCCTACATCAAGCCGCAAGTGAGTTAGGAGTGAGACAGAAACATCACAGTAGCAGGGGGAATACTTCTTCTACCCTGCCGCAAAACGAAGTGGAGCAAGGGTTTCAATCCCCCTGCTCCCACTCTCCCTGCCCCTCCCTATTTTTGAACCCCTATTCTTCGTCACTGGACTTAGAGTTTTGCAGCACAAACCCACCGATTGCGTCCTTGTTCTTTAGCTTTATACAAAGCTTTGTCGGCTGCATTAATTAAGTCTTGAGGTGAACTTTTATCTGTTGGTTTTTGAATCGCAACACCTAAACTGACGGTCACAAAATATTGAAAATTATTCTTTTTCTTATGGGGAATCTTTAATTCTTGAATAGATTTTTGAATCAGCTTAGTTACTTTAATCGCACCTGATTCGTTCGTATTTGGCAAAATGACAATAAATTCTTCACCACCATAACGAGCTAGTAGATCGGTAGGACGCTTTAATACAGATTGTGCTGCATGAGCAACTTGTATTAAGCATTCATCCCCAGCTAAATGTCCATAAGAATCGTTATAATCCTTGAAATAGTCAATATCAAATATAATTAAAGATAAATAATTTTCGCTTAGTTTTAGTCGATTCCATTCTTGTTCTAAACATTGATCGAAACAATGACGGTTGGCGATTTGGGTTAGAGCATCTAGCTTACTAAGTTTTTCTAGCTGAGAATTTGCTAGTTCTAAAGCATTGTTTGCTTGAGCAAGTTGATTAGCTTGAGAGCGGAATTGTTCTAATAACTCAGAATGTTCTAAAGCTACATTAAACTGAGCAGCTAACTGGTGGATAAATTGAATTTCCGACTTTTTCCACTCGCGCGAACAATGGCACTGATGAACACATAGTAATCCCCATAAAGTTTTTCCTTTCATTAGAGGTGCAATAATTTGTGCCTTGATTTGAAATTGCTCTAACAATTGAATGTGGCAATCTTTTAGACCAGCTTGATAAATATCTGATAATACCTGTATACGCCCTTGGTGATAAGCAACTGCATATTTTTCACCAAAACAATTATCCTTTACCTTGATGGCGATCGTAGAATCGTAGTCAGGTAATACATTCTCGGAGACAAATTCTCCAGAGGTATAGTTAGATTCCGGGTCAAATCGAAAGATACTGACGCGATCGCTACGGAGAGCCTTACGAATTTCTCGTGCAGTAGTCTTAAACAAGGTGTCTAGATTCAGAGATTCACGAATTTCAGCAACTAAATGAAACAGAATCTCCTGCTGCTGATTTGCTTTATACAGTTCTGCTGCTTTTTGTTCTGCTTGAGCTAAAAATTCTGCTTGTTTAACTGCAAATCCTAACTGCGTTGCAATCTGAGACAGAAACTGAATTTCTAATTGTTTCCATTCATGTGGCTGTGAATGCTGATAAGCTGCAAGCACTCCCCACAGGTTTTTTCCCACAAATATTGGTGCAGTTGCATAAGCTCGAATATGGAACTGTTCTAAAATTTCTAAATGGCATTGAGACAAGCCTGCTGCGTAGACATCTGAAGCAATTAAAGTTTCATTATTACGATACCGTCCACCTTGATTTTCTTGTAGATAAGAGTCATTCCAAACTGTATTTTTTCCTAATGTCTCTACATCATCCCATCCAGTCTCTGCAAACTCAAAGTCACTGACAAATTCTCCACCCCAGTTTTCATAGAAACGATAAACGGCAATTCGCTCGACGCGGAGTAACTTGCAAGTTTCTTTAGTGGCTGTACGAAAAATTGTTTCTAACTCAAGAGAAGCTCGGATTTTGCTAATAACTCGGTAAAGCGCCCTTTCCTGCTCTTCTAACTGCTGAATTTGAACTTGTTTATCATGCAATTGAGTTTCTAAATTACTAACACTAGACTGTCCTAAAATCTTACAGAGTACATTAGCAGATACTCTCGTAATAATACGTAAACTTGTGTACAACATTATAAGTATAATTTCAGTAATATTGTAAAGATGAAAATAGACAGCTACAACGATGTAAAAACATAATTTTTCGTAGTTTATAACCATTATCGCGTAAGAAAGTTTTGTGGTCGCTTTTCTTGATCTGACTTTTGCCATTAAGTCTTAAAAAGCTTGCTCACAAAGAATTTTGGATAACGTACAGTTTTACAATACAGTAACGATCGCGATCGCCAAAGTATCTGACAACTTAAAATATGAGATTAAAAAGTATTGTAAAGACAGAATAAATTTGTAAAAAGTAAAGCTCAATTCTTAGGTACATTGAGTTATCAAACAAAGTCATCAAATTCAGTCGACCAAAAAATTCTGCGATTGACAAAGATCAAGCAGATGACCCTATTAATTACTTTGCTGCAAAAGAGAATCAAAATTTAGAGTTGTTCAAGCCAAGAGATCGCCAGTCTCCAAGATTGATTTGTCCCATTTTCCCGCACCCAATACTTCTCGATTAAGGGAAAAGGGAAAAAAACCTTGAATATTGTGTCCGGCTAAAGGCTTGTCATTTAGACCGCAGGGAGAAAGAGGCTTTGCCGATTTTTGCACAGATGCGGTAATCATAAGTGATTAACCGGACTTGATATCACTACCATCCCAAAGGCGCAATCGCTAAATTGAACCGCTTACTTGCGCCAGTCGATTATTAATCAGTCACACTATCGGCAGGTAAAAACTCTTTGAGGGCTTCTGCCTCAGCAGCTTTCACCACTGGGATAGAAAGGGGTACTGAACTGGCGATCGCAAATAACTGTTGTAGTTGACTCAGACCTGTCAAGTTACCACATAACAATACTTGGTCGCCAACTCGCAAATCCATACCGCTATCAGGGTAGCGGATAAACTTGCCATCTCGCCGGATCGCCTGTACTTGGACTCCAAATTGCTTGCTTATATCTAAATCTGCAAGGGTTTTACCTAGTGTTGACGCATCTGCATTAACTGTAACCCACTGACAAGCACTATTTTCTCCGGGAACAGCCGCTTGTCCCTTAGCGAATTCTGCCAAAGCCGCCAGTTCTTCATCAGCTCCCACTACCAACAAGCGATCGCCTTCTGCCAATTTGGTTTGATTGTTGGGATAATCAATTTCATCGCCGTTAGCGCGGCGAATTGCCATCAAACTCACTCCTGTTAAATAGCGCATATCCGCTTCTTCTATACTCATACCAATTAAGGGCGAATCAGCTGGTAAAGGATACCAGCGCTGATTTAAGTCGCGGGTTGCTTGGCGCAAATCACGAGCAACTTCAGTTGCAGAACGCTCTGGGCGCAAATCTAAGTAATGATCGTTGCGGATTTGCTGCATTTCTCGTTGGACGACAGCTGAGGACAACAAGCCTAAGCCAGTTAATAAATAGGTTGCCATTTCTAAGCTGGCTTCAAACTCTGGTTGTACAACTTCCCTTGCTCCCAATTGATACAGCACCTCAATATTTTTATCCTGGTTAGCACGGACAACCAAATCTAATTCTGGGCGCAATTCCAAGGCGCGTTTCAAGCAAAGACGAGTACTCATGGGGTCTGGGAGTGCGATCGCCATTCCTTTGGCATGATTCACCCCGGCAGTTTCCAGAACGTGTAAACTGACGCAATTACCATAAACATAAGACACCCCAGCCTCACGTAACTGCTGAATTCTACTCTCTGATTGGTCGATTACCACCACGGGTAAGTCATGTTGCTGCAACAACTTCACCAAATTCTTGCCGACTCGCCCATAGCCACAAACTACTACATGGTCTTTGAAGGGCAAATCTTCTGATACATCCCGCGCCTCATCTTCTTCTAAGTACGGTTTCAACCAAGGCATTGATTCGGCAAAGTTAAATAAAAATGGCACTAACCGCAGTACAAAGGGAGTAAGCATGAGAGTGACTGCGGTAGTTCCCAAAATTAATAAATATATTTGTCGGGACACCAGCCCCAAAGACTGCCCTTCACTAGCGAGAACAAAGGAAAATTCCCCAATTTGCGCCAATCCCAAACCGGCAATTATGGCTGTTTTCAAAGGATAGCGGAACAGTTTCACTAGGGGCGTGATAATCAAAAATTTACCTACGAAAACTATTGCCACTAATCCCAAAATTAATTCCAGGTTGTTCCACAAAAACACCGGGTCAATTAACATCCCAATGGCAGCAAAAAATAAACTGGCAAAGATATCTCGCAGTGGTTCGACATAAGTCAGGGTTTGATCGGCGTACTCCACCTCAGAAATCATCAAACCCGCAACAAATGCGCCCATTTCAATGGACAGTCCCAAATGCTCTGTCAACAGGGCAATGCCTAAACACAGGGCTACAACCCCTAATAAAAATAGTTCTTTACTTTCGGTACGGGCTAGCAGTTGCAACAAAGGCGGTATCAGCCAAATCCCCGCAGCTACAGCCCCAGCAGCAAATAAAGCAATCGAAGCTAGCGCTGTTAGAACGGCGATGCCAATAGTTTCTGCTGGTTGATTGAGGGCTGGTAAGACTGCTAACATTAGTCCTAGTGCCAAGTCCTGTACAACTAAAATCCCTAACATTACTTGCCCGTGAGGCGTTTCTGTTTCGTTGCGCTCCATCAAACATTTGAGGACAACCGCTGTGGAAGACAGCGACAGAATACACCCCAAAAACATCCCCTTAGCAGGTAAGGCTCCCCAGGCTCCGCTTAACCCGCATACTAAAACTGTCACCAAAATCGTCAAAGCAATCTGGAGTCCACCTCCACCAAGAGCGATCGCTTTTACCTTCTTGAGTTCCGCAAAGGAAAATTCTACACCCAAGGCGAATAGCAAAAAGGCGACCCCGAACTGTGCCAGAGTCTCTACTTGAATCAGTTCTTTAATCAATCCCAGCCCAGTTGGTCCAATAACTATCCCGCCAATGAGATACCCCAGCAGCACGGGTTGTTGCAAAAGTGCCGCCAATAGTCCGCCACAGGCTGCAACGCCTAGAACTAAAACTAAATCAACAATTAACCGAAAATCTTCTTGCACCAGTTTTAAAAGAACTATTAAGACCTATTAATTCAGGATACAAAGTTTTATATATCCCAGGATAGTTTGTTTAGATATTGGGCATTAGGTATAGGGCATTGGGCTAGAAGAGATGTATTTTATAATGCAACAATGAGTCTTTGATATTCGCGGACGAGTCTTTAATACTCGTGAATGAGTCTTTGATATTCGCGGACGAGTTTTTAATACTTGCGGACGAGTTTTTAATACTTGCGGACGAGTCTTTAATACTCGTGAACAACTATAAAAACTCTACTTACTCCAATGCCCCATGCCCAATGCCCAATGCCCTATGCCCAATGCCCTATGCCCAATCCCCATTAAATTTTAGGCGAACCGAGGGCATTCAATAATAGCAGTGACCACGGCAGTTTAATATCAGGTATAAGCCATGAGTAATTTCTCAGTACAGGCAATGCAGCCGGTAGTACAAAACGCAGAGAGCGTAATGATGCAGGCTGCTCGCCATTTTCATCTACAAGATTATATTTTTTAGCCAGTTCGGCAACAATCTGCACACGTCCTGTATGGCGGATTATATTTGGCTCACTAGCAAGTGCAGCGATCGCTCTTCCAGTAAATAAGGGAGTTTCCCAGTTGTAGCGATCGCTTAAAAATGAGAAATTATTTTCAGTAGCATTGGTTTGATTCATTTCCGAAGCAAAACGGGAAAAAAGCTCAGTACCAACAATACCCGGCCAAATTGAAACAGAAGTGACGTTATGGGGTTTTAACTCAACAGCCATATTAGCAGCAAGGCGATCGCAAGCTGCTTTGCCAACACCATAAACTGTATTAAAGAGATAAAACATACTTCCCCATGAGGAAATGGTGCAAATGAGTCCAGAGTTACGCTTAGTCATCATCCGAGCAGCAAAAACACTCGCAACATAGTGGCTCCGAAGTCCAACGTTGTTGCTAGCATCCCAAAGATTTGGTTCAGAATCCCAAAAGGGCTGTCCATGAGCGTCTTTTAACGCCTGAACTCCTGAGTAAGCATTATTTACCAGTAGGTCGAGTTGGCCATTTTGCTCATCTTGAATGCGATCGAAAAGCAAACGCACCTGCTCATCGTCGCTGTGGTCTACTTGCACAGGAATGCATACACCCCCGGCTTCCTCAATGGCTGATTTCGTTTCACCAAGACTACCTGAAACCCCCTCACTGGAGGAGTTGTTGAGGCTGCGACCCGTGACGTATACAGTTGCACCTGCTTCACCAAGGCCAATGGCAATTCCCCTACCAATTCCCCGCGTAGCACCTGTTACCAAAGCCACTTTACCTTCAAGATGTTTCATGAGCGCTCATTTCTAATCTTTTAGCGTTAAATATTGATTATTACAATATTCTTTCGTGGCTGTGACTGAAACAACTTCTATTTCGATCGGTTTTTCTTTAGTTCCATCGATCAGAAACTCACTAGCTCCTTCACGAGGTTTTTTCGGATTTCCCCAATCATAGGTATAACCTAAACCTGTCCAAGGATAATGTTCTTGACTACCAACTGCATAAGAAGTTGTATATATCTCTTGCAAAATCGGATAACTAGCAGGAATCGGTATATTAAAAACATTACAACTAGAATCATTAATTTCTGGATCAACACATGGTCTACTTAAATTTTCAGCTTTTACCCACATTTCGACAAAATGCGTCTTATTGGAATTTCTATTTAAAATCAAGCCTAAATACTGCTGTAACCTCAGAGAAAGCATAATATTACCGGGAATATTTATACCGATCCCCTTACAATTTTGACAAAATTCCTTAACTTGAGGAACGGCTGTTAACCAAGTGCGTGCTTCTATGCTTTTTTTTGTACCTACTTTCCAATCCTCAGTTGGGTTTTTGACATATTTCCAACTCGCCATTAGATATTCAATTTTGCCGTTATTTTCTCTCCACTTTATTTGAGCATTAGTTTTTGACAATGACCAAAGATTTTTTATTACTTTATCTTCATTTGGTCTTTTTGCATCCTCAATAGCTGCATCTAACTGCTTTTTCAGAGCGTTATAACTTTCTGGTTTATTTTTCTCCAGATACTCATTGACATTTGGGTTGGTTTCTGATCGCGCTAATAAATCCTTTCTGAGGTTTGATGTACTCTGTATGGGAATTTCTGTAGCTAGTAAACTGGAATATCCGACTGCCAAGAATGCACCTGTCAAGCCTAAAAATACTTGAGCCTTTAATTTTTTCATTAAAATAATTCTGTGGATTTCCAACAATAGGGTGAATGTTCCAGCCCATGTAAATATGGGTTCAACTCGAAGATTGAATCTGATTTTATATTTATGTTTGGCTGAAATAATATTGTGCTTAATATTTTTAATTAACTTTATCTGTATAAAAATCAATATCTATGAGCTAGTACTACTCTCTCAAGAGTAAATTGATGGATAAGCAAGTTCGTAGTAAGGACTTTAGTCCTTATTTTTTCAGCACTAAAGTGCTTATTAGAAACCCTCAAAACTAAGTTGGCAAATTAGTAGCCTGCCACAGGCATCACAACAGAATAATAGAGTGGTTTATTACCGCCGAACTGTACTAGTACCGCAAGGCGGAAGTCAAAAGGAGCCAGTGCGTTGCGCGGCTCTGCCGACTTGTTCGCTCTTAGCGTTCCCGCAGGGTAGCAACTGGCATTCAAAAGTCAAAAGTGTTATGGAATAAGCTCTTTAAAGATTTTAAATGGTTACTCTATTTCCGCCATGTTGTACTAGTATTTTTTACTCAGCACTTTCTTTTTCAGGGTGACATATCTGCGATCGCTTACTTTCGCAGATAAGTTATAGCATTTCTACGTACAATTACTTATAATTTGCAGCTATTTTAAAATAAATCGACTATACTCTACGGATATAGCAATGCTCATTAGTCTGTCCCTGCAAAATCTTACGAGGCAACATTAGCAATCTCTCGCCTGCGGAAAACATTGTTTTCTCGTTTATATGAGGGGTCTAACCCTCTATTTATCATCTGTATCCACCAATGGGAAGGGGTTTTGGTCAAGCCATGCTTGTTGGTAATCAGCTTGAGCGTTTATTCACAGGATGACGCTGGCTAAACAAGCGATTAAACTATGGATAATGTCGAGCAATTGTTGCTTTTAACACCACTTACATAAATTTAATCTCATCGTTAAATCTAAAACCTTATTCTGTTATATAAAAAAATACCAGTTATGTCAGCGTATCAAGGAAGTTGTGGGGAGACCACCGATTTGATTATTGGTGTTCACAACCAAGAAAACCTCGAATTACCAGCAAATCCTGCTCCTGTGGGTGCTCTTGCCACAAGACAAGGAACTTTTTCTACGTTTCTTGCTCCCTTGACTCAGGATACTTTTAAACAGGTCGTTAAGGATGTCGAGCAAAAATTACAGATTGTTCATCAAACCCTATCAATGCTTGATTCTCATGGGTTTGAAACCATTCTGCAAGAAATGTTGCATTCGATTACCTTGAAAACCGGAGAATTGTTGGGAGCAGACCGGACGACGATATTTTTATTGGATGAAGAAAAACAAGAACTTTGGTCAATTCTAGCTGAGGGTGAGGGCGGTCGCTCTTTAGAAATTCGCATCCCTGCTAATAAAGGTATTGGTGGTGAAGTTGCCACTTTTAAAGAAGTTATTAATATTCCCTTTGATTTTTATAACGATCCGCGATCGCATTTTGCCCAAGAACAAGAAAAAAGAACTGGCTATCGCACCTACACCATGTTAGCTTTGCCGTTGTTAAATGAACATGGGCAATTAGTTGCAGTAGTGCAATTACTAAATAAATTAAAATCTGGAAATAATCACGATGCTCCACTTGCAGAGCGCATTGATACCAGAGGTTTTACCTGTGCTGACGAACAATTATTTCAAGAATTTGCCCCTTCGATTCGCCTGATTTTAGAGTCCTCGCGCTCTTTTTATGTAGCTACTCAAAAACAAAGAGCAGTGGCGGCGCTGATGAAGGCGATCAAGTCACTTTCTCAAAGTAGTCTCGACTTAGAAGACACCCTCAAACGGGTGATGGATGAAGCCAAAGAACTGATGAATGCCGATCGCAGTACACTATGGTTAATAGACCGCGATCGTCATGAATTGTGGACGAAAATTACTCAAGATGATGGTTCAACGAAAGAGTTACGAGTCCCCGTAGGTAAAGGCTTTGCTGGGATAGTAGCGGCTTCTGGCAAGAAGCTGAATATTGGCTTTGATTTGTACTACGATCCTGACTCAGAAACAGCCCAAAAACTAGACCAGCAAAATGGCTATCGCACCTGTAGCTTACTTTGTATGCCAGTATTTAACGGCGATGAACAACTAATTGGCGTTACCCAACTCGTAAATAAAAAGAAATCTGGTGATTTTCCCCCTTATAATCCAGCTGATTGGCCGAAAGCTCCCGACTGCTTCCAAGCTAGCTTTGACCGCAACGATGAAGAGTTCATGGAAGCTTTTAATATTCAAGCCGGAGTAGCGCTGCAAAATGCCCAGTTGTTTGCCACAGTCAAGCAACAAGAACAAATGCAACGGGACATTCTGCGTAGTCTTTCCAATGGAGTGGTTTCCACTGATAAAACTGGATTAATTATCGCCGCCAATGAAAGCGCCAAGCGTTTGCTAGGATTGGGAGTAGATGACCGTTTAGAAGGTAAATTAGTTACTGATGTCATTGGCATCAAAGAAGGTGACTTTAGCAAGTGGTATCAGGATGCTTTACATGCAGTTGATTTAAAAGGTCGTCAGCAATATTACCCTGATCGCACACTTCTGGGCACTGGTACAGAACAGCATAGTATTAATTTATCGATTAACACCATTGCCGATGCTAGCGACCAAGAGCAAGTCCGTGGGGCGCTGGTGGTGATGGAAGACATCAGTGATGAAAAGCGGCTCAAGAGTACAATGTACCGCTACATGACCCAGGAATTAGCCGAAGAATTGCTGAAATTAGATGATGCTAAACTAGGAGGCGATCGCAAAGAAGTTTCGATTTTATTTTCGGATATTCGCGGCTACACCACATTAACAGAAAACTTGGAAGCAGAAGAAGTGGTAAGTATGCTCAATGAATATTTTGAATCAATGGTGGAGGCAGTCTTTAAACATAAAGGCACTCTTGACAAATACATCGGCGATGCCATCATGGCTGTATTTGGTTCTCCTCTACCATTAGAAGAACACGCTTGGATGGCAGTACAAACATCCTTAGAAATGCGCGATCGCCTACACGAATTTAATCAACGTCGCCATGTAGATGATAAACCCAGAATTAAAATCGGCATTGGTATCAACTCAGATACCGTGATTAGTGGGAATATTGGCTCTAGTAAGCGGATGGAATTTACCGCTATTGGCGATGGCGTTAATCTTGGCTCTCGATTAGAAAGTGTTAGTAAACAGTATGGTTGCGATATTATTATTAGCCATAACACTTTTAAACCATGCCAAGATAATATTTGGGCTAGGGAACTAGATTACATTCGTGTCAAGGGTAGAAACGAACCAGTAGCCATATACGAATTACTGGGTTTGCGTTCCAATCCAATTGAAAGCGAAAAATTGCAAGTGATTGAGCACTATCATAAAGGGCGTGAGTATTACCTCCAGCGGCAGTTTTCTCGTGCTAGGGCTGAATTTGCTAATGTTTTGGCAGCAGACAGCCAGGATAAAGCTGCTATGTTGCATCTGTTGCGTTGTCAGCATTGGTTACAATCACCCCCAACAGAATCAGATTGGGATGAAGGAGTCTGGACATTTCAGGAAAAATAACCCCACCAACTTTTCGGTTAGGGCTTATAACTAATACCAGTTTGAAAAAAGATGTACATTAACTGACTATTTGTCACTGTTAACAACTTGTGTAGCAGATTTCAAGTTGGTGAGGTACACAAGCTAAGTCTGTTACCCTAGTATAAAGCGTGTTTTAGTGCTGAATTCTGTTAGCG
The DNA here is from genome assembly GCF_017114965.1 of Nostoc sp. JL31. NCBI lineage: Bacteria > Bacillati > Cyanobacteriota > Cyanophyceae > Nostocales > Nostocaceae > Nostoc > Nostoc sp. JL31. The sequence continues at coordinate 129,948 of NZ_JABXKO010000119.1, forward strand.
CATCAGGGTGTAGCCCATTCTGTATTCTGCTGTATTAATCCGCCTCTATAAGAGAATGACTGATTAATTTTAACTCATTCAGACAATATTATATAACTATAATGATAGTGAAGCAGATAATATTCAACCTTAAATCTCTAAAATAATAGGCTGTTTAAATTAAGTAATTTTTTTATTAGGAAATTAAACAATATGTTGAAAAATGACTTTTAGTAAATCTCCTTGTTTTAAAGGCTTAGTTAAATAGCCTGATGCTCTGACTATCTTAGCTTTAGCTCTATCTATAAATCCTACTTTTTCTGACACCATAATCACAGGTGTATTTTTAAAATATGAGTGTTTACGCAGCAAAGAGCAGAGTTCATATCCATCGAGATTAGGCATTGATATATCCAGCAAAATTATGTCGGGTTTTATCCGGATAATCTGCATTAAAGCTTTTAAAGAATCAGTGACTCCGATAACGGAAAAGGTTTGCTCATCTAAATAACTTTTAATAGCATTCAATACCGTAGGACTGTCATCAATACACAAGATTGTGTAGATTTTTCTGTCAGCAGACGGTTGGATGATTTGCTGACCCCTGTGTTCATTAGTATTAATCGAGTAGGCTGATGGCTTATGGCCGTTTATTTTAGGCAACTTTGGCGTAGTTTTGGCTTTAGATTGTAGCTCATTTATTTGGAAAAATTGTGAGGTATGCGATTGATAACTTGATGATGTTTGACGATAAACCGCTTCATTCTGGGGCGTTAAATATCGTTCAACTAATAAACGTAGATTTAGATAACAAAACTTTGGCATATCATCCAGAAAACTCTCAGGAATAAATTCATAACTTCCCTCCTCTAAATTCAGAAATGACTCTAGAACTTCTAGCGCCAATTGCTCTATCAGCATTGCTGCTTGAGAAGAACTGATATATTTCTGATTGACTAACCAACAAATAGCCAGATAATCTGGGTTTGGTATTGCCTGATTTTCAATACCAGTTTCAAATATCGCCCGCAACTGGTCTTTGATTCCGTCAGGGAGAGTAGAAATTTGCTGACTCAAGCGTTGCAAATTTCTGTAAAGCGGCTCAAACATTTTCTCTGAGTAGCAGGCATAAATTAGTTTCCCCTCATCTACATATATTGACCAAGAGCCTGATGTGCTAAACACCTGTAAACAACCAGTAACCGACTTACCAGTGATTTTTTTCAACAAAGTTAAGGGCTGGAGCTTTTGAAAAAATCTGTATCTACTAATCGGAAGTGTCTTCATTGGGATAGCTTTGGAATAAAATTAACATTTGCAGGCAAAATTAGTGAATTACCTTTTCGGAATTCACTGTGACTTTGTTGAAAGCACTTTTCAGATAAATATAGCGGTCATATTAGAGTTAGTACAGAGATTCCACACCCCCCAACTCTTAATTCACCAATCTCTGTTAAGCTATAATCCACAACTTACAACTAAACCAATTCATGCTACTGACCAATAGCAAAATTGCCCGACTAGTTGCCAGGATATAGTATTTCAAAAATTAGATTGGTTTTCTGTATCTTTAGCTAATCTAGCCAATCTAACAGTAACTCAAGTGCCACACAAAGACCATTGGCTCTCGCCCATCAGTCACAAAAGTATCATTGTTATCCGTATTTTGCAGCCTAAAATTATAGATACTTTAGTTCTCTTGCAAAAGTTTTTTGTTCCTAATCCTAAAGTCTGGAGCGACCAAAATCTACTTTCATGTAAATTTAAATGTTTCTCTATCAAGGCTTTTAGGCATTAAGTCCGCGCTGAGGAAGTATGTTTTTATATCCGTGACGAAAGTCGTCGCGTACTTTTTCAAGAAGTTTATTCTTGAGGGTAACTTCACAAGAGAAAAAGTATTATTAAAAACTAAGCATTCCAAAAGTTCAATATCTTACTTAAGTTTGTGATTGTAGAGCAACTCTTAGTCTTGGGATTCGGCAAAATTATCACTTGCACAAGAGAATGGTAAACCTCTGGACAAGAAGGAGTTTGCTGATAATTGCCGCCATGATGGTTTGTGGTGAGATGCACAGGCGACCAAATCAGCAGAAGGGAATCTCTTCATAAGTACTGGAAACGGATTCTAATGTTGTGTGGGGCTAAATAGTCACCCTGCACAAATTGGAGTGACAAATTCAAGAACTTACAGGGAAATTCTTGATTAGTAGTATATACCTGCAAAATAGCTATTTTCAGCTAGATGGTAGATAACAAGCAACATACTCACTAAAACTTAGGTTACTATAATTTTCAAAAAAAGTTAGCAGAAATATATAAACTTCATGATAAATCAGTAAAGTAAACATGAAAACTAATTGATATCATCTTCCAGAAAATTGTTATAAATATTTATTTGTTTAGATGTCCGGAAAAGCTAAAAATCTACAGTAAAAGATAATTATATGTCTGCTTATTGAATTACATTTACAAAAAACTAAATCATTTTATGGTAGCAATTTACCCAAAAAATCCCAAGTTTGAAAAATCGTAGGCGTAGCCTGTTATAAATATCGCATTCATTAACCGATAAAATATATGTAGCAAAAAGACGCAAAGAATTTCTTTGCGTCTTTGGCGTGAGATTTATAAGTGGAAATTCTCACCGTTATACTTCTCCATCTACTTAAAATTGCTCCCGCCAGCACCAGTTTAAAAGTGTACCACCAGCTACCAGCTTCACTACTTCTAGTACCCAATAACTACCGTGTAGTAAATTCATTGTCGATGGAATAGCAGCAGCAGCTTCAAATAGGTTGAGTTGAACTCCTATAGCGCACATCTGCGGAGTTAAAAAATAGGTATCAAGGACAGCTATAGTTAGCAGCAGCACAGATAAAACAATACTACCAATACTCCAGTGATATCGGGTTTTGCTCAAAGCTAGTGCCCCAGTCAGAACTACAGCAGCTGATAATAATTCCATCCGATTGAAGTTCCAAAAAATCGTATAGCCTGCTGTCGTAAAACCAGCTTGACTCATCATCCCAGAAAGATAAAGGCTAGGCATAATTACCCAATCTAAAACTAGACTAGCACTGAGCCAAAAGCCCAAGGTCAATACGATCGCGGTTTGCCAAATTGGTCGTTTGAATTCTAGGTTAGAAATAGCAGTCATAAAATAATTGCGTGTGTTGTATTTCTTTAGTTTCTAACTTCACCAGCAGTTTGACAACTAATATCAACTAACCTTTACAAAGCGATCGCTCTTATATTCTGAAGTCAATACCAAGATTTTTTAAACTAAGTTAAGAAATCTTAAGATTTTATAAAAAGTAATTTAAATAGATTTTGTCTGCTTAGAAATAATCAATTTTTTTCTATCGAAATTAACTTGTCAAGCAATATCGGATGTGAAAGCAGACACTTGAGTTATTTTGTACCTCATATACTTGAAAACTGCTGTATGAAAATTCTTATTTGATTAGCTTCCTATTGGCTGATAGAGTAACCCAGAATATTCATCCATGAATTATCTCTGGCCCGACGATAATCCTACCATCACCAACAATAGTATTTTGGAACAAGGCATTGTTAATGTAACCGAAATCACTAAGGTAAGACCCTTTGAGGTTGGCATTTTCAAATGTGGCACCAATTATGTCAGCATCAGTCACATTAGCACCCTCTAAATTAGTACCAATGAACCTAGCCAGGCTCAGTCTGGCATAACTGAGATTAGCCCCACTTAAATTAGCATCACTCAAATTAGCTGCCAATAGATTAGCTCGACTTAAGTTAGCCCCGCTCAGATTAGGTTGAGTCGATGGGGAGTATTATCTCCCGCACCTCTCACTTAGATCCGGA
>NZ_JABXKO010000027.1:0-3955 GCF_017114965.1 Nostoc sp. JL31
CGGGTTGGAGGACGCAAGTTACCCAAGTACAAGCCAGGGTCACACCCTGCTAATACCATTCTGCGATCCCACTTTACAGATCACAAAGGCTGCAATCGTAGTAAGTTCGCTGATATCTGGTTGCCTGATGGTACAGTCAAGTCTTTGTCTATTCAAGGTGCAGCGAGGTTACAGGGTTTTCCTGACTGGTACGAATTTCCCAACGAGACTGCCACTGCTGGGTCAATCATCGGCTATTCCGTACCTCCCAGTTTCGCAACTCAATTATTCATGTCGGCACAAAGTATAGCTATGTAGGCAATAACTAAGGCTCTATTCCTTCATCAATCCAAACATCAATTGCTGTTTTTACCTCTAATTCAGTCACGGCAGACCATTCTTTTTCGTTGATAGTTGTTTTAAATCCCGCTCTTTTACCATGACCAACTTTTTCCATTGAGTGTCCGCGATACACATTTTTAGGCTTAATCATTTTTCTTAATCATCTTTATAGAATATTATAAACTGCCGCTCAACAAGAAGAGTAGTTTGATTTTCTATAAGGGCTGGTGATCGGTGGGAGTATCATAACTGTAGATTATAGGGCTAATTTCAAGTAAGGCAGCTACGGAATAATTTCTATTATTTAAGTAAGCTACAATACTAAATATTGAGCTAAAACACATAACTAATCGCAGAGTAAATAAAATTATAAATTTAAGATTATTTTCAAATCCTGCTCTACTATCGGGCGTATCTGAGAATAGATAAACAGTTATAGCAAAAAGAATAGTAATTAAAGAGCTAAAAAAGTACCATTACAGTCGAATAAAGAGTTATTCCACTTTTTTTACCTACGTAGATAGGGTTTCAGTTGAGTGAGGTGCAACACCCTAGTCTTAACCCCTTGTTTCCTACGGTAACAGGCTTTAGTGCTGGAATCAGAATTCCATAAAAGCCAACTGAGCCTCCTGCCCTCTGCCTTTCTTGATAAAAAATCCTGGATAAATGCCAACTCTATCGAGATTGCAATTTATCCAGGGTTGTAAGGTATCTATTTATGTCTCGTAAAAACGTAAACTTAGTATTCCCAAAAATTTTAGAATTTGAACGTTACATAGATGTGATCCCCTCATGGCAGACATAGAAGCACTTTCAATTGCCTATTACACGGGGTGAAAGTAGCGAGATATCTGTTGGCGATCCAGTTTGCTCATGCTATGAGATTGCCTTGTTGCCTTGTCTGTCCCTATAATCCCTTTTTTTGTGCCAACTCTCGTAATCTCTGCACTAAATCTTGTCCATGCTCATGCCAATTTTTATGTTTACTCGCCAAATCAAGTATTTCCAGTTCAATTTGTTGTCGAGTTACCGCGTCTCCATCTAAATAAAATCCGAACAATAAATCCGCAAATGCTTCGGTATTTTGATTGACTGTATGCATTAAGTGTTCAATCATTAGGGAACTCCAAAATTACTTGTAGTAAGTCTGGAGTAGGAAGAATAAGGGAATCCTATGCATATCTCTGCCCAGACCCACATTATTCTTCCCGTGTTTTTACTTAAACTAACAGAGCGATCGCCTAACGGGCAATTCAGAACGCAATTTTGCTAATGACTCCCCACCAAAATCCTCCAACAGCATCGCGAGTGTTCGTTGAGATTCTTGGATACTATAAACCTTGATCGCACCTTCTACATTTAAAGAACCTATTTATCAAACATTTTGTCAATCCAGGCATAGAACTAGCATCACTCAATAGGGAGAGACAAACTTTGAGAGGATACGAAAACTGCAAATGCACTATTATTTGACACTGGCGGGACTTAAACAAAAATTAACCCGGATTTCTCACCAACTCGTAAAAAAAGGGAGATAAAAACTGCTAAGATGTATATATGTCAAGAATTTCAGTAGTTTTAAAGGATGATTCACCCAGCAACGCGATCGATACCAAAACAGTTCAAATTTGAACAGCCAAAATCACCCCCAATCGTAGTAAATTTCACTGGGTGACAGGTAACATCCGATGCTGGGTTAGGCTTAATTGCGGAACTAGACCGAAAATTGCAGATAACATCACGATTAGCCCTATGTTTCCAAGATTACCGTCAAATCAACCGAATGTTGCATCCAATAGAAAGCTTAATTGCACAACGGATATACGGGTTAGTCATGGGATATGAAGATTTGAATGACCATGAAGAATTACGTCATGATCCAATGTTTGCGTTAGCATTACAAAAAAGAATTGGACTAGAAAATGAAGCAGTTATATTAGCTGGAAAGAGTACATTAAATAGGCTGGAACATTGTCCACAAGATGTAGAGCAAGGAGCAGATAGTCGTTATCATAAAATCGGGCATTGTCCATCAGAAATTGAAAGTCTATTTGTGGATATATTTCTAGAATCTTACACCAAAGAACCACAACAAATTATTTTAGACTTGGATGTAACTGATGATTTAGTACATGGAACTCAGGAGCAAGTTTTTTTCAATACTTATTACGCAGGATACTGCTATGCTCCACTTTATATTTTTTGTGGCAAACACTTATTGGGAGCAAAACTACGACCTTCAAATGTAGACCCAGCAGCCGGTGCATTAGAAGAACTACAAAGAGTTATTAAACAAATACGTGAGCAATGGAGTAATGTCCAGATTTTAGTACGTGGAGATAGTGCATATTCACGAGACAATATCATGGACTGGTATGAATCCCAAACGGGAGTTGATTACGTTTTTGGATTGGCGCAAAACAGTCGTTTAATTCAGATGACTACCACGACTAAAAATAGAGCATCGCTTGAGTATGAGCAGAAACTATCAACAGTAGTTTCATTTTTAGAAACTGTGTTTAACCCAGATGAACAACTTCCTGAAGTTGCTTCTGACTTGATTAATAACTCAATTTGGTATAAATCTTTAGAATACCAGACTCGTGAATCTTGGAGTCGTAGTCGCCGTGTTGTCTGTAAAGTTGAGTATGGAGTCAAGGGAACCAATATCCGTTTTGTAGTCACATCAATTACTACAAATAAGATGGCTACAGGTGAACTTTATACCCAGAAGTATTATCCTAGAGGTGAGATGGAAAACCGCTTTAAAGAACAACAACTGGAACTTTTTAGCGATATAACCAGTACACACACATTTGCGGGCAATCAGTTACGATTGTGGTTTTCTTCTATAGCTTACGTTTTGATGAATGCCTTGCGGTCAAAATGTTTGGCAAAGACAGAATTACAAAACGCCCAAGTCGGAACTATTCGGACTAAATTACTGAAATTAGTCGCACTGATTACTGTAAGCGCACGGCGAATTTTAATTGCAATTAGTACCTCAAATCCTTCCAAACATATTTGGGCTGCTGCTTACCGATGCTTAAAAATGCTCCCGAATACCGCTTAATATTAGTTTTGGTGCATTTCCACTCATCTCTGATTAATGATGCTTTGAGCTTGGTTTGATCCAAGTCTAATTTTTAAATGCTTAATTTTATGAACCGAGGATTTTGCTTTCACTACCAAGAATAATATGGTAACTATTTTATCCCTATAGCTATGGTTTTATACTAATTTTGTCTCCCTACCTAAATTTGAATTGATAATGTATCAAAAAAATATCTTACATGAGGTCATGTAAATTGATTTTTTATTGCTTGTGAGAAATCCGGGTAAAGCTCAAACTGGCTTTATAAGCAGTAAACACGTCACGGTTGAGGGTCAACCAATCGAAGAATCGATAAGACATAGCCGTTCTAAATGCTTTTAAAGCTTCAGTAAAGGTGTTCAAAGGTTTGTTAGCCCACCTGCGTCTCAAACCACCTGTCAACTGATGCCAAAGAATAAAAGTATAGGCACAAAAAACTAAGATAAAATGTCTAATTAGACTTCTTTTCTCTCGGACTTAATATTCGTATAGGCAAGTGAGATTAATAATATTAGGGAAATTAGCCTTTGACCTGATACA
>NZ_JABXKO010000010.1:0-33240 GCF_017114965.1 Nostoc sp. JL31
CCCAGCCATACACAGATACACCCCTCTCATACGAGAAGTAGATTACCATATTTCGGTATTAGTGGGATAGGTTCACAAGAGTTAGAATTGCTGTAGTGGTTTTTCTACAAAAGGGTATACCAAATACCGTTATCATTTTGACGTAAAATACGGTATCTTCCCTCAAGAAATTCTAGCATTCTTGGAAAATTTTTGTTGATAGTAGGCTGCTGAATATAATCAATAAAGATATAAGGAGGCTTAGATGAATCTAACTCTTCTAGAAGTTTTGTCCATTGCTCAGGCAGAAAATATTCAAGTGCCCAACCACGTAGTGATGTTGCCTGAGTCCGATTGGAGAAGTAATAAATAGATGGATCGCCAGCTACATAAATCTTACCAGGAAAACTTTCTGGTTGGGAGATAAATTCAGCCTCTGAACGAAGAGATGGATATTTTTCTCTAAAAACAGTCTGATATTTAAATCGTGTATCTTCAGCTAAAGCAAAATTGTTATTAACCAGAACAACACTCTTTTTTAGAAGAGTGTGCGATAAAGGGAAGAAAAACAAAAATATCAGCAGTATTGTAGTAAATGGGGAACTCAATTTTTTTAAAGACTCCCATAAAACATCTAATCCTTTAGTTGCTAAAATCCCTAAAGGTACAAACAATAGTAAATAATGGTATTCCCAAAATGCCCCACGTTGTACAACAATCACACCCCAAGCAAAAATACACCAAACAACAAGTAGCAAAGTCAATATATTCTTAGACTTACGCAATGATACATCTACTGCAACAGTAGCGGCTAAAAGTAGAGGGTAAAAATTATTTAAAAACCATTTTATTCCTGCAAAAAGCCCATTTGGGTCAAATTGTGAATTAGCAACAATCCGAGGTGGATATAAAAAGAATGTTTGATACAAAATTGGTAAACTATCAAACCAGGCAAAATAGCTAACAATAAATAAAATAGGAAATATAATCCCCATAAAAATTGGAATAAATATTTCTACAAAAACTTTTTGAATTTGCTCGCGTTTGATTAGCACAGCATATATCAAAAGAGTTAGCCAAAATGAAAGTAATATTAGCAGAAGTATTAATTTAAATATGAGGACAATTCCACCAATAAAACCTGACATTAAAAGTAGAAAAAATCTTTGTCTTCCTTCACATTTAAAAGATTCAGAAGTCAACCAAACACAAGTAAATAAAGGCAAACTAACCAGTGCCTCTACTTGAGTAAGATGCCAAGGCTGTGAAACAGTATAGTAAACGCCAACCGTTAACAAAGGTACTAGACTTGCGATTATCGGATGCTGAAAATAGCTTTTTAGACTCAGCAACAATATTATAGACAGAAACACCATGTAAATAAGTTCAAAGAGATGGATGCCAATCTCATCAAAACCAAATAAAGTTCCTGCCAAAAAGTAAAAGCAAAAAATCCCCGGTTGCTTCACATCCCAGAAATCACGATAAAGTAACTTTCCTTGTTGCATCTCCAAAGCACCAAGTCTAAAAAATGCTTGATCTCCGTCAAATGGAAAAGGTAAATGTATAAGACCAATAATCACAATTCCAATCAAAACGAGAAGATCAATTTTATTGAATTTAGTAATATTAATCATCAAACTTTATAATCAAAAGTTAACCAACTATCTTATGCTGATTAATATCCTAACAGGGTAAATAACAAGGTAATTTTAGGATATGAATTTAAAGTTTAAAGTTTCTGCGATCGCGCCAGCACTGACCTGTTAGTTTATTAATAATTAGCTCAAGTAGCAACTAAGTCCCACGTAGTTGTGCGTGGATCGCTCATATCGTTCGAGAGGTTTGCTCTCGTCCTTGTCGATGTATTTAATTTAACTAAGTATTAAGAGGTTTTAATCTTTATGGCGGTAGTGGTATCCGTCCGTGAAGCTGCGGTAATTGGCAATGAAAAGCTATTTCTCTCCTTGCCCCTTTGTAACGCAATATGCATTTCTTTTGTTCCTCCCGCTCTTTGCTACCGTCTATACACAAGTCGGATGTAAAGTAGGTGCATAGGATTTCCAAGAGGCAAAAACTTTGGATAATCCCATCTTAATTGACGCTAAGACGATACCAGAAAAGGCATTTGAAGACCTTCGGTTGATAACAAGGGGGCAGTATTATATGAGAGGATGTTTTAAAAGTCTTCTTGTCGGTATCAAAAGTTTTAGATCCCTCTAAATCTCCCTTAAAAAGGGAGACTTTGATTCCGGTTCCCCCCTTTTTAAGGGGGGTTAGGGGGGATCTAAAAATGCTTAAAGTCACAGCGAAATACTTTTAAAACAACCTCTGGGGCGATTCGCCAACATCAATGGGTAAATATCTGGCAAATAAGTCGAGTAAATTGCTTAACGAAGGTGCTCTGATTAAATGGGAGCTAAAAATTAAAAATGAAAGTAATGCAGTTTATTAAATTTAGCAAGGTGACAGTTCACCAGAAGATATTACTATTTTGGAGATGTCTATAGAACTTTCTAGTGATGATTGTGCGATTATATTAATACCTAATAGTCCTTGTCCACCACATGAAGTAGATAGAACAGTAATACCATCTTGCTCCGCAAATCCATTAGAACCGTTAGATGTAAAGTTGGTAGTTTTAATGGGAGATATGTCTTGACCAAGAGCACCACCACTAAAGCTATAGGTTCTGTTTAAGCTAGCACCTTTACTCATTGAACTAACTGTAGCACTTCCTTGGTACAGTATCTGTATATCTTTGACGAAGAAACCACTAGGAATAAAAATCTGAGCACGTAAAATACAACTTTGACGCTGACCCTCGCTTGCACTGATTTGATCCAAGGCGATCGGTAAGGTTATAAGGGCAGATCCAGGAAGCGTATTTGTAACACTACATCCAACCGTTGTTATTGCTCCAAAAGTAATACTAGGTAAATCTTGAGCCAATGTCTTGGTCGCAATAACGTTCATTCCAAAAATTGTAGATATAGACAGTAATACACCAAACTGTTTAAAGTTCATATAGATTATACTCACGTTATTAAAGTTGTTTAAGACGGTGAATTCTCAAGATAATTAATGCAATACTTGAGCGCCTCAATCTTGATGCTTGATATTAGAAAAAGAATGTGAGGAACTCGTGAATAAATACGGTGCTTATTAAAACTTAAATCTTGTAAACGACATTCCCCAGTTGCAGGGTCAGGTGATGATATTTTAGGGTTTATTCATGTAAGTCCCTAAAAGCTATGTGTAACTTATTCTCTCACAAGAACATCGAACGGGAGCAACGCGATTTGGTGAGGTCGGGTAAAAAGGATGCGTTCAGTTTTGATTCCAAGATAATGACGATAAGGTAAACCACATCTAGTTTGCATATCTAAAATTTATATAACTCTTGTGGGGTGGGCATCTTGTCCGCCGTAGTTATGCAATTTAAATGTGGAACAGCTTATCAGCGAAGAGACAGATGAAATAAATTCCCAATTCCTTTATCGTCAAGTACTCTACATACATTGCTCCTAACTTACGTTAATTTGCTGATTGCTTTTTTGCGGACTTTGTGATAATTTCCTGTACATAACAATTAAATCCATTAAATTCGTAGAGTTACCGTAGTTTAATAAAAAGTCAGAAATATGAAAATTTCTATGAGGCTGATATTCGACCACACACAGTTGAATTTTAGGGGCACGGCATTAGCAAGATTCCCTGCCGAACCCAAAAATTGCGTAGGTGCAGCCCAACCTAAGCATCGCTATTGGGAATTAATCTGATGTCTGAGAGTAAATCTGTAGAACCTGCTTCAGTCCACAGTCGAATTCTTGTGCCTCAACGGTATAACAGGCAACCTGTAATTTCTCGGCTCGTTTCTCGTTATGGTTTAACCGTCAATATCAAAGCTGCATCCCTGACATCCGACAATGACAGCGATGGCTGGTTTGATTTGGAACTTTCAGGAAATCCCCAAAAACTGACAAATAGTTTATCTTACTTGCAAGGATTGGGAGTGAATTTGCTGCAACTAGCGATCGCTAACCAAATTCAACCCAACCAGCACACTCTAACTTTCCCAAATCCAGCTACCAAACTGAGTCCCAAAGACTCTGCATGGCTGACAAATAAATGGCAAGAACAATTCCAGCAATGGATTTCTCTGGGTCAAACCAATCGATTGCGCTTACAACTGTGCGTCTTAAAATCTTATTACGAAGAACCAGTGATTTCCGAATTAGTTTCTCGTTATGGACTAACGGTCAATATTACCAGTGCTATACTTCAACCCGATACGCAAGATGACGGCTGGTTTGATTTAGATTTGTGGGGGAGAACAAAGCAACTCTACTCTAGCCTGAGTTATTTAGAAAAACTGGGACTACCGATTTGGCTGGATTTGTCTAGCGTTTATAGCGATCGCTAAGTTAATAATTCGTAATTCGTAATTCGTAATTCAAGGACAATTTGGCTGGATTTGTCTCGGTAGCGATGTCTACGACGGGCTACGCCTACGCTAATTAATAAAATCATCACTATCCAATGGCAGCACTAAATAACCAAAAAACCAATTTCCAAAACAGATTATCACTGGTTTCTTCAGTTTCTGAAAAAAGCCAAGTCACTCAGATTCGTCTGCGGATACATATTCCCAAATGCTATCTGCAAGCGCCCGTGATTTCGCAGTTAATTTCTACTTACGGCTTGGTAGTTAATATTACCAAGGCTATGCTACTACCAAGTGCAGATGCAGATGGATGCTTTGACATTGAACTGCGGGGAACAGTGCCACAAATTTCTCGCGGTTTAGCTTACCTGGAATCCTTGAATCTTAGAATTGTTGGCAAGCCGAATGCTGACGGCGATAGCTGGTTTTACTGAAATAATTTAAATTTCATAGTACCAAATTTCTTCTTCTTTTAGGACAATTCGATGTAGGGAGAGGCGATCGATCAAGCCCTCTTGCTCAAACTGTCCAAGAACACGAGTAATGGTAACACGAGTCGAACCAATCATTTCCGCCAGGTCTTCATGAGTCAGACGCATATCTATTAAACGTCCCTTCTCAACTTCCGAACCAAACTTTTTGGATAACCATGCCAATAGCTTGATGAGCATAGTATCCACTTTTTTATGGCTACGAATGATCATCAATTCTTGAGCCTGTTGGATATGGGCAAGTAGAGTTTCTGTTAGTTCAGTCCACTGCTCTAGAGGTAAAACTGTTGCCTCCACTTTAGTTAGGCATTCCATCTGATAAGGTTCTAATTTTGACAAACTCTTACCAACAACATCTCCAGGGCCCCACAATCCTAGAGCAACAGTTGTACCATCTTCCAGATAGGTAAAAGTCCTGACGAAACCCGTTTCAATCTTCCAAAGATCGTTATGATGCTCTGGCAGAAATGACCTACGGGCAAAAACTTGCTTAGTATTGTTACTGCTTGGACTAGATAAGCTTGTGTACAAAGACACCATATTATATAAAACTATTCTCCGATAAATTAACCGTAGTATTACATTTATATCAGGTTATAAGAACCTATGGGTATTTTAAAAAAGGGAATAGGGTACAGGTTACAGGGTACAGATAATTCCCTATCACCTGTCACCTCTCCCCTCCATTCCCTAAATTCCCGCACCATCAAGAAAATCTTCAATCATCCCATCAGAATTATTAGTCTTAGGGTTGTTGGTTTGTTCGTCGCCAAGTTCAGTAGGAGACGAACTTGATTGTTCCAACTGCTCAAACTGTTTCTCTAGAGACTTGACACGTTCAAATAAAGCGCGGATTACTTCAGCTTCAACGTCGCGTACTTTATCATGATCCAGAACATTGCTATTTAAGTTGTTCTGACGAGTTACGCGCCCTGGAATCCCAACTACAGTAGTGTTACTAGGGACATCTCGTAGCACCACAGAACCGGCTCCGATACGGACGCGATCGCCAATTTGAATATTTCCCAATACTTTCGCACCTGCTCCCACAACCACATGAGAGCCTAAAGTTGGATGGCGTTTGCCGCTTTCTTTGCCAGTCCCGCCAAGGGTGACACCTTGATAAATCAGAGCATAGTCGCCCACGATCGCAGTCTCGCCAATCACTACTCCCATACCGTGGTCAATAAACACTCCCTGGCCAATTAATGCCCCAGGATGAATTTCAATTCCGGTTAAAAACCTACTAAGATGAGAGATGAATCTTGGTATAAACGGAATTCCAATTTTATACAGCCAGTGTGCCAATCGATGAAACACTAGAGCTTGCAGTCCAGGGTAACAAAACAATACTTCTAGCCAGTTACGGGCTGCTGGGTCACGCTCAAAAATGGTTCGCAAATCAGTTAGTAGCATACTCTGTTGAGATTTTTGTTGGTAGGTGAGGCTCTGAAAACAGAAACTCAGGATAATTCCCAGAAAAAGATCAAGTCCTTTATGAGAATTGTGTAAAAGTACAATCTACGGTAAGTCGATAGAGTATAGTGTTTTTGTGGGTAATAAGTGGGATGCTATCACATTCCACAGTTGAAAAAAATTAATTTCGCATAAACTGCGATATGTCCCTCAATTCACCGTAGTATGTTGAGTACAGTGTTGAATAGCCAAAACTACGCTCTCTTGGATCTATCTTCCAAAGTGGAATACGCGCTGCTGGCACTCTTAGAGCTGGCAAGCCACCACGGAAAAAAACTTCCTTTAACCATGAGCGAGATTACTGCCAAGCAACCCATACCTGAGCGCTATCTGGAACAAATTTTGACCAACCTCCGGCGTGCTGGTGTGGTGCAGAGTCAACGCGGCTCTAAAGGAGGTTTCGTTTTAGTTCGGGAACCTTGGCAGATTACAATACTTGAAATTGTCACTTTGGTTGAAGGCGAGCGGAAAGAGAAAGATACCTCTAACTCTCCGACTCTAGAAAAGACTCTGGTTTATGAAGTTTGGGAGCAAGCTAACGCTGCCTCAATAGAAGTTTTGGGTCGTTATACACTCCAAAACTTGTGCGACGAAAGAGAAACTCGTGCCCAGCAGAGTCCAATGTATTATATTTAGACACGACGGAGTACCCCCATGCGGATAGCGAAAGATATCACAGAGTTAATCGGCCGAACTCCTTTAGTTCAATTAAACAAGATTCCCCAAGCTTCAGGAGCGGTTGCTCGGATTGTGGTGAAGCTAGAAAGCATGAATCCAGCATCTTCTGTGAAAGACAGGATTGGCGCGAGTATGGTGGAAGCGGCGGAAGAAGCAGGCTTGATTCACCCTGGAAAAACTGTTTTAGTAGAGCCGACTTCTGGAAATACAGGAATTGCGCTAGCGATGGTGGCAGCTGCCAAGGGCTACCATCTCATTCTAACGATGCCTGACACAATGAGCCACGAAAGACGATCCATGCTCAAAGCTTATGGCGCTCAACTAGAGTTAACGCCAGGGGTAGAAGGGATGCGAGGAGCGATCGCTCATGCAGAGCAGCTTGTAGCTAAAACGCCCAATGCTTATATGTTGCAGCAGTTCCGCAACCCTGCTAACCCGAAAGTTCACGCCGAAACCACAGCCGAAGAAATTTGGAATGATACCGATGGAGAGGTAGATATTCTCGTGGCGGGAGTCGGTACCGGTGGGACGATTACGGGAGTTGCAGAAGTTATTAAAAAACGGAAGCCGAGTTTTCAAGCGATCGCAGTTGAACCAAGCAACAGTCCGGTATTGGCAGGCGGCAAATCAGGGCCTCACAAAATTCAGGGTATTGGCGCGGGATTTATCCCAGCGATTTACCGTTCAGAACTGGTGGATGAAGTGATTCAGGTAGCGGATGAGCAAGCGATCGCTTACAGCCGTCGCCTCGCAAAAGAAGAAGGATTACTATCGGGGATTTCGACTGGCGCTGCTTTATATGCGGCTATTCAAGTGGCACAACGACCAGAAAATGCAGGTCGCCTAATCGTCATGATCCAGCCTAGCTTCGGTGAACGCTACCTCAGCACCTCACTATTTAAAGACCCAGAGGAGAATGAGTGGTTGAGTAAAGTTTGATTCAGGTGGGGTCTGAATCCCCATCAATTAAGCCCAAAATCCTTGTTAGAGACGCATTAGTACAGTAGGAAGTTAGCGTAACCCAATCCAATTTCGCGTCTCTACAGGTCTAACTTCTACTCAGTCTCGCGTCAGCCTGATTGAGCAAGTTATATCAGGTTTCTAATAATGATTTTCAAAGCTTTTTAAATAATGTCGTTGCCCCTCTTTTTCCAGATGGATTAACTGTTTTCGATACCAATGGACAGTATTTAGACAGCACAGGCACTATTATCGAAGAAAAGTCTAAGAGTATTTTCTTGTTTTTTAACGATACTCAGCAAAACAAAAAACGTTTTCCTCCTGCCTTCCTCGATAAAAATCTAAAATTGGCTCGTTTATCGACTAGAATTTTCGCCAATTTCATCGGCACTTTCGTTGTTTTTCACCAAAATCATCAAACAGATACCACTAGCAGCTAGCTTTATTGGACTTAAAGCTTCGCTTTTTAATACAATAAAAACGCCTAATCCGATCAGAACAAAAGGCACAAGATAATTAACGTAGTGAGTCAATACATCAGCTATGACTCTATTGTTAATTAATTTGTATGCAACGTAGCACCAAACTCCTAACAAGAGAAAAAATAATCCGATAATTACCAAAAAACTCTCTAAGTTGCAGCTAGCAAATAAAGGCACGTAGACACTAATATTATCGCTACCATTGGCAATTGTAACAGCTGCAACACTATAGGCTTGGGGGGAAAAAAAGCTAGTAATTGTTGATGTTTGAGCTTGTTCTGTGGCAGCTAAAACTTCTTTTGATGAATCTTCTTCCCGATTCACTAAGCTACTGATACCTATGGAGATTGGTAGTAAACCAAGTAATCCAATCCAGTTTTTTGATAAAACTAATCCACCAAACAAACCCGGAAGACTAAGCATTAACAGAACTGTAAAACCGAGAAACTGGCCAGCAACTATATGCCGGGGACGAAAGTTAGCATTTATTTGAGAAAAAAACAACAATAGAATGACAATATCATCAATGTTAGTGGCAATGAACGCAATTGCCCCTGTAGTAATTTCAGTAACTAGCTCGCTCATATTTGACAGTAGTTTTCAGGTATTTAGACTACGACTGAGATGGGGAATGGGTAGTGGGGAGTGGTGTAGTTCAATTACTTGAAAGGTTAATTTGGTATGGTGGTAAATCGTAGATTCTAAAAATCCAGCATGAGTCAGCTAGGGACAGCCTTCAGTGAAGGAATAATTGCCTTTATCGCTACTAACATAGATGACATCATTATTTTGTTAATATTTTTTTCACAAATAGACGGTAATTTTCGGCGGCGGCATATCTTACTCGGTCAATATCTGGGTTTTACAGCCATTATCATCGCCAGCTTACCAGGATTTTTTGGTGGATTGGTTGTACAGCGAGAATGGATAGGATTGCTAGGATTACTACCAATAGCAATTGGTATTCAGCAATTAATATCTAGAAAAGAAGAAACTATAACAGTTCAGACAGTCAGTAGTGATTTTAGAGAACCTACACCTACTAACCCAGTATTATCTTTTATTTTGAGTATTTTGCACTCCCAAACCTATAAAGTAGCGGCAGTAACGATCGCTAATGGTGGTGACAATATTAGTATATATATCCCTTTATTCGCTGGTCAGGATCTTGCCAGCTTGGGAGTAATTCTAAGTATATTTTTTATCATGGTAGGGGTTTGGTGTGCGATCGCTTATTTTTTAAGCCGTCAACCTACCATTGCTGATATTTTAAGTCGCTACGGTAAGGCTGTTGTACCTTTTGTCTTAATTGGTTTGGGTCTATTCATTATGTACGAGCGAGGTACATTTACTCTACTATCTTGGATCAGAAGTTAATCAATATTGGATGTTGAATGCTGGATTTGGAATTGAAAATCTCAAATTGGTTACACCTGATGAACTAATTTCCAACTTACCATCATCAAAATGGCGTAAATAATAAACCGTAGTGGGCGTTGCGGAGCTACTTGGCAGATTTTAGCACCTAATAACACCCCAGGCACAGAGCCTAACCATATAGGCAGTACCAAACTCCAATCAACTGTTCCCAGGCTCAGATGACCAAGGGCTGTAAACAGCAGTAAAATTGCTGCGTGTGAAATATCTGTACCCACTAACTTCCGTGCATCAAGGCGGAAAAACCCAATCAGCACTAGGGCAAACATTGAACCTGATGAGACGCTAGTTAGACCGACAAAACAGCCTAAAATTGCTCCCAAACTAATTGTTATAAATCGACCAAAGTTAGTTTCTAAGTCTAACTTTGGCAGTTCGGGTAAATTAAATTTGGGGAAAAAAGTCAATAACAACAATTGCACTAGTGCTAACACTGTCACTAGCAAAATCATCCCGCCCAGCAAACGGAGCAAGATATTATCCAGGTTATATTCACCTGTACGTTTAATGAAGTGCAAAATCCCCACTCCGAACAATGAGCCTGGAACACTCCCAAATGCCAGCCATTTGACAACTTCTGTGTCGAGGGTTTTCTGTTCCCAATGCTTGATGCTACCAACAATTTTCATCAAGGTGGCGGCCACAACATCAGAACTCACAGCGATAGAAGGCGGAACCTGAAAAATAAAAATCAACATTGGGGTGATGAGAGACGCTCCACCAATTCCCGTCAAACCAACGATGATACCAACAAAAAAGCTTAAGAACGGTAGTAATAGATAGTGCATACTCTTCGGGGGTTTCAACAATTAGTTATCAGTTATCAAAGTCCTGTTGAGTCTCCCACTTCTATAAGTGAGCAGCGTCGGTAAGGGTTGATTAATTCCCCAAACGAAGCCTTGATAACTGTTCACTGACTTAACTACGAGCAGTTAGAGAGCAGCAACTCAGCCAAACTATAGCCCAGTGGTAGACAGGGCTAGTTATGACAAGTATCGTGTTTCTCAAGGATTCCTGGACAACTTAAAACCTGTCTGGAAGTTTTTGTAAGCATGACAACTGGCATTTAGCTCAAATAGACTTTGATAACTGCTTATTGGTCAGTCGCTCTGCTAAACTCAACTTCTAACTAGGTTTTTCTACAGTTTTACATATAAAACCACGTAAGGCGATGCACTTACCGTATTTTACTCGTAAGTATGATTAAACGTCCAGCGTATTCGCGTTGTATATTGTTCAATTATCTGGATAATACACCGCAGTCAGTCAAACTCACTACGGACTGGTTGCTCAAAAATTTACCTACAAGTTAATCACCATAAGGATAATTCCAAACTTTGTAGAGACGCGATATATCGCATTGATGCTGCAATTAGGCAACATCCTGAAAGTGATTACAATACTCAAAGTCAATTCCGATTCCCTAGTTTAATGACTCATGGAAAACTTTGTTTTTTGCAATCCAGTCAAAATCCTGTTTGGCAAAGGTCAAATCGCCAACATTGCTGCTGAAATTCCTGATAATGCCAAAATTCTGATTAATTATGGTGAGGTAGCATCAAAACTAACGGCGTCTATAACCAGGTGAAATCTGCATTGGCAAACTTTGGCTATAGCCAATGCCTAGTACCGCAAGGCGGAATTAAAAATTAAAAATTAAAAATTAATACAGCGTAAGCATTTCATTGGTTTTGAATGGGTGGTTTATTTACGCCGTACTGTACTAGTTCTGTACCCAGTGCTGAAAAAAGCTTGACTTACAAGCAACTATCATGATAAATTAAATCAAACCATTCGGTCGGTAATATTTTATTTACAGCTATTTACAGCAATTTTCAATTTAATAAACTCCCTACTCCCTACTATCAAAATCGCTGTAATGTCCAAAGGCGAAGAAACAAAAACCAGAATTCTTGAGCAAGCAGCCGAACTGTTTAATCAACAGGGGTATGCAGGTTCATCAATGTCAGACATTATGCGTGTAACTGGATTGCAGAAAGGAGGAATTTACAATCACTTCCAAAGCAAAGATGATCTCGCGCTACAGGCTTTTGATTTTGCGATCGCTCGCATTAAGCAGCATACTAGATTTGTATTACGAAACAAACGCCACGCAGTAGAACGTCTGCAAGCAATCATTGGGGTATTTAGTAGCTTCGCAGAAAATCCACCGATCAAGGGAGGGTGTCCACTGCTGAATACTGCTGTGGAAAGTGATGATGCTCATCCGGCGTTGCGAGAACGCGCTCAACAGGCGATGAACTCTTGGCTGCATCTAATTTGTCGAATTATTGAAACAGGAATTGAAAAGGGTGAAATTCGCGCGGAAGTGAGTGCTGATGAAATCGCTACTATCATAATCGCAACACTGGAAGGAGGCATAATGATGAGCAAGCTTTATGGAGATTCAATTCATATCCATAGGGTAATTAATCACCTGAATCAATACTTGAAAACTTCTCTTTAATTGAATAGACCGAGCAGTATTAAAAAATATCAAAAGAAATAATGCTAGTAAATAAAAACTTACACAGACCATTAGAAGTCGTATTAGCAATTCCTGTAAAAACATACGACATTGATTTTATGGGAATTGTGAGTAATATCGTGTATATAAGATGGTTAGAGGATTTACGTCTAAAGTTTTTAGATGAACATTGGCAACTCAATCAACAAATTGAGCAAGGATATACACCGATTATAGCTGGGACTGAAATTGAGTATAAACGTCCAATAAAGATTATTGATCAAGTGATTGGACGTTTATGGCTGAGTGGTTTAGGACGCTTAAAGTGGACTGTGCAAGCTGAAATTTTATCTAACAATGAGTTAGCAGCAGTGGCTAGCCAGAAGGGTAGTTTTGTCAGTCTGCAAAATAATCGTCTTATTCCCATTCCAGAAGAATTACAGAAAAAATATTTACAGTATCAACAAGGGATTCAGAAAATTTAATAATTAGGAATACTTCGATATTTTTTTGAATATTTACAGACCGTTCGGTTTGTTTATAAACATAATTTGGACTATAACACCGATTCTTGATGAATACGCGAAATAAACCCCTTGCGAAGAGCAGATGGGGAGGTGTCCTCTCATTCGCACTTCTTGCAGAAGTGGGGAAAAGGGTAAGGGGGTAAAGGGTAAAGGTATGGAATTTTCCCTTTTATTGCCAATCTCGTAAATATACGGGAACTTCTTGTTTTGAATTTTGGTCACTTTATGTCACTTTGAACAGCAAGGTGGTTCTGACTCCAATCCATTAGGTATAGTCCAACTCAGGCATTGCAGCATTATTATGTCGTCCAATTTAACTGACCCTAACTCTTCGGTAAACCACTGTACCCATCCAAAGGTATGTACAAATGCTGTTATCCGTTGTCAGCTTTTCCAGACTTGTCTTTATATATACAATAATTACACTTTGTTAGTCAGATTAACGCAGACTTCAAGTAATTTTAAATCCCTAAAATGGATGTTTGCTTATGGTAATATTTGGTCATATCTAACCAAATATTACCATAATTATTTATATCTATACTAAAAGTTTATGAAAGCTATATTAAACGACACTTCAAACACTTTTGCACCCAAAAACCTCTATACTAGACTAGACTTTGATCAATTTGAGAGTTTTGTTAATTGCAACACCAAAAACTATCAATTTTTAGATGAAATACTAGCCTATCTTATAGTCTATAGTTTTTAAGGTTTAGTCAAAACTATATCCAGTATCATCAAAAAACTGCAAACTTCATGTGGTGCAAAAATCAAGTGGGGAGTGAAAACATGAATTTACGTAGAGATGCATTGCAAATCCTCAAAGAAACTAGCCGAACTTTTTATATCCCAATTAGTCTTTTACCGCCAGGATTGCAAGAAGCAGTAGCATCAGCATATTTGTGTATGCGTGCCATTGATGAAATTGAAGATCATCCCGAACTAGATAACGCTACTAAAGCAAAGCTGTTAAGAACCATTAGCCTGACATTACAGGCAGGAGTTGATGGCTTTGCGGTAGATGCTTTCTTTGCGGGATTTAGTGGGTATGAGAATTCATTAGAAGAAGTCACTTTGAGGATTAGAGAATGGTCACTGCTAGCACCAGACACCATTGCACCTCGAATTTGGGATGCCACTGCTGCAATGGCAGACCGGATGGCTTATTGGGCAGAAAAAAACTGGAAAATTTATACGGAATCTGATTTAGATCGTTATACCTTTGGAGTTGCAGGTGCAGTGGGACTGTTACTTTCTGACTTGTGGACTTGGTATGATGGAACACAAACGAACCGTACCCAGGCGATTGGTTTTGGTCGGGGTTTACAAGCAGTTAATATCCTGCGTAACCACAATGAAGATTTGGGGCGTGGGGTAGAATTTTTCCCAGAAGGTTGGAGCGCAGAAAATATGCAAGAGTATGCCCGGCGCAATCTAGGCCTAGCCGAAGCTTATATCAAAGACCTTCCTACGGGGCCAGCCTTAGATTTTTGTCAAATCCCCTTCACCTTAGCAAACGGCACTCTTGACGCCCTTGCTAATGGTAAAGAGAAACTCAGTCGCAGTGATGTTTTTGCACTTATCGAACAGCTGATTAGTGTGAACATGAAAGCTAGCTAATAATCTCTTAACGACTAATGGAGATGATTCTAAATTGCCTCCAAATTTGGGCATCCAAAATCCTACAGCGGTTTTCTGTAGGGTAGCCAGTCCCGTCTTGGGGTTTCCCCAAATATAGTAACTGGCGTTGGGCACTGCCCTCCAATATCTTTAAATACCAATTCTCCTATACAAACAACCAGATTAAAGCTGATTTTCTCAATGGGGCAACAGCACGATACACGTCACAAGCCTTGAGAGAGCGTCATTAGGAATTACAAATTGGTAGAAAGTAGCATAAACAGTATTTGCCAGTGTAAGTATAATAAATAATCTTGTTTAGCGATCGCTTTAGGTAATCTCAGTTAAACTTTAGGAACTCTTCAAAGGATTTCCAGCAAAAATTACCTGGCAAGAGTTGATTAATGTCTAAATAATTGAAAGGGAGTATAACACTCCCCGTGATTATTCGTGCAGCGAGTTGAGAGTGCATGAGCTACTGCTTAAATCCTACCTGTTCCAATCCAGAAAATTTGGTGTATGGCCAAAGGTGTCAGTCTTGTGGCTCGCAACTACTGTTGCGCGATCGCTATCAGGTGATCAAACCATTAGGTCAGGGTGGCTTTGGGGCGACCTTCCTAGCCAACGATCAAGGCTTACCAGGAGAACCGAGTTGCGTAATCAAACAATTACGCCCATCAGGAAGCGCCCCACACGTTTTACAGATGGCCAGAGAACTCTTTGAACGAGAAGCCAAAACTCTAGGTAAGATTGGCAATCATCCCCAAGTACCAAGATTGTTAGACTATTTTGAAGATCATGAGCAATTCTACTTGGTTCAAGAATATATCAGTGGTGACACCTTGCAAGAGGAGGTCAAACTTAACGGCATCTTGAGCGAAACCGGAGTCAAGCAGTTTTTGAGCGAGACTTTGCCACTGTTGCAATACATCCACGATCAAAAGGTGATTCACCGTGATATCAAGCCAGCCAACTTAATCCGCCGCACTCAAGATGCCAGAATGGTACTTATCGACTTTGGTGCCGTCAAAAACCAAATCAGCCAAGGTGCGACAGGTCCATCAGGACAGACAGCATTAACTGCGTATGCAATTGGTACTCCTGGTTTTGCACCTCCAGAGCAAATGGCTATGCGTCCAGTCTATGCCAGTGATATTTATGCATTGGGGGTAACATGCATTTATTTACTGACTAGCAAAACTCCTAAAGATTTAGATTACAATCCCAACACTGGCGAGATGATGTGGGAGCAGCTTGTGCAAGTGAGCGATCACTTAAGAAATGTGTTGCGAAAAATGTTAGAGGTGTCTGTACGTAATCGCTATCAGTCAGCGGCAGAAGTTCTCAGAGCATTGGAAATAGAACCATACTTAGATAGTTTAGCAAAGGGTTTGCTGATTAAATCTGATAATGGATCTAAAGAGCGAACACATAATCACCTGGAAAATTCTGCTGTTTTATGTAACAACCCTGCTGCTACCAGCACTGGAGTGGCACAGGTAGCGGCAGCGATTCGTGCTAGACGAGCCAAGGCAGCGGAAGCTGCGGGATCGCACCAGGGTTCTGGGATGGCCAAATCAACGACTTTCAGTAGCAACAGCAATGGTTCACAAGCTCAAAATTCTAAAGTTGGGCGGAAGTTAGATACCCAAGGTTTATTAACAGCTTATCTGAAGGGAAGACGAGATTTTGCCTTACACAATTTAAATTTGCTAAATCTGCAAGGTGCTGATTTATCTCAAACAAATTTCCATTCTGCTCAGTTGCAAAAAACCAATCTTCAGGGCGCTAATCTTCACAATAGTGACTTTGGCAGAGCCAGTCTTACTCGAGCAAATCTTAAGGATGCTAATTTGAGCAAAGCATACTTTAACCATGCTGATTTAGAAGGAGCAGACCTACGAGGTGCAGACCTTAGCAATGCTTATCTCAGCAATGCTAACCTCCGAGGAGCTAATCTGTGTGGTGCTAATCTCACCAGTGCCAAAGTTTCCGATGAGCAGCTAGCACTAGCAAAAACAAATTGGATGACCGTGCGCCCCAATGGCAAACGAGGCTTGTTGTGATTTTAAAGTGTGAACTACCCTAACCTATAGACGGATGGAGTTTCCCAATTCATCGGGAATAGTCTCTCTTGTCGCCGTAGTTCTATACGAATTCCTATATTAGATTCTAAATTATCCTGATGGATGAATCCTTTTTATTGAAATCAATTATTTTAGATTAGCAGAATAGCTTCAACCTCCCTGCTTTTAAGTTATCCAGTTTTATTAACAAATTTAAAACACTTATTTTACAAGAATCACAAGGCTGAACTTTATCTTTCTTATATCTAGGGAAATTAGCCCTGATTCTTCTCGATAAAAACTTATCATTTATTCAGACTTGACCAAATATGTATAATACTTAGGTTGAGCGATAGCCATCACTCGCACTAATATTAATAAATATCTAAATATCTAGCAAAAATACGCAGATGATTGTCAATTCTTTATGAAATCTTTATGATTTTTGTCTGTTACAAATAACAAATGATTATTTACAATAAACAATAAAGAATCATAATAATTTTCTAAAGGTATTTACATGCTTTTTATGTCTATAAAGAACAGGGAATATCAAATCTAAAATTTGTAAAATAAAATGATCCGAAACCACTAAATTTTTCAGATGGCAGTAAAAAGCAAAAAATCAATTATCCCTGATTGTCGGCTGGAGATGTATATTACAACCGAAATCAGGTAGTATAAGGTTTACGTATAATGACTGACTTTGCACAAACAGAAATAGAACGGCGATTAACTTTATATCAAGTATTCCTCAAGTTGTATGAACACCACAGCAGCCTTCTAGATGAAATTCTTCAGCTAGAAAACCTATCTCAACCGTCGTTGAAGAGAGTCAAGGCGGGTTACGTACATGGTGTAGTGGATAATGCTGCTGTTTATTTGATGACTAACTTGGGCGACAATCAGACTCAGAGTTTACGACAGCCACAACAAATCTGGACGATAGGTCGTAATCGCACCAGTGGTATTTGCATTGCTGACAATCATCTGTCTCGTCGCCACGCTGCTATTCAGCATATTGACGAGCAAGGCTTTTACTTAATTGATTTCAACAGTACCAATGGCTCGTTTGTGAATGGTAATCGCGCTGTTAGGCCGATCAAGCTCAAAGATGGCGATCGCATCCGTCTAGGAAATATGACTTTTGATTTTTTCGTGACTTATACCTGCCGCGTTCTGCCAACTGTTGCAATGGATTTATTGATGCAGCTTGTGTATCGAAAGAATAATCATACAGTAGACATACTTACTTATTCCCAGAATAGACAAAAACCTCTAATTGAAAAACCAGATTCTAATTTAGAGGCTTTCAGAAATTTTGGAATAGTTGAGAACCTTGAAAATTTTTATGACAACTTCAGTTCAGAACAGAAATCAGAAATTTTAGACCGCCTGTTTACCACACAAATACCCTCTAATCCCAGCCAGCTAAAAAATTGGAACTTCTAGCAGTTTTCAATTGCTTCAGGAGTGCTGTTAGCGGTAGCATGACATTTAGTCTGTTAGTCTGTGCTGAGTAAGAAGGAAGTTTGCTAAGGCAGACAAATAGTGAAAGTTAAAAGGGAATTCGTCAAAATATATAAAAAAAATTAAGAATGTTATTAAATATCATAGCAATCATTTTGGAGTGGCATCTCTAGCTCACAATAAAAAGAAAGCGATTTAGGGATTGAGTGAGTAAGTTATGCTCTATCCTGGCAGCAGGAGGATACTCAAAGTCTACCAGCAGTAGCAACAAGAGCAGTAATAGTGATTTACTCCAGTTATGTGGCTCACCGCTATGCGTCTACGGCAAAAAAACCCCCAGTGGGTGTTAACCTACTAGGGGAGTTAGTTATCAGGGTGCATCTACCAATTAAGTGTTCTCAGTTTGAAGACCATACTCCGGATAAATTTGTACAAAGGTCAGTTATTTTTTAAATAAAAAAACCCCCAGTGGGTGTTAACCTACTAGGGGAGTTAGTTATCAGGGTGCATCTACCAATTAAGTGTTCTCAGCTTGAAGACCATACTCCGGATAAATTTGTACAAAGGTCAGTTATTTTTAAATAAAAAAACCCCCAGTGGGTGTTAACCTACTAGGAGAGTGAGTTATCAGGGTGCATCTACCAATAATGTTTTCTAGGGGCAGCCAGTATCTTCCGGGAAAAATGAACTAAATTAGGGTTAATGGCGATGTCTATAACGGACTGTGACGCTCGTACCTCTATGAAGAAGCAAGCTAGGCGTAGTTTCTGTGAGAGGAAAAGACTTGCTAGCAGTTATCTCCGAGACGCACTCGCGATCGCTATTGGCAACGCAACTAGTAGAAAAAACTCCCAGTCGGTGTTAACCTATCAGGTGAGTGAGTTATCAGGGTCAGTTATTTTTTTTAATAAAAAAAACCCCCAGTCGGTGTTAGCCTACTAGGGGAGTGAGTTATCAGGGTGCATCTACCAATAATCTTTTCTAGGGGCAGCCAGCATCTTCCGGGAAAAATGCACTAAATTAGGGTTGATGGCGATGTCTATAACGGACTGTGACGTTCGTACCTTTATGGAGAAGCAAGCTACGCGTAGCTTCTCTGAGAGGAAAAGAGTTGCTAATATTTTTCTACGAGACGCATTCGCGTTCGTTATCGGTGACGCAACTAGAAAAAACCCCCAGTGGGTGTAACCAACCAGGGGAGTGAGTTATCAGGGTGCATCTACCAATAATCTTTTCTAAAATAAATGGGTCGCTACCGGATAAATTAGCAGAGGTTGAAGTTGTTACTGTTTGTCGATCAAAGAAAAACCTCAGAGGGGTTAGTTATCAGGACAGACCTACCAATTAAACGATCGGTGCGCTGCTTTACAAAATGGGTGTGTCAAGGTTAATCGATAGCACTCAATTTTCATAAAAAAACCCCCAGTCGGCATTAGCCAACCAGGGGAGTTAGTTATCAGGGTGCATCTACCACTTAAATGTTCTAGGTTTAACCACCATGCTCCGGATAAATTTATTAGAAAATTGATTGTTGTCGTGTGTAAAAAAAATAAAAGTGGATATTAACTCAATTAGGGAAGTTAAAGATCGAGGGACATCCATCTATTAATCAAGTATTCTAGGATTAAGCACTATTTTCTGGTAGAGAATATCTGCGTCAGAAGTTGCTGTTGTTTGCCAAAAATAAAAAAACCCCCAGTGGGTGTTAGCCAACTAGGGGAGTTGAAGATCAAGGTGCATCTACCAATTAAGTGTTCTAGACCCAGGTAATCCGATCCGGATAAAGTTGTAGAGGCAGAAAAACCAAAACGACACCGAATCAGAAACATTCAGGGGCGCGATGCATCTAAATTATCAGAGGAAGCGAAAAATCGACTTGAAACTTTCGCGTTTCAAACCAGATTTAGGAGGCGGACAGGAGAAGTTGTGACCCAGGAATTCCATATTTCCGTAACCCCAGTAGGGCAAAATGACTACTTGGTGCGGACGGAACAAGTAGCGCCTGGGGTACCATTGGCAGAAGAATTGGTGACTTGGCCTATAGCTGATTGGTTGATGGCTGCTGGGCATTTGATGAATGACCCGTTGAATTCGGTGTTGCAAGGAGATCCATTTACCTCTGGTGGACATGAAAGCGATATCGCCAGAAACTCTGTGAATTTGGTGGCGTTGGGTCAACAATTTTATAACGCGCTATTTCAAGGCACTCTCAGAGATAGTTGGATTACTGCCCAAGGTATTGCCCAGAACCATCAACAAGTACTACGGTTACGTTTGGGGCTAAAAGACACTAGATTAGCTCGTTTGCCTTGGGAAGTAATGCACGCAGGCGATCGCCCTCTGGCTACTGGGCCTTATGTGGCTTTTTCTCGCTTCCAAAGTGGAATTTTGGGGGCTTCTCCTTTGCGATCCCTGCGGGGGGCTACGCCTACGCAAAATATGCCCACACCCCTAGAACAAGGTGGTGTCAAAGTATTAATGGTAATTGCTTCTCCCTCAGATCAAGTCCGTCTTGACTTACAGAAGCAAGAAGCAATTAAACTGCAAGCTGAACTTCACCGTCAAACGTCACGACCTGGTGAAAGTCGCAATCGTTTCCCCGAAATTGAACTCACTGTATTAGACCAACCAGGACGCGAAGAACTGACGCAAGCCCTAGAACAAGGCAGATACCACGTTCTCCACTACTCTGGTCATAGTAACTTAGGTGGAAATGGCGGAGAAATTTATCTTGTTAGTCGCAGAACTGGCTTAACGGAAATCTTGACTGGGGACGATTTGGCAGGTTTGCTTGTCAACAATAACATCCAAATGGCAGTGTTTAATTCCTGCTTGGGCGCGTACACAGCGGCGTCCAATCCCTCTGGAGATACTGGCGAACGAAACTTAGCAGAAAGTCTCGTTAAGCGCGGAATTAGAAGCGTTTTGGCGATGTCAGAAAGGATTCCTGATGAAGTGGCGTTGACGCTCACACAATTGTTTTACCGCAACTTAAGTCAGGGATATCCAGTAGATTTGTGTGTAAGTCGGGTGCGCCAAGGATTAATTTCTGCCTATGGTTCTCACCAGATGTACTGGGCATTACCGATTTTATATCTTCAGCCAGAATTTGACGGTTTTCTGAGTCAGGAAACTGAGGTATCCGCAAGTAGAGAGTCGCTGAATCAGTATAGTTCGCCTTTAGGGGTAACTTCCACGATGTACCCTGGTATGCCTGATGATAGCGAGATGCCTTTAGGAATGGAGGATATGATTCCTACTGGTTTGACGCGTGACTCTTCTGGGTTGGACTGGCTGGGTGAAGATACTTGGGGCGATCTGGTTGATGAAATTGAGTATGATGACCCAAGCTATGAAGAAGATTCTGCGATAGTTTCGGATTTGTTTCGTCAGTTAGATAACCAAAAACCTACAACTGAACCGGATCAACAAATTCGCGAAAATAGTCTTCACCAAAGCCAGATTTCAGAGGAAATGACTTCCTCAGAAGAGTCAGCAGATTTGTGGGGAGAAGTTCCACCACCGCCACCTCCGACTCCTGGAAACCTTGAAGAGAATTGGCGAAATTCTAATTTTTCGCAATCGCAACCACCTCCACCAAGAAATCGTACCCGTCGCCGCCAGATGTGGCCGATTGTGGGTGTTGTGGGGATCAGTGCGATCGCCGCTGCGATCGGTTTAAATTGGTGGTGGCAAAATCGCCCCCAAGCACTGCCTAATATTCCAGTAATTCCCACCCAGTCTCTACCTGATTCTCGATCGATTCAAAAGCAGCCGAACATTGATTTAGGAATAGAAGCGACTGGAATTGTCACCGCTACTGCTACGGAAAAATTGAGCCAGGGTGATTTGCAAGGTGGGTTATTGGCTGTAGAAGAATTACTCAATCGGGGCGCACTGGCTGCGGCTGAAACTTCCTTAAAACTAATTTCCAGTAAACAAGCTGACGATCCATCTGTAAACTTTTACAAGGGACGATTGGCGTGGCAGTCTATCCAAACTGGAGACAATAACTATAGCGTCGATGATGCCCGCCGTTATTGGGAAACTGCTGCCAAAGCTAAACCCGAATCGCTTTTATATAATAACGCTTTGGGATTTGCCTACTACACAGAAGGCAATCTGAATCGCGCCAATGATTCTTGGTTCAAGGCTTTGAATTTAGCTCTCAAAGAACAGAACACAAATTCAACATCCAGAAATACAGCTGTTCCTCAAGATGCTTTAACTTCTTATGCTGGTTTAGCTCTTGGACTGTATAAATCTGCACTTAGTCAATCTAATGGTAAGCAGACGCAATATCTGAATGAAGCGATCAAGTTGCGGCAAACGGTTCTCAATTCCGATCGAGAAAATTTCCAGGTAGATAAATTAACTAAAAATTGGCTGTGGACGGAGAAGGCGATGCAAGATTGGCGATCGCTCCTTCAGGAAAAAGGCGAAGAACAGTAGGGGTGTAGGGGCGCAAGGCTTTGCGCCCCTACGTACCCTGCAGGACGCTTACGCGAACGCGGAACGTCCCGCAGGGATGGGATATTTTTTTTACTGGAAGTCCCTAATTGTTTTTGACTCAGAAAAGGAGGCGATCGTAAAATAGCAAAAGTAGATTAGTTAAAGTAATTTTAATTGCTAAATTTTTCGTGATTTAGGATATAGCCAAAAGCTAAACAAGCGTTTCAATCCCTAATAGGGATTTTGATGAATTGCAATTGAAATAAGATTGCTTCCCATTTTTCTCTATCTTCGTTTCAATCCCTAATAGGGATTTTGATGAATTGCAATCCATATTGTTGTGTCCTTGTGTAATTGTTTTCCCGTTTCAATCCCTAATAGGGATTTTGATGAATTGCAATTCCAAAAAGTTCCTTCCTTAGCGTGCATCGGTGCGTTTCAATCCCTAATAGGGATTTTGATGAATTGCAATGGCGCAAGCCCGGAAGCCAAGCTGTATTTAGTTTTCAAGGTGCGGTTGCGCGATTCTGGAGCAATCATAGCATTAGAGAATTCCTTTGGGAAGAGTGCCGGGAAAAGTTAAAGGCTGACACGCTAGTTTTTGTAAGCATTTCAGAGATTGCGCGGATGATAATTGGGTAATGAGTGGGGTGAAATGCTTGCTGGTATTGAGATAGAAGCAATTTTTTGGGGTGTGGAATTTGTACACCTACCCATTCGCGCATTTGACATACAGAAACTCTGTGAGATATGCGATCGCTAAAAATAATCTAATGGTGATGGGGGGCGCGATCGCTGTCTTCGGAGCCAGAAATCCCAGTCTTTATATACTTATAGCCTCCCACATCACACGCAAAACTTGTAATATTAGTCTTGAGATTCCTCAGAGATAGATTCTGATTCGGTTTCAAGTTCTTCTGTTGTAACTTTGGGGGCTGGAGGTTTAACGGGTTTTGGACCACGCGCTAGTGCAGGATTCACTGGTTGTCTGCCTTCATCCCTATATGACGATCCTTTTTTTCCTTTGTCAGACGAGCGATCGCGGCTCGGTTTTGAGCTTTTGGGGTTGGATTCAATAGGGGTTACAGAATCCGAATTTTCGGAATTGCTGTCAGTGCTTCCTTGAGACTGACGTTCCGATTTCTTAATTGGACGTTCTACCATTGTTGATTTTTGTAAATTTATCTGTATGGTACATCGGTTTGGTGACTGTCAGACTGTCGAGTAGCATTTTTAAAGATTTTATCGAACAGAATTCAGGAGTCAGGAGCCAGAATGGGCTAAACGCCCCGCTACCGCTAACAGAATGAATTTTGTACGACTGGTGGATGAATAACCGGGTTTAAGACCCCATCAAATCATAGATTTCGTGGTCTTGAATCAGTCGCGGGTCGAAATCGCCGAATGATTGATTCTGACTCCTGAATTCTGAATTCTGAATTCTGTTTATCAATTAACTCACTAAATTAAAAAATGGGTGCGTTACCGATAGCTAAACGCACCCGACAACTATTAAACAAAATCAGGTCGTGCTTGTTGCCTTGATTTGAACTTTTCCTCTAAAACTGCCCAATTTTCTTGCTCAATTAAGTTAGTCAACTCATCGAGGTTTTGACGATATTGTTGCAGCGATCGCAGTAATGCTTGACGATTATACCGCGCCATCATTACGCCCAACTCTGGATTCCCGCCACCCACACGACTAGTATCCCGAAAACCTGAACTAGCTAACTTTTGGGCTAATTGCAAAACATCGGGGTCAGTTTCGCTCAAACAAGCAGCAATCAACGAGGAACTGACCATCACCGGTAAATGGGAAATCCAACTCACAGCGCGGTCATGTTGTTCTGGTTGACAATAATAGATATTAGCTCCGAGCGATCGCACAATTTCTTCCACAACTGTAATTGCACTAGTTGGGGTTGTCGTTATCGGTGTTAATACGTAAGGTTTATCAACAAATAAATCTCGCTGTGCAGCTTCTATCCCACTGTCTGTTCTGCCCGCCATTGGATGACCACCAATAAAATTATCCCAAAGGGGAGTAATATCCTTAACTATCTGTGCTTTCGCTGAACCTACATCAGTGACAACTGTAGCGGTAGGCAAATGAGCGATTAACTGTTCAAATTGGGGCACAATAAGGGCTAGAGGTGTACAAATAAATACAACTTCTGCGGTTGCTAACAGGCTCAAATCGACTGATGCTTCATCAACGCTGCCCAGGGTAACTGCCTTTTGACAGGTAGCTTCACGGCGACTAACTCCTAAGATATGATGTCCTTGCGATCGCAAATCAAAGCCCAAAGATCCGCCAATCAGTCCCAATCCTAAAATCCCAATATTCATTTTTGATTTTGACATTCCGTTTTTTATGACTTTACCAACTATTAAAGTTGGCATCCAAGGGGTAGCATCGATGACTGTAGAGGAATTACTGGAACAATACGCAGCAGGAGTCTTAAACTTTAGTGGTGTTGACTTCCCAGAAGCCAATCTGAGTGGAGTAAAACTTAGTGGCATAAATCTGAGCGATGCTAATTTGAGTATAGTCAACCTGAGTGGCGCAAATCTGAGTGAAGCTAATTTGAGCAATGCCAAGCTGAATATAGCCAGACTGAGTGGTGCGAATCTATGCAGCGCGATCCTCAACAACGCTAGTCTCAATGTCGCTAATTTGATTCGAGCGGATCTCAGTCGCGCTCAACTCAGAGGAGCGTCATTAATCCGCGCCGAGTTAGTTCGCGCTGACCTCAGTCGCGCTGACTTATTGGAGGCCAATCTCACCAGTGCTGATTTGCGAGAGGCGACACTCCGCCAAGCGAATCTCCGTCACGCTAACTTGAGTGAGACTATCTTGAGAGGTGCTTCCTTAACCGGAGCCAACTTGGAGATGGCTAACTTAAACGCCAGTGATCTCAGTCGTTCTGATTTGAGTGGTGCAAATTTGCGAGATACCGAACTCAGACAAGTTAATTTCAGCCATGCTAATTTGAGCGGGGCAGATTTGAGTGGTGCAAATCTTCGATGGGCAGATTTGAGCGGTGCAAATCTCCGGTGGGCAGATTTGAGCGGCGCAAAATTGAGCGGGGCAGATTTGAGCGGCGCAGATTTAAGCAATGCCAATTTAACAAATACAAGTTTAGTCCACGCCAATTTAACTCAGGCAAAATTAATTAGAGCAGAATGGATCGGTGCTGACTTAACTGGAGCAACTTTAACTGGAGCCAAGCTTTATGCCACTTCCAGGTTTGGTTTAAAGACTGAAGGTATGGTTTGTGAATGGGTCGATCTTAGCCCAAATGGCGATCGCTCCATTGTCCAAAACTTCCATTCTGAAGAGTCACGAGATTTTTTTAACGAAACACCGCCAACAATTCGGATTATTGTTGATGCAGCCCTAGAACACGAAGCCAATTTTGCGATCGCAGGCGCTTACTACCAAATTGCTCAAGAATATCGAGGGCTGAAACAACCTCCAAGCATCGAAAGTGGTCGTCGCCGGACTATTTTCACCTTTCATGTAGATAGTGACGAAGCATTATTTCTCACTGCTTACATTGTCATTCTTCCCTTTCTAGATGCAGCATCTACCCAAAAGAATATTTCTAGCATTGTGGAAATGATTAACAGTGAAGTTGTTGCAAATCAAGACTTCAAATTGTCTCATATAGTAAAACAATTAAATACTCTTTTAGAACAAGCTATAAATCAGGCTACAACAATTAAACAGACGAAAAAAAATATCGAAGTAGCTGCAAAGTTAAATTTTTGTAAAGCCCCAACCCAAATAGTTTTAACGAATTCCAGCGCCCACACTTTGATTCTTTATGACCATCCCAACTTTGGGAAAAGATTTATTAATCGTTCTGTTCTCAATGCTTCAGCTTATGATATGTCCAGTGATTCAACAAAAAATATATTACCTTCATTAGATATAATTATAGATTTTGTCAAAGGATTTCATTATATTAGTCATTAGTTATAGGGCATAGACATCTGACCAAATGACAAATAACAAAAAACAAAATTTTGGAGGAAAAAATGCGCGATACCTTTAATAAAATGATTGGTCGAACTCGCTATGTAGTGTTTCGCCTATTTCTGCACTTAGGGGGAGGCGAAGTAGCGCCAATTTTGGGAGTATTGAATAGTGCTGGACGGGATGCGATCGATGCCGATGGCGATGGCGATTTAGAAGTTTTAGGAGAAGGATTGGTAGAAATCAGCCAAACCCTACTGCAATACGATGAATATTGGCTTTCTGCTGCTAACGAAGGTGACGTATTTTTTAATGAGGGCGAGGCGGGGGATTATGTGAATGAATTATTTACTGACTCTGCCGAAAGATATCTCAGCGAACCAAATTACAGTTCTGACTCTGGATTGAATGAACCTTTATCTATACCTGTAACTCGCAACATTATTGTGATGATTACAGTAGCTTATGAAGGAGAAGTACCAGATTTGGAAACCGATCTTTCTAACGTTCAGGCGCTAAAAGAAGGATTGAAAGCATTGATCAATTTGCATTATAAACATAGATTAAAGGCAATCCAAGTACATTTCTCCCCAGCACAGTTAGGCGATGAACTCACTAGCGATCAACTGTTGCAATATTACCCAGAATTAATTCCTTTGTAATCTGTTGGGTAGTCCGTACTTACTACTCAGATGATAAATTGTTAAGCTCAGAGATAGGACAATAATCCAATGATCATGACCATAGTACGTAAATTTACAGCCGTTTTTTTAGCTCTGAGTTTGTGTATCACAACTGTTGCTTGTGGTGGCGAGAACCAAAGTACTCCTCCAGCTAAGAACGTTAGCCAAACTTCTACTAATACAAAGTTGAGTGATGGAGAGTATCAAATACAACAAGCGACTTATGACGATGCAACTGGTGAGTACAACCTGTTTTTACTAAACAATAAGCCTCCAACCTTTTCAACTGAAAATTTGCAAATGGCGCGGTTAACTGACGATCAAATTAAGGAGGGTAAAAAAACCTATCTGAAGGTAGAAAAAGGACAACCGATTTTATATCTGACGGAAGACTTTAAACTTGAGTACGTCCACAACGTTACCGAGAATAAAACCAATCCCCAAACAGGACAACAAGAGACGGTTGTAGTCCGTCGAGAAAATAGCTTCTGGGCACCATTTGCTGGGTCTGTCGCTGGTAGCTTGGCGGGACAGGCAATTGGCAGTATGTTGTTTAGACCCCAATATTATGTACCCCCTGTCTATCAATCAGGACAAGGATTAAGTGGCTTCGGAGGATATGGCGGAAGCTATGGCCAAGCAGTTCAAAACTACCAAACTCGCTATAATGCGCCACCAGCAGCCGTAACAAATCGGACTGCGTTCCGCAATACAGGAACAATTAGAAGGTCATATCCTGGAAATACAAATATACGCAATACACCGCGTAGCACTACAGGTAATAACCGTCCTTCTGGTTCTGGTTTTGGTGGTAGCACATTGCAACCCTCTGGTAGAGCCACTTCACCTAGACGCAATTCTGGCAGTGGTTTTGGTAGTGGGCGTAGTACAGCACCCCGCCGCTCAAGTGGTTTTGGCAGCAGACGCCGTTAATCAATTCCAAGTTTAATAAATAGACTGCCTAACAAGTAAAGGTAGATTGTACATAAAGAAGCCGGAGGGGAATAAGTTATACCTCCGGCTTCTCTTTAATTGATACTAAAAAACGAAACCAAATAACGGTATAGACATCAAGCACTTGTAGAGTTACTGCAAGAGCAATAGGTAATAATTCCCCACAAAAACACTGTCAACAGCGATAACGTTAGCCCTAAGCGCCACCGACCAAAACTTTAATGTAGTAACATTAGAATAGCCAAAAAGTAGGACTGATAAGTAAGTTATATCTAATTTAAATATCTAAACATTTTATCAAACTCTTATCGACAAAATATATTAATAGTTTAGTTAATGCAAATTCAATATAAAATAATCAATTTATCTAACTCAATTTATTATTCGTAGCCCGAAGAGGTTTTTTTGTGTTCACGTAAAATTTTTAATTTGCGTGTTCATTTTACATTAATCTTAAATTTCAAACTTCCTCGTAAATGTATACTTTATCTCGGTGTTACTTTATAATACAACTATGGGGATTATACCCATAATCAGCTTAGTAATCTTTACGACTGCCTTATCAAGTTACTTATTGCTGACCTCAAGAGGTCGATTTTTGCTCAAATCTTTGGTGACAAAAATAAAGCGGCAAGAGTGGAAATTCAGATATGGCAAACCTAATTACTTAAGATCGAGATTTTCAAGGACTACAACAATTGCTGCCATTATTCTGGCAGCAGTAATAGCCGGAAATACTGTATCAGCAAAGGTTACAGGCCCGCCTCCAGTTTCGCTCAAGAGCGTATCGGTTCCAGAACCTGACAATCTTGGAGACTTCGTAAAAGACAAAACAGCTGCAATCAAGTTAGGAAAGACTTTTTTTTGGGATATGCAGGTTGGGAGCGATGGAAAGACCTCCTGTGCTAGTTGTCACTTCCACGCGGGAGCTGACAATAGATCCAAAAATCAGATTGCTCCTGGGCTTTTGCGGGTCAACGCCGATGGTACAGAGAATCCAGATTCAGTTTTTAATGTTGGCGCACTACCAAACTATCAGCTCAAACCAGAAGATTTTCCCTTCCACAAGCTGTCAAACCCAAACGATCCTACGACTATTGTATCTGATCGTAACGATGTCAGTTCTTCTCAGGGGATCTTCAATACGAAGTTTGTGGATGTCACACCTGGGAATGCAGAAGACAAAGTTACCACCGAGCCAGATCCGGTGTTTAACGTGGGAGGTATCAATGTGCGACGTGTCGAGCCGCGTAACACGCCAACTGTGATAAATGCCGCATTCAACTTCCGCAACTTTTGGGATGGCAGGGCACAAAACATCTTTAATGGGGTGAATCCCTTCGGTTTAAGAGATCCAAATGCGGCTGTCGTCAAGGCAGTAACCCCAAATAGTCTAGAATTTGTGAAAGTCAGCCTGAAGAATTCGTCTTTGGCATCCCAAGCAGTTGGGCCGCCACTCAGTTCCTTTGAGTCGTCCGCAGATGGTCGCACTTTTCAAGAAATTGGTGATAAGTTCGGGCGAATTGACAGAAGATCCCTCAGCGTTGGTAAGGGTAAAAAGCTCCCCCGAAAACTAGCGAAAAAGTTATTACCTCTTAGACCATTAGGTAAACAGCTTGTTCATCCACAAGACAGCGTTTTAGGTAAAGATAGTAGATCGCCTAAACCTGGAATTAAAGATAGAACCTACACTCAGATGATTGAAGATGCCTTCAAGCCGGAGTGGTGGAAGTCTAATCGACTCATCCAAGTTGACTCTGAAGGTAGACGGACTTTTGTCAAGAGGCCCGATCGCTCCTTGCAGACTAATGAGTATACATTGCTAGAGTACAACTTCTCGTTATTCTTTGGGCTGGCAATTCAGTTGTATGAGTCTACACTCATTGCCAATGATACGCCCTACGATCGCTACTTGGAAGGAAACACCAGTGCCTTAACCGCGCAGCAGCAACGAGGAAAAGGACTGTTTGAGGGTAAAGCTCTGTGTATTGGTTGCCACAGCGGATTAGAATTAACCACGGCTTCAGTAAGCAGCGTGGCTAAAGACGGACGAATCAAACGTGCGCCGTTCCCTCCAAACTCCCCTGAAGACAATGGTTTCTTCAATATCGGTGTCAGACCGCCCACAGACGACCCTGGTTTGGGTGGTCATGACGGTTTGCCGGGTAGTAATCCGCTTTCAGAGGCACGATTGGCTCAGTTGGGTAAATTTAAGGATCTCCTGGGCGAAAACCCCCCAACTCTTAGTCCACCGTTGAATTCCAGTGAAACTGTGTTTGCAAACGGAGCTTTCAAAGCACCTGGACTTCGTAATGTCGAACTAACTGCTCCCTACTTCCACAATGGAGGTCAGGCAACTCTAGAGCAAGTGATTGATTTTTACAATCGGGGTGGTGATTTTGGAGTACTTCCACCGCTAAATCTGTCACCAGTAGAAAAACAGGAATTGGTCGCCTTTTTAAAAGCGCTGACTGATGACCGAGTTCGGTTTGAT
The DNA here is from genome assembly GCF_017114965.1 of Nostoc sp. JL31. Lineage (NCBI taxonomy): Bacteria > Bacillati > Cyanobacteriota > Cyanophyceae > Nostocales > Nostocaceae > Nostoc > Nostoc sp. JL31. The sequence goes on from NZ_JABXKO010000010.1 coordinate 30,669, forward strand.
AAAGCGCCCTTTGACCATCCACAATTGTTTATCCCTAATGGACATGTGGGTAACACTAATTACGTTGTCAATGACGGTACTGGTAAAGCTAAAGATGACACAGTGGAAATTCCTGCTGTTGGTAGGAGTGGTAATAGTGGTACACCAAATTTCCTGCGTTAATCTCATTTCACGACGAAATACCTAAATACAGATAGATATGTAGGGACGTATATCTGTACGTCCCTATTTTTACGATTTGGTGCAATTACGGAGTTCGTAGTGAGGGCTTTAGCCCTCAAGCCAAGGACTAAAGTCCTTACTACGAACTTATTCACCTTACTCAATGCTGAGTAGTGAGTACCTTGGCTTAGAGTAAATTACTCAATACTCAGCACGGGCTAAACGCCCCGCTATCGCTAACAGCACTCTTCAAAATTGATGTGGTGGACTAGTAGTTACGATCGCTTAATTAACGAGTGCGTAGGCGTAGCCCGCCGGAGGCATCGCCAAGTATTGGTTGTATATTGCTAACTTTGGTATTGTCTAGGTAATTATAGACTCTTCTGGAAACTTCACGGACAAAATCTCCGGCTTTAGGATCGTAGTTTGGTCTTTGTACCAAAACACCTGCTAAATAGCTTTTGCCGTTGGGCATTTGAATAATACCCGCATCACCAATGATAAATCTCAATGTACCAGTTTTGTGGGCGATGGTTGCTCCTTGTCCGATACCTGCTGGTAGTAAACTATTGGTTTTGACACGGCGCATAATGCCTAAAACTTGATTGCGGCTAGTTGGGGATAACAAACGATTATTAGAAACTAACGCCGCCAACCTGACTAAATCTTTGGAACTAGTTGTATTTGTGCCACCGATGTCTGGAAGGAGATTCCGAAGTGCTGTATTTTGCAATCCCCAGCTACGAAAACGTTGACTAACTTTTGCTGCACCACCCAAGCGATCGAGAACTAGATTTGTGGCGGTATTATCGCTGATTGTCATCATCAAGGTAGCAGTTTCCAAGACGCTAAATTTAGTTCCGATGGGTTTGTATTGCATAATTCCAGATTCACCCACCTTTAAATCGCGCCGCATCACTAATTTATCGGTAAGCTTAATTCTACCTGCATCTATTTCTTGGAAAAGAGCCACTAATAAGGGAAACTTGATTGTACTGGCAGCAGCAAATCTTTTTTCGCCATTAATATCTATATAGTTTCCTGTATCTAAATCTAAGAAAAATATTCCCGGATTCAATGTTTTATAACTTGCTAACAAACTGCGAATCTGAGAAGTAATACCAGCCATCTCTTGACCAAGATTCACAACTCCAGCAAATGTCGATGCATCTGTGGATCTGATGGCAATATCTTCTCGATTTTCTCCAACAAGGGGATTATTTTGGCGGTTAAATGAATTGAATTTGAAACTCCAATGCGAACGGGAATCTCCTTTAACTGATATATTTTGGGAAGTAACATCATAACCAGGAGCTAACTCGACGACAAAACGAGTGGTTTGAGAGTCTGGTTTGCCGAGGCGAATTTCTTTCACTGCCTTACCAAAACTTCGTTTGACAGTATCGGAATTAAAATTAGTTCCAGGTAAGTCAATCACTAATCGATTAGGATTATCTAATAAAAAGGCTTTTGGTTCTATTCCCGAAGTGGTAGTTAGGTCTAATTGATTTTGGCTAGAATCATAGTACCAAGACTGTAATTGTGAGGCTTTAGCTTGTCCTGCAACTAGAACCAAACTGCTTAAACTAATCGCCAGTAGATGTGATTTCATGTTGTAAATGTGGGTGTGCAAGTAAGGAGTAACTAATCAGGTTTACTTAGATTGTTTTCTGATGACTGTGCTGAACTTCCGGAGAAAAAGTCATAAATCCCGTTGAGTTATTTTTACCAGATGAGGTTTGGAATTAGATAAGCACGATAAATCATCATTACTTAATTAAAAGTAAATTGCTGACAGTTTAATTTGTGTGTGAATTGACAACAACAGAAATTGTTAATCTAGCGGAAGGACGAGCGAAGGATTAATTATGTTTCCAGCTTAGGGATTAGCAATAAATAAATTACTACTACTTGTGGGGTGGGCGACACGAGCGCCCATAATAAACAAGGGTGGACAAGATGTCCAACCCACAATACTTACAGGAGTCAATTTTTTTGAATTGGGCAAGCAGAGCATCTGGGCATAAGGAAAACTTTTTCCTATTCCCAACTCTTTACTAGCTAACGACTGCTAAAATATCTTTTTCAGAATAAGAGTGACAAAAGAGGGTTATAGCGCTTCTTGTTTGGATGCAATACATTTTGACCTCTCTCCTTTGAGGCTTACTCCCCTTCCCTCTCTTTCTCTACGAGAGGCTGTGCCAACGAGACGCTGTGCGAACGGAAGCGGCTGGGGGTTAGGTCTGTATTTCACGCAATTGAGAACCGCTATATTTGTTATTTCGGCGATCGCATTTGTTATTTCGGTGATCGCATTTGCTATTTCGGCGATCGCATTTGCTATTTCGGCGATCGCATTTGCTATTTCGGCGAACTCATTTGCTATTTCGGCGAACTCATTTGCTATTTC